>JBBQAH010000143.1:0-8019 GCA_038316145.1 Burkholderiales bacterium
CACGCTGATGTGCCACCAGGCCCACCGCGCCGACACCGACCCGCTGGTCGAGGTGGGGGCCAAGGACATCACCGCCCATGTCAACTTCAGCGGCATCGCGCTGGCCGGGCAGGACGCCGGGCTGGACGTGATCGGCTACAGCTCGCAGGCGCGGTTCCTGATCAATTGCGGCCTGGTGGACCTGCTGGCCGGCGCCAGCCTGGCGCAGCGCGCGATGGCGCAAAAGCTGGTCAACGAGCACGAGATGGGCGAGTTGTTCAAGGTCATCGCGATGTCGCGGGGGCTGGCGTTCGAGCCGCTGGGTTTTGCCCTGGGTGATCGCAGCCATCGGCTGTGAGGCACCGGCGCCCCCATCCATGCGCTGGCTGATCGTCTTTTTCCTGGCGCTGATCCTGTTCGGCGGCCTGCAGCGCTGGCTGCGCAAGTTAGGCCTGGGCCGCCTGCCGGGTGATTTCACGCTGCGCTTCTGGGGCCGGGAGTTCTACGTGCCGCTGGCGTCCAGCCTGGTGCTGAGCTTCCTGGCGATGCTGATCGGGCACTGGTTTTGACGCTGCCTGGCCCGGCCGCTGCCGGCTTCGGCCCAGCGGGTGACGGTGCTGCCGGGCCGGCAAGTGGGCGGATCGAGCGGGCTGGCTCAGCGCCGCAGCACCGCGCCCGACCCGCCGGGAAGGTCGTAGTCGGCATTGAGCCGGGCAAACGTGGCCTCGCGCTCCGACGCGATGAAGGCACGCAGGCCGTTGGCCTGGAACGGCCGCAGCGTGCTGTCGTGGTGCAGCACGATCTCGGCGGCCAGCGCCCAGTCGATCTGCCCGGCTGCGGTCTGGATCCACAGCAGTTCAGGACCGGGCAACAGGCCCACCAACACCTCGGCGGCCTGGTCGGCTGGCACGGCGGACAGCTTGACCTGCTGCGGCCAGCGGCCGGGGGTGGGCGCGTCCAGCCGTTGCGGTGGCCACAGCAGCAGCAAGCGGTGTGGCGGGTAGGTTTCGACCGCCGTGCCCCCTGGCGTGGTGACAAACTCGGTGGTGGACGCCAGCACCTCCCGCACCGCGCCGGTCCAGGCGCCGGGCTGCCAGGTGGCCAGCAGGCGCGGGTGGCTGGCACGCCGCAGTTGCAGCGATTGCAGGCCCGGCTGCCAGACGGCCTCGGCGTTGTCGTGGTCCTCGCTGTCTTGCTGCGCTGCCACACCGTGGCTGGCGCGGCGCGTGGCATCGTCCAGTGCCCCGGCGTCGGGGAGCGGTGGCGTGATGACCTGCGGCAGGTCGATCACGGGCGAGGACGCCGCCTGCGCCTGCTCGGCCACCAGGTCGACGATCGGCAAGGTCACGGCGGGGATGTCGGTGCGGTCTGGCGGCACGCGGGGCAGTTGTACCTCGGGCACGTCCACCACATCGTCAGCGTCCCAGGTCTGGCCGCTGCGCAGCGTGCCACCTTTGGGCCGGACCGCGCCGGCCGTGCCGGTGGCGCGCTCGGGATGCAGCCGGGCCAGCAAGCCGTCCTGCAGGTCCGACAGGTCGGCGTCCGCTGCGGCAGCGGGCTGGGCGGCCGGGCGCATGCGCCGCACAAAGTCGTCCAGCGCGTGGGTGGGGTCGTCGTCGGGGGAGGCGGGGCTCATCAGGCAACCTTCAGGCAGTGCATTGCGGTGTTCGGCCGTGGAGGGCGGGTTGGGGGTATGGGCGGGAGCGGGTGCAGGGCCGTGGCCTGCATTCTGCGGTGCTTCGGGTGGCTGTGCCGGGTGCTTTGTGGCCGGTGGCCGGTGCTGCCGCCGTGCAGGATCGGTGCTGGCAACGCCATGGTTTGGAGTCAAAAGCCTAGGTTTTTACCCTCGGATTGGGTTTCGCGCTCTAGACCTTGCGCGGCACACTGACGGTCTTGGTGCACAGCCTGCACCCCACAAGTTCCCCGTCTCAACCTTTTGCGAAAGACCATCATGACCCCAACCAGCCTGCGTGCCGTCACCCTCAAGACCGTTGCCAACTACACCCAAGCGGCCGAGCGTGCTGTCGGCGCCTACCGTGCCGGCGGCCATCGCCTGATCAGCGCGATGCAGCGTGGTGTCGACCGCGCCGCCAAGCAAGGCGCCGAGCGCCTGGCGCCGCGTCTGGCGGCCGCCCTGCGCCGTGCCAGCGGTAACGTGACCGGCCTGGCCGCCAGGGGTCTGGACGCCGTCCGCAGCCGCACCGAGCGCGCCATCGAGATGAGCAGCTCGGGCGTGAGCACCCGGGTCAGCCGCGTGGCCGATCTGGTAGACGGTGTCGACAACCGCGTCGTTGCGTCCAGCCTGCAAGCCGCCGTGCGCATCAGCCTGCCGGGCGCACAAGCCGCGCTGGCGATCTCCGAGCGTGTGGCTGCCGGTGCCGGCAAGTTGCCGGGCGCCCCGGTCAAGGCCAAGTCGGTGGTCAAGTCAGCGGTGGTCAAGGCCAAGCGTGCCGCGCCGGCCGGTCGCCGTGCCGGCGCCAAGCAAGACGCCCAGGTCGACGCTGTCGCCCAGACCGCTGCCGCCACCGTGAAGAAGGCCAGGAAGGCCGTCGCCCCGCTGGTTGCCGAAGTCAAGGCCGCCGTCAAGCCCAAGGCCGTGCGCAAGCCCGCTGCCAAGCCGGTGGCTGTGGTCGCCAAGGCCCCGCGTGCCCGTCGTGCCGCCAAGGCCAGCCCGGCGGCGCAGCTTGACGCCGTGTCCGACGCCATCGCCGCCTGATCGGCAGGCCATCGCGATGCGCCAGCTCAGCGGGCACGACGCGGGGTACCTGTACTCGGACACCGCGACCTCGAACGCCAACGTCAGCCTGCTGCACATCTTCGACCAGGCCACCGCGGCTGGCGGGGTGGTGCGGTTCAAGACGGTGCTGGCGCACATCGAGCGCCGGCTGTCCGCGTCCCCGCTGTTCCGCCAGCGGCTGCAGACCGTGCCGCTGGGGCTTGACCACCCGTACTGGGTGGATGACCAGGACTTTGACCTGGAGTACCACGTCCGCCACATCGCCCTGCCCAAGCCGGGTGACTGGCGGCAGTTTTGCATCCAGGTCTCGCGCATCCATTCACGGGCGCTCGATTTGGACCGCCCGTTGTGGGAGCTCTACGTCATCGAGGGGCTGGACAGTTTTCTCGACCTGCCGGTGGGCAGCTTTGCGGTGCTGCTCAAAACACATCTTGCGGCGGTGGGGCCGCAGCGCTTGAGCGAACTCAGCGCGCTGCTGCTCGACGACAGCAGTGTGCCGCTGCCCGATGGCCCGTCCAGCCCGTGGTTTGCCGATTCGGCACCGGGGCGCTTGTCGCTGGTGGGCCGGGGCCTGGTCAAGTCGGCCACCGCGCCGCTGCGCCTGGTCCGGCCGCTGGCGCGGGTGGCGACCCATGTCGCACCGGCCGCCGCCGCGCTGGCCAGCGAGATGCTGCTGCGGCCGCAGAACCTGCCGGTCACTCGCTTCAACGCCGTCGTGTCGCCGCACCGGGTGCTGGAGACCCGCCGTTTCACCGACGCCGAGGTCGAGGCCGTCCGCGGTCTGGTCGATGGTGCGACGGTCGAAGACGTGGTGTTGGCGGTGTGTGGCGGTGCGCTGCGCCGTTACCTGGATGCCAAGGGTGAACTGCCCGAGGGCCGCAACCTGACCGCCCTGGTGGCGCAGCCAGAGGTCAGCGGGGCGGGCGCGGTCGCCGGTGCCATGCACTGGCGCCATGTGCAACTGGGTACCGATATCGCCGATGCGTTGCAGCGGCTGGCGGCGGTCAAGGCCCAGGCCCGGCAGGCGCCCGACGGTGTGACCCGTGTGGCCGACAGCCCGGACCTGGCCGAGGCCGGCGCCATGGCACCGGCACCGCGGTTGTCCTGGTCGCGCCGGTGGGTGGCGCGGGTCGGCGCCAGCCTGGGATCGCGCACGCCAGCGGCCAACTGCGCCATCACCGAAGTGCCGGCGCCTGCCGTGCCGCTGTACCTCTGCGGCGCGCGCATGAGCTATTTCTCGGCCATCCTGCCGATCACCGATGGCATGGGCCTGGCCTTTGCCGTCACCCGCTACGACGGTCGCCTGGTGATCTCGCCCACCTCGTGCCGCGAGCTGATGCCCGACCCCGAGGCGTTTGCGCTGTGCCTGCGCGACAGCTTCCAGGAGTACCTGGCGCTGGCGGTGCCGCCGCGCAAGCCGGCCACTGCCCGCCGCCGCAGATCGGCCAAGGCCGCGTAAAACGACCGGTGGACGCCGGGCGGCACCGGCAACGCCAAGCTGTCAGATCGGCAGCATCGCGTGCGTCATCATGCGGTACACCATGCCCGACAGCCCTTCGGGCTTGAACGGTGTCCAGGCGCCCTCGGGCTGCGCCAGCCGGTCGGCCAGGATGCACAGCACCATCGCGTTGAAGCCCAGCCCGGTGTGGCTGCCTGCCACCCGGATGTTCTCGTAGCCCTGCTCGGGCGCGTCGATGGTGGCCTCTTGCGGCGGCACCACGCCGTCGCTGATCGAATACAGGCAACTCATGGGCACGCTGGGCACCAGGTGCTCACGCATTTTCTTGGCACGCGGCTGCATCACATGCACGTTGGGGCCCATCGGGTGGGCGACCATGCGGTAGAGCACCTTGACCAGCCGGGGTGACTGGCTGCCCGCCGCATCGACGCTGACCGGGCTGCCCAGCGTGATGATCTGGCGCACACATTCAGGGGCCTGGTGCGCGCCGTACAGCGCAAACACCCCGCCCAGGCTCCAGCCCACCAGCGTGACCTTGCGGCCGGTGTGGTGGTGCAGGTGACGGATCTTTTGCTCCAGCGCCTCGGCATGGCGCCGCTGGAAGCCGATGTTGCGGCCCAGGCCCCAGGTCTGCACGTCGTAGCCCCGGCCGCTCAAGAAGGCCTTGATCGCCACCAGCGTGATCTCGTCGGCCATGAAACCCGGCAACAGCAACACCGGGTGGCCGTCGCCATGCGGCGCGGTCGTCAACATTGGCCAGGCAAGCGGCAGCATGGCCATTTCAGCCAGTGCGCGTACTTCCAGCAGTGAATACAGGCGGTGCGGTGCACCTCGGTGCGGGTGTCTCGTGGCCATGGGCTGGATGTGTTGTCGTTCTCGCACTATTGTGGACTTTTCGCCGTCGGCGCCGGAGGGTGACCGGTCTAGAGCGGGCCCTCGCCCGGTGCCGCCCCGCACCGCCTGCCGCCATCACCCACGGCGATCAGCCCGGCTGGCGCGGTGCTGATCCATCGATCGGCCGGACCGGTTGCGCGCCACCATGCAGGGCAGCGCCGTTGCTGGCGTGTGCCTGCTGTGCCGACCCGATCCTGCCGATGAAACTCTTTTTTGACCTGCCCCCGGGCCGGCGCCTGGCCGCGGTCATTGCGCTGCTGCTGTTGCTGCTGGGGCTGAGCACTGCGCTGTCGCTGACCCGAATCCGCCAACTCGACCAGCAGGTCGATCTGTTCGAGCTGAACACCTTGCCGTCGGTGAGGCTGCTGCACGACATGTCGGCCAGCGTCGAAGACCTGCGCGGCATGGCCGCCTTGCACCTGGTGCTGAGCGGCACGGCCGAGCTGCCGGCGCTGGAGTCGCAGATGCTGGGCCAGCGCCAGCGCATGGAGCTGCGGCTGGCGACCTGTGCGCTGCGCCTGAAGACTGAGACCGATCACCGGCACCATGCGGCGGTGCGCGCCAGCGTGACCCGGTTCTGGGAAGTGCAGGACCGCTTGATGGTGCTCTCGCGCCGCGCCGCGGCAGACCCGGCCGCCGCAACGGCAGCCCGTTTGCTGCTGACCGGCCCGGCGCAGCAGGCCTTTTTGCAGCTGGACGCTGACTTGGCCGCATGGTGGAACGATGTGGAGAAGCAAGCCGAGTTGGCCGCCGGCCAAGCCCGCAGCGACGCCGCCAGCACGGTGGCCCTGCTGCTGGCATTGGCCGCGGCCGGGCTGCTGGCTGCCGGCGCCGCGCTGTGGCCGCGCTTGCGGCCTGCCGCGGCGCTGCCGGGCCCGGATGCCGGCCGGGTCAGCGCTACGGCGCCGGTGCGCGTGTCGGTGCACGCACCCGACAGCCCTGCATCGCCGGCCGACCGCGCCCGCGTGGCCATTGGCCGTGCCCGGGCCGAGCCGGCACCGCTGCAGTGGCAGCCGGCTGGGCACGCCGGGTCGGCAGGCCGCCGCCAAACCCTCGACGAGACTGCCGAGCCGTTGGCAGGCGCTGAACAGGCCGCTGACGCCGCACACCCGCCCAGTCGCTGAGACAGATGGCTGGGCGCGGCAGGCCTGCGGTCTGGTGGGCTGCCGCGCTTGCGATTCGGCGTCGCGGCCGGATGCCGCTGCCTGGAGTAGTCGGCGTCTTCATCCCGCCGTCGCGGCCCATGCCGGGCAAAAAATGGGGGCCGCGATGACACTGATCGGCAACCTGTGCTGTGCCGCCTTGCTGGCGTCTGCGTCAAGAAGGTGCAGGAGGGGTTCGCCAGGGCCCCCCAGGCCAAAAGCGGCTGCCCCATGGTGGATACCGCCGGCCCCGACATGCTGCGGGTGCAGCCCGGCATCACCGGCCTCTGCGTCAACGCGCCCGACACCATGACGGCGGGGCGCTGGCGCTCGTCAACCGTCTCGGGCTGCCGGATGACGCGGGGGGCCGAGCTGTTCGCTGCCGAATCCGGCCAGGTGCTGGCCCGGGTGATCGACCGGTGCGAAGCCCGCGGGTCGGGCAGCCCGACGATGACCCGCAGCGTGGGCAATGCCTGAGAGGCCTCGTCGGTGGCTGCCGCCTGGGGCCGCATCCTGCGCGACGCGCTGGCCAAGGCCCACGGCATCGACAAGAAGTAGGCGGCCGGCCTGCTGGCCGACTGCGCAGCGTCGGTGATCAGGGTTTGACGGCAGGCTCGCGCAGGTAGATCTCCACCCGCCGGTTCAGCGCACGGCCATAGGACTTGTCGTTGCCCACCAGCGGTTCACGCTCGCCGCGGCCCAGCACCTCGATGCGGGCCGCGGCCACGCCCTTGCCTTCGAGGTGGCGGCGCACGCTGTTGGCGCGGGCCAATGACAGCGCATCGTTGCTGGCCTCGCTGCCCAGGCTGTCGGTGTGGCCGACGATGCGGATGCGCGTCGTCAGGAACATCGGCGACACCAGGTTGGTGGCCAGGCTGTCCAGCACTGGCCGGCCGACCGGCAGGATCTCGGCATGCTCGCTGCCAAACGAGAAGTCGCTCGGCACGTTGACCTGCAGTTCGTCGTTGGGCATGCGCAGCACCGACACGCCGGTGTCGGCCATTGCGCTGGACAAGGCGGACCGCTGGGTCTCGACCACCGCCGCAGCGGCTGCCGCATTGGCAGCCCGTGTCTCGGCGGCGGCGTCGTCGGACGGCGCCGTGCCCGGCTTCAGGCCCGCGCAGCCCGCGGCCAGCAGGGCGGCCGACAGCAACGCGGCGGTGGTGATGGCTCGAATCATCCGGTCCTCCCAAGGTTTGGCAGGGGGCATCATCGCCCATCCGGGGCTGCCGTACAGTGCGGCGCACCACAGTTCAGTGCCGTGCCGGCCCCTTTTGAACCCGCCATTGCCCATGCCTAACCTGCCCGTTTTGCCGCAAGACACCGACAGCCTGCTCAAGCTGGCGGCGCGCTCGATGTTCGACCTCTACGCCCAGACCGTGCAGGGCATGATGGTGGTGGACCGGGCGCACCGCGTGGTCTGGATCAGCGAGGGCTACAAGCGGTTTTTGCCGGCGCTGGGTTTTGCCGGCGCGCATGAGTTTGTCGGTCGGCGTGTCGAGGAGGTGGTGCCCAACACCTTGCTGGCCCAGGTGATCGACAGCGGCCAGCCGATCATGGTGGACTTGCTGACCAACCAGGCCGGCACCTTCCTGGTCAGCCGGGTGCCGCTGCGCGACGAGCAGGGCCAGGTGATCGGCGCGCTGGGCATGGTGCTGATGGACCATCCCGAGCTGCCCGACGGCAGCATGCAGCCGCTGATGACCAAGTTTGGCCACCTGCAGCGTGAGCTGGCCAACGCCCAGCGCCAGCTGGCCGCCGAGCAGACCCGCAACCGCCGGCCCAAGTACACCATCGCCGCCTACATC
>JBBQAH010000206.1:0-4036 GCA_038316145.1 Burkholderiales bacterium
GCCGCCTCGATCTTGACCTTGGGCAAAAAGTCGACCACGTACTCGGCGCCGCGGTACAGCTCGGTGTGGCCCTTCTGGCGGCCGAAGCCTTTGACTTCGGTCACCGTGATGCCCTGCACGCCGATGGCGCTGAGGGCTTCACGAACTTCATCAAGCTTGAAAGGCTTGACGATGGCAGTCACCATCTTCATGGGGTTCTCCGTTTCGGGTCAGGTCAGATCAGGGCGGGCGGACGGTCAGAAGCTGTACTTGGCGCCGAGCACCAGCGCGCTTTTGCCGGTGAACTTGTTGTCGGGCGTGATGTAGCCGGTCTTGCTGGCATTGGTGCCGATGGCCGCGGCGCTGACGGTGAAGCCGTTGCCCAGGTCCTTGCCCAGCGTCAGCGAGTAGTCGGTGTAGTTGGCCGGGCTGAAATTGGCGATTTCCTGGCGGCCCACGTGCGGCACCAGGCTGAAGCCGTTGCCCAGATCGAACGTCGCGCTCAAGTCGAGGTAGTAGCTGCCCTTGCTGTCGGCAAAGCCGAAAGTGTTGGTGAAGGCACGCGAATACTTGGCGGTGACCACGCTGTAGGTCAACGCGCCGTACAGCTCGAAGGTGTTGGCGTTGGCCGCGCCCGGGATCTTGGCGTAGTCGTTGCCCGGATACAGGTAGTACAGGCCGCCGACGTCGAAGCTCAAGTCTTTGGTGATCGAGCCCTTGTAGCCGCCGTAGAGGTCGATCTCGACCGCGGTATTGCCACTGTCGACGCCGGCAAGCTTGCCGCCGTCCTTGATCCACTTGATGGTCGAGGCCCAGACGCCCAGGTAGATGCCGTTCGGGTTGCTGTAGTCGGCGCCGCCTTGCAAGGCCGGCTTCAGGCCGCTTTGCGAAATGCCGCGGTAGCGGTAGTCGGTGACGGCGCCGATGTTGAATGTGGTCGAGGGTGCGTCCTCGGCCTGGGCCGCCAGCGGAAATGCTGAGACGGCCAAAAGGGCGGAAAGGGCGGTAAGGGCGGCGAGGGTGATTTTCATGGTCGGGTTCCGAACGGTTGCGGGGTGGGATGTCGGGGATAACCAGTGCAGCTTCCGTGCCATGCACCAGCCGGTGCGGACGCCTGGGTGAAACGCCCCATCGCCGGGCCATCCCCGCCCAGTCAGACCCACAGATCGCACCGAATCGGTGAATATCATGCTGGCGCACAGCATTGGTGCATTCGCCGAGGGGCACGCAGGTGCACCTCTGGTGTGCCCACGCCCTCCGGTCACAATCGATGGCAGCAGCGGCCTTGCCCCGGTGCGGGTTCGTGGAGAACGCGAGATGTCATTGGCCGTGATCACCAGCCGGGCCCTGGACGGCCTGGCCGCGCCGGAGGTGCAGGTCGAAGTGCATTTGGCCAACGGCCTGCCCAGCTTCACGCTCGTGGGCCTGGCCGATACCGAGGTCAAGGAGTCGCGCGAGCGGGTGCGCGCCGCACTGGTGAACTCGGGTTTTGCGTTTCCGCACAACAAGAGAATCACCGTCAACCTGGCGCCTGCCGACCTGCCCAAGGAGTCGGGGCGCTTCGATCTGCCGATCGCGCTGGGCATCCTGGCAGCCAGCGGTGACCTGGATGCGGCCCGTCTGGCGCAGTGCGAGTTTGCCGGCGAGTTGTCGCTGGCCGGCGATTTGCGGCCGGTACGCGGGGCCCTGGCGCTGGCCCTGGCGTTGCAACGCGGCGGCAGCGGGCGCACCCTGGTGCTGCCCCGGTCCAGTGCCAGCGAGGCGGCGCGCGCCGGGTCGGTGCGGGTCTGCGGCGCCGACACCCTGCTGGAAGTCGTGCGGGCCATGCTGCCGGGCAATGCGGCCCAGCCGCTGCCGGTGTGCGCCGCGCCGGAAGCTGAGCCCCGGCCAGCCAGCATCGACCTGCGCGACGTGCGCGGCCAGGCCGCCGCCAAGCGTGCACTGGAGGTGGCAGCGGCCGGTGAGCACAGCCTGTTGATGGTGGGCCCACCCGGCAGCGGCAAATCGATGCTGGCGCAGCGCCTGCCCGGCCTGCTGCCACCGATGGGCGACGACGAGGCACTGGCCAGCGCGGCACTGGCCGGCTTGGCACCAGGCGGTTTTGATGCGGCGCGCTGGCGCCAGCGGCCGGTGCGCTCCCCCCACCATTCCGCCAGTGCGGTGGCGCTGGTGGGCGGGGGGTCACCGCCGCGACCGGGCGAAATCTCGCTGGCCCACGGTGGCGTGTTGTTCCTCGATGAGTTGCCCGAGTTCCCGCGCGCCGCGCTGGAGGCGCTGCGCGAGCCGCTGGAGACACGCCAGATCACGATCTCGCGGGCGGCGCGCTCGGCGCAATTCCCGGCCGGGTTCCAGTTGGTGGCGGCGATGAACCCCTGCCCCTGCGGCTGGCTGGGCGCCAGCACGCCGGGCCGGCATTGCCGCTGCACACCCGACCAGGTGGCGCGCTACCAGGGCAAGTTGTCGGGGCCGCTGCTGGACCGCATCGATTTGCAGGTGGAGGTGGCCGCCGTCGCGCCGGCCGACATGCTGGCGCTGCCCGAGGGTGAAGCCAGTGCGGTGGTGGCCCAGCGCGTGGCCGCCGCGCGCGCCCGCCAGCAGGACCGCCAGGGTTGTGCCAACGCCGCCCTGGCCGGCTTGCAACTCGACAGGTTCTGCACCTTGGACGCCGGCGCTGCGCGCTTCTTGCAACAGGCCGCCACCCGGCTGGGCTGGACCGGCCGCAGCCTGCACCGCGCCATCAAGGTGGCGCGCACGATTGCCGATCTGGCCGGCGCCGAGTCCATCGCCGTGGTGCATCTGGCCGAGGCGATGCAGTACCGGCGGGCGCTCGCTGGTGGCTGATCTGCGGCTGATCCTGGCTGGCCTGCGGCGCGCCTGGCCCGGCCAGTGTGCTCAGGCGTTGGCCGGCTTGTGCTCAGCCGGCAGCGCCAGCAAGGCGGCCGCGGTACACAGCGAGATGCCCGCCATCGCCATCAGCAGCACCCCGAACCCGTTGGCCTTGACCACCGGCCCCAGCGCCCAAACCGCCAACGACGAAAAGCCCAGCGACAGCGTCAGCCGCAGGCCGGCCACACGCGAGCGCATGCGGTCGTCGACATAGCGCACGATCACCGCATCGGTGAACGGGATCGCGCCGAATATCAGGATCATCACGCCCAGCAGCGCGGCATACAGCCACCAACCCTGCGCCATCGATGCCGCCAGCAGCAGCGGCGCCTGCGCCAGCACGATGCACAACTGCAAGCGCTTGAGCGGCACCCGGTCCAGTAGCCGCCCCACCACCACCTGGGCCAGCGAGGCCACGGCGTAGACCGCCGCCAGCAGCATGCCCAGCGTGGCCGGGTCGTTGACCACCCCGTCCAGCCGCTCGGCCAGCAGCTGTCCGTTGCCATTGGTGGTGAGGTTGAACAGCAGGCCAGCCGTGGCCGACGCCACGGTCATCACCACCAGCACCCGGGCCAGCTGCGCCGGCGACAGCGCCACGGCGGCCGGCCGGCTGCGGCGCGACGGCGGCTCGGCCTCGGCGGGCACCCAGCGCGCAAATACAAAGCCCAGCGCGATGCAGACCCCACCCGGCACCGCAAACGCCGCCCGCCAACCCACGGTCTGCACCAGAAAGCCGGTCAGCAGCGCCGCCGCCGCAATGCCCAGGTTGCCCGACAAACCGTTGATGCCGATGGTGGCGCCTGGCCGCTTGGCGCCTTGCACCAGCATCGGGATGCCCACCGGGTGGTAGATCGCCGTGAAGGTGCCCAGCAAGGTCAACGCCGCGGCCAGTTGCCAGACGGTCTGGGTCAGCGACGCCAACACGGCGGAGGCGCCCAGGCCAAAGAAGAACACCAGCATCATCGGCCGCCGGCCCCAACTGTCACCCAATTTGCCAGCCGGCAGCGAGCCCAGGCCGAACATCACAAACGCGCCCACGCTGTAGGGCATCAGGTCCTCCCAGCGCGCAAAGCCGAAGTCGGCGGCGATGGCAGACACCGCAGTGGCAAAGATCAGCAGGAACAGATGGTCCAGCGCATGCGCCAGGTTGAGCAGCAGTGAGGCGGTGCGG
>JBBQAH010000198.1:0-4623 GCA_038316145.1 Burkholderiales bacterium
GACCGACGGCATCGCCACCCAGGCCGCGGCCGAGGCGATGGAGGGCGGCCAGGCGGTGTCGCAGACGGTGGACGCGATGAAGTCCATCGCCAGCAAGATCCGGGTGATCGACGACATCGCCTACCAGACCAACCTGCTGGCCCTCAACGCCGCGATCGAGGCGGCGCGCGCCGGCGAGCACGGCAAGGGCTTTGCCGTGGTGGCCGCCGAGGTGCGCAAGCTGGCCGAGCGC
This sequence comes from Burkholderiales bacterium, assembly GCA_038316145.1. Classification (GTDB taxonomy): domain Bacteria; phylum Pseudomonadota; class Gammaproteobacteria; order Burkholderiales; family Burkholderiaceae_C; genus Pseudaquabacterium. Next base: position 233 of record JBBQAH010000198.1, read on the forward strand.
AGCCAGGTGGCGGCGCAGGAGATCGGCACCCTGGCCGGCAACAGCGTGAATCTGGCTGAAAAAGCCGGCCACCTGCTGGGCCGCATGCTGCCGTCGATCCACAAGACCAGCGGGCTGGTGCAGGAGATCGCTGCCGCGTCGGGCGAGCAGGCCGACGGCGTGAACCAGATCACCGGCGCGATGACCCACCTCAGCAGCGCCAGCCAGCAGACCGCCGCTGCGTCCGAGCAGTTGTCGGCCACCGCCACCGAGCTGTCCGACCAGGCCGCGCAGCTGCAAGCGCTGATGGGCCAGTTCCGGCTCGATGCGCCCACGCCGCTGCGCAGCGGCGGCCAGCACCCGCAGGCCGCCCGCCGTGCGGCCGCCCTCAGCGCCCAAAGGCGCACCACGGACTTCAGCGCCGCCTGAGCCGGCGCCGCGTCACCACGCCCCAACCTGCCCAAAACAACACCCACCCGCGATGAAAAACCTGTCGAACAAGGCCTTCGATGCCGTGACCCAGCTGTTCCACAGCGTCTCGGGCATCCGGCTCAACGAGAGCAAACACGCCCTGGTCACCGGCCGGCTGCAGCGCCTGGCCATCGAGGCCGGCGAGCCCGACCTGGAGCACTATGTCGACAAGCTGCTGCGCGGCGGTGCGCCGGCGCAGGAGATGACCCGGCTGGTGGACCGGCTGACGACCAACGAGACCTATTTTTTCCGCGAGCCGCAGCACTTCAACGACCTGGCCGACCGCCTGGCCGATGTCACGCCCGGGCAGGACTTCAAGGTCTGGAGCGCCGCCAGTTCGTCCGGCGAGGAGGCCTACAGCAGCATGGGCCCGACCGCCGCGGCCGGCCGCTGGCAGGTTGTCGGCACCGACCTGTCCACCGCGATGGTCGATTGCGCCCGGCGCGGCCTCTACACCCTGGACCGCGCCCGGCTGGTGCCGCCCGACTACCTCAAGCGCTATTGCCTGAAGGGCCAGGGCGACCAGACCGGCCAGGTACTGATGAGCCGCGAGCTGCGGGCCAAGGTGCAGTTCGAGCCCGCCAACCTGATGCAGCCGATGCCGGCCGGGCTGCCGATGTTCGACGTGATCTTTCTGCGCAACGTGCTGATCTATTTCGACAACGACGCCAAGGCCGCCATCGTGCGCCGGGTGCTGGGCCAGCTCAAGCCGGACGGCGTGCTCTACACCGGCCATGCCGAGTCGCTGAGCAACCTGGGTCTGCCGGTGCGTGCCGTGGGCACCGCCATCCATGGCCACGCGTGATGGCGGCGGCGACCGGCCGGTCTGGGCGCCGACCCGCCCGTTCGAGCTGGCCATGGCCTCACGGCCGACCGATTTTGCCAATACCCGGCCGGCCGAGCCGTATGCGACGACCGATACGTATGCGCCGGCCAAACCGGCCGAGCCGCGCCTGCTAGCGCTGGCGGTAGGGCGCCCGGTCCCGCGCCCGGTCCCGCCGCCGCTGGGTCGGCCGGCCGCCGCCCGACCTGCCTCGGCCGTCCCGGCGTTCCAAGCCACCCCGCCGGCCGAGCTGTTTCAGCCGACGCGGCCGGCGGACGGCCTCCAGCACACCCGACCGGCGGAGCAGGTCCCGCCGAGCCGGCCGGCCGGGCCACGCCAGGCCGCGCGCGCGGTCGAGTTCTGGCCGGCGCCCCAGGCGGCGCAGCCGGCCAAGGCCGCCCCCGCCGCCGGGGCAGGCGGCTTGGGCCGCGCCAACCGGCCTGCCGAAACCCCCACAACCCCGGCCCGGCGGGTGGTCGCGGCGTCGCCGACCCGCCCGGCGGTCACCGCCCCCAGCGCCAGCGGGCACTGGCAACTGGCCGGCAAGCCCGGTGAGCACCTGGTGCTGATGCCGGGCCAGATGCATTTGGGCCAGCAGGCCGCCAGCGTGCGCACGTTGCTGGGGTCTTGCGTGGCGATCACGCTGTGGCACCCGCTGCGGCGCATCGGCGGCATGTGCCATTTTTTGCTGCCACAGCGCCAGCGCCGGCCCGGTGATGCACCCGACGGCCGCTACGGCGACGAGGCGGTGGAGGCGATGGTCAAGACCCTGCAAACCCTGCGCGCCGAGCCACGCGAGTTCGTGGCCCACCTCTACGGCGGTGCCGACACGATGTCGGGCTGCAGCGCGGTGAGCTTCAACATCGGCGAACGCAACATCGAACAAGGCTGGAGCCTGATCGACCGCTACGGCTTCACGCTGGACGGCGTGGACGTGGGCGAGGACATCCCGCGTGTAGTCTCTCTGGCGTTGACCACCGGCGAGGTCAGCATGCGCCGAGGCAGCGGCAAAGCGCCCGACCACTTGCGCGACGACGCTGGCTGAGCGCCCTGACCGCAAGCCCAGCAGCACCGACCCCGCTTTTCACCACCACACCCGATCACCAAACCGACGCCAAGGACCGACACCCCATGACCCCCTCACCCTCTGCAAAAGGCGCGGCCATCACGGCCGTCGTGGTCGATGACTCGGCGGTGGTGCGCCGCCACTTGGCCGACCTGCTGACGGCCGGCGGCATCGAGGTGATCGCCACCGCCAGCGACCCGCTGTTTGCCTGGCCCAAGATGGCCGCACGCTGGCCCGACGTGGTGGTGCTGGACGTGGAGATGCCGCGCATGGACGGCATCACCTTCCTGCGCCAGATCATGGCCGAGCGGCCGACACCGGTGGTGATGTGCTCGACCCTGACTGAAAAAGGCGCAGCCACCACGATGCAGGCACTGGCCGAGGGCGCGGTGAGCTTCGTTGCCAAACCCAAGCTGGGGCTGCGCGACTTTCTGGGCGACCCCGGCAACGGCCTGGTGGCGGCGGTGCGGGCGGCCGCGGCGTCCAACGCCAGGGCGCTGCGTCCGGTGGGCGCGGGGGTGGCGCGCAAGACCTTGTCGGCCAGCGCGCTGGCCGACAAGGTGGCGCAGGCCCGGGCGGCCGGCACGCTGGACCGGGCGCCAGGGGCCAGCGGCGCGATGGCGGTCACCACCGACCGGGTGATCGCCATCGGCGGGTCCACCGGCGGCGTGCAATCGATCGAGGCGGTGCTGGCGGCACTGCCGCGCACCACGCCGGGCATCGTCATCGTGCAGCACATGCCCGAGCGCTTCACCGCCGCCTTTGCCGAGCACCTGAACCGGGTCTGCGCGATGGACGTCAAGGAGGCCGCCGACGGCGACCGGGTGATCGACGGCCGGGTGCTGATCGCCCCCGGCGGGCGCCACATGCAGTTGCAGCGCAGCGGCGCGCAGTACGTGGTGAGCGTGCGTGACGGCCCGCTGGTCAACCGCCACAAACCGTCGGTGGACGTGTTGTTCAAGTCGGTGGCGCAGTGCGCCGGCGCCAACGCACTGGGCGTGATCCTGACCGGAATGGGCGAGGACGGCGCCCGCGGCCTGAAGGACATGCGCGATGCCGGCGCCGCAACCGCCGCGCAGGACGAGGCCAGCAGTGTGGTGTTCGGCATGCCGCGCGAGGCGATCCGGCTGGGCGCAGCGGCGGCGGTGCTGCCACTGCGCGGCGTGGCCGGCTGGCTGCAGCATCAGCTGGCCAGCCCTGCCGCGCCACGCACGACGGCCCGGGCATCGACCGTCCCCATTTGAGCCGGCTTGACCCCGCTGATTGCGCCTTTGCGGCGTGCTGGGCGGTGCAGCATCGGCCATGCCCGCGCCAGGGGCCCGATTCGGCGTACGCCGCCCCCCTGCCGAACCCGCACACCGCTGTTGCACCCGTACTGAATCCGCCGCCATGACCCCAGCCCAGCCTGCCGCACGCACCCACACGCGCACCCACACGCGCACCCACGCGCCCACCCCTACGCCCAGCCACGCGCCCGGCCGCCTGGCGCGCTGGACCCGCGGCCTGATGCTGCCCGGCACCCAGCTGATGTTTGCGCTGCCGATGTCGGCCAAGCTCAGCCTGCTGACACTGGCCGTGTTGCTGCCGATGGGCGCCCTGATGGGCCTGTCGCTGGCCGACCGCTGGGCCGAGCGCCAGTTCGCGGTCACCGAATTGCAAGGCCTGGACCTGGCCGAAGCACTGTTGCCGGTGCTCAAGGAGACGCAGATCCACCGCGGCCTGACCGCCCGCACGCTGGCCGGCGAGGCCCAGGCCACTGCGCAGCGCGACGACGCGCGCAAGGCGCTGAAGGCTGCGGTGGCGGCGTTCGACAGCCAGCTGGTCCGGGCCCCGGCCGTCCCGCTCAGCCCGGATTGGCCCACCCTGCGCACCGCCCTGCTGGCGCTGTCCGACGGCCAGCACCCGGCCACGCCGGCGGGCGCGTTTGCCGCCCACTCGCAAGCGGTGGAAGGCTTGCGCCAGCTGGCGTTGCTCAACGGTGACCGCTCCGGCCTGGTGCTGGACCCGGAAGCCCGCTCCTACTACCTGATGGACGTGCTGATCAACACCCTG
>JBBQAH010000266.1:0-1568 GCA_038316145.1 Burkholderiales bacterium
AGCATCTCGCCACGGGCGCGCGCGTACTGCCGGAGCACGGCCTTGGTGGTCAACTGCTTGCGAAAGTGACACTGCTCCTCGGTCAAGGGCATGGGATCGACTTCTCGAAGGAACTCGGGAAGGATGCCAAGTTGGTCCAGCAGCAGCTGCTCCAAAGACGCAGAAACCGGCTCGGCACCGGTTTCAACGCGACTCAAATACTGCTTTGACTTGTCCAGCCGCTCACCGAGTTCGGCGAGCGAAAGGCCGTGGAACAGCCGCGCCAAGCGGATATTCGCGCCGATGATCTCGGTGTTCATGGCCCCGCCGATGCCACTGCATCGTCGCCCTCGCCATCAACGTCGCGCTTGCGCTTCGGAGTAACGCTGGGTTTGGGCAACTCAACAGCAGGGGGTACAGACGGGTTGGCTTCACCCAGACGGCGGACAACGCCGCCGGAAGTCCAACGACAGACCTCGTCGCCTCCGGCAGAGAAGCCCAGCAAAACGACACGGGGCTCGCTTGCCTCGTCAAAGCCAGGGTCCAAGACAAACACAAAGCGCGCCGCTTCGCCAGGCTCGGCCTCTTCAAGGAACAAGATCTGGTGCTGATGTACCTCGACCACAGCTCGCTTCTTTGGCGACTCAGCGCTGTCATTGCTGAAGCGGCATGGAATGCCGCTGATCTCAAAGACGATATCGAGGCTGTTGTTCAGCACCTTCAGCCAAGGGTGCTTGCCAGAACGATATTCCAACCAGAAGCGCTTCTGCTGTCGCCCAAAGCGCGTTGTGCCGCGCGTGTACGACGTGTCCGTATTGCGCACCAGGTCGTCCTCGGTGGCGGCCCACTCTTCAAGCAGCCATGACGAGACCAGTTCGAGGTACTCTTCCTTGAGGGCAGGCGGAAGGTTGCTCCTGCGTGAGGTCATTGCGGGCATGTTTGTGCAAATGAAGTGAAGCGTCAACGCATTATGTGCGAATTCTTCAATGCGTCAACCCCGTTCGTGCAGGCGAGATCCTGGCTGCATTGAATCAACGGCCCGGCACCCTGCTGCGCGCTTGCCGCGTCTTTCCCACAGTGCGTGGTTCCATGGCGCGGTCGACCTCAACCTTCTTGGCTTGAAGGGCCGCCAGACGCGCCGCTTCCTGCCCACCAGGCGCGACCTCCGCCAGATACCGGACCGCCTCCACTGCGAGACGTACATCGGCCGGGTCCTTTGAACTGGCAAGCGCACGCGCGATCTGCTCCCAAGCCTTGATTGCATCAGCCCGAACCGCCAGCGCACGCGCGCTCGTTCGCCGCAACGGCCGTTGCCGACGCAGTTGGCCACGGCCCGCTGCCCGTTCCTCCCACAGCTTGCGGTAGTTCCGATTCACTGCCCTGACTGGTTGACGGCTGGCCACCGCATTCACACCGCGGTCCTGCAGGTTCCGGGCGAACACCGCGCGCCAGCGATCCAGGTCGGCCTTGCGGGGCGACAGGCGCACGCCGTCGTACCGATCGGCACGCACCGAAAGGTGCACGTGTGGCGCCCCCTGGTCCTCGTGCATCACGAACACGTACTTGTGCCCCTCGAACAACTCGCGCGC
>JBBQAH010000256.1:0-1537 GCA_038316145.1 Burkholderiales bacterium
GGTGTCCACGTAAATTTCGGCATAAACGTACAACCACACTCAACACAAGCACTATTTCTTACACTCCACAATGAAGACAAAAATGTGAGAAAATAAATACGTCTACTGCCATAATCAAATGAGAGCCTGCGTTTATAAGTCTATCAACGTACATAACACGCAATAAGCATGGAAAAAAACTGCGACAATAACATGACAGACAGCCGCGATAATATAAGATACGTTGTAAAAGACAAGACAAGTGATATTACTGCACAAGAAACGGGGAGTTGTTTAACAATTGCCTTGAGTTTCGTGTCGCTTGACTGACTTTTCTTTGCCACGCCACGCATCATTGCGCACCTTTTTTTTGTTGGTTTCTTGCGTAACTTGGGAATGATCTCCAACAGCGAATGAGAGACTCTACGTACAAGGATAGGCACCCAATTCCGGACAGCGTGTTTTAACGCCCTATTTCGGACATTTTTTTTGCCTGCTTCTTCATTTCTAATCTGATTCAGCCCATACTGGCCTTAATCGAATGGGAATAATTACATACTAATTCAAAAATCAAGAAAGATATAGTTTTCGATGTTTAAATATCCGAAAACGCGAAAAATTCCATCTCAAATATCCGCACCCCGTTTGGTTTTCGTTTTTTGAGACGAACAATTTCATCATTTTCAAGTTGAAAACTTGCACTTTTGTGGGATTCTGCTCTTTTTTTTAATTTTTATCGTTCAATTTATCTCATTTTGGGTTGAATCAGTTGAGAAGTGAAACAGTTATTCCTGTCCGGAATTGGGAGTCAAAAGACGCTGTCCGGAATTGGGTGCCAATCCTTGTACTACGTACTGCAACATACAGAGTACAACCCGTGTTTCTACACGGACGAAATTAGTTTCGACGTCCGTTTCCCTGGTAGTCCGCGATCGAGACACAGAATTTCACACCACGTGAATGAAAGAGAGATCCAACAGCGCCTATCACTGTATAACAGTAATGTACTTGGCTACTTGCATTGAAAATTCGAAATCGCACCTTCCGGCAGACGTTCTTGCCCAAATGCAAACACGACTGTCAAGCGGAATGAAAAACATAGTGTCAAGCAGTGCGTGTTAATTTTTTCTGATTTTTTTCTGTAACTATTCGCTGTTCTTACATGAAAATTTACATAATAATTACCGGTAGCTAACAGTCTCTGGCGGTCTGTCTGCTGACACAATAACATGTTGTCGTTCGCTTTTTTTGACGTTCGATCGTCTCTTCCCCCATGACATGAAAATTCACACGTTGTAAAATTAAATGAATCATTTCTTTTGTGGATATATTCAATCGGGTGGCGACTCATTATTTAATTACTACTGTCTGAACTGTATAATTAAATAATCTTACTATCGTAGAGTTGGTCTAAAGTAAAAGCTACAACGCAAATAAATTTAGAAAGATTAAAATTAGCGGGAGTATTGAATTTTTTTTAAAGTTTCATTAAATGACAGGCATTACACATTACAAATAAATTGCCATTTCTGCACAGAAAAAAAATATAATAACAACT
>JBBQAH010000360.1:0-2634 GCA_038316145.1 Burkholderiales bacterium
TTCACAGCTGCACGCTCCAGCGTATCCATATCCAACGCCTCCTTTACCTAAAAAAACAATAATAACAACATTAAAACAGAAAGTGAACCTGAGACTGAACAATCAAACAATCAATCGATCAATCATTCGTCAATCAATCAGTCAATCGATAGTATCAGATCAACTAAACAACAAACCAATCAATCAATTGAAATAACAGACAACAAACCTTCGCATAGTGTAATTTTAATATATTAATATTATATTAATATTAAAATGTTTTCGATTTTAATATTGGTATTAAAATATACGACACAGAAAACATTTTAATATATTTAATATTTTAATACGTCCTACAAACAATAGAATACTAAAATAGATATCAAATTACAATAGAAAAAGAGTGAATTAATAATATAAAATATTTTAATATGTTAAAAAGCGAATATAAAAATAACACTACCTTCGCGTACGATCCTTCTCCCAAACAATCACCCAGCAAGTAATGGCCAATGAATTTGGGCCTAACAGATGCGGCCTCCTCATACTCTAACGCGTCGAAATGTTGAAAGAGATACTGATGGCTATCTGTTCCGTTGGAGAATGCGACTTGCGCTCCTGTGGGCGCCATTTGAAGGAGTTCGCGAAAGAGTTGAGCCGTATCGCTCTGGCTCCCGTCAAAGCTCTCATCCACAGACCGTGCATACGCAGGCAACACGAAATCATCCTCCATTCCACGCAGGAATCGCCTCGGTTGAAAATGAGGATGCCCGTCGTCATCATCCAAGTCGGGACTCTTCTCCTGATAAACCTCCTCCTCCTCCTCCTCCACTTCGTGAAGCAATTCCATGCTACCGTCCTCCTGTTCGGGAATCGGCGGAAGCAGGCCACTCTTCCCTGCTGCTCCATGCTGGTGGACATGCTGGTCTATATCGTGAAAATCATGCTTTTTCCCACTACCACTAACGGGTATCAGCGTGTCCGTCTCGAGAAGGATGCTGCCTTCTTCTTCTTCGCCTAGCAGCAGTAACTCATCCGACACGGTGAATGTCTCATTTTGGTCGGCCGGTATACACACAGCCGTGCAATCGGGTGAGGCAGTCGCGGGCATCGGGGGAAGACGTGATCCGGCAAGGGATGGCAACCGTATAGGCGCGCCGTGGTCGTTTGATTGCTTGATTAGCTGCAGCTAAAATTTATCCGACAAGCCAGGCTTAATACTGTCGATTACTTGTTTGATTACCTCTGATATAAAGAGCTGCCTCACCACCGTCGATTGATTGGTTGATGGTTAATCGGAATAATCACAAAACTCATAGGTCCTTTTCCAAACTGTTCCAATTCAAAAATCACAAAAGTGGTCGATTCCCAAAAAATCCGTGAGATCCAGCAAAGCAGGAATGAGAGATCACAAATACTTGAAGAAAAAAAACCGTGGCAAGTCAATGACCGATTAACAAAATGAATCCCGAATTGACCATGAATTTATATCAACATCAAGTGGGTCTGTTCCCCTCTATATGCGAGCCGTAAGGTGATAAAATGCGAATTTAACCCATGACAGAGTGGTCGGAGGAGAAAAAAAACAACACAACCAGGTACCAGCCAGGCCGCGAGAAGAGAGAAAAAAACGAGTCTCTCTCTCTCTCTCTCTCTCTTTCTCTCGGCCAAGTTCAGCTGATTCTGAGGTTGCAACTTGCAACGGAAAAAAAACAACAACGAGTGAGGAACGAGAGAAAACGACGCAGTTGCGTAGTGCTAGTGTGCGACTTCAGTTGAAAATTTTTGACATATAGAGTGAGCAGAGAGAGGAAACGAGCAAAAGTGTTGCCTGTGTGTGCTGGGTGGGAAAATAGAATCTTGAAAAATGAATTCATTGATACGAGTGCGAGTTGGCTTAAGGCCAAGTCAAAAAGCATTTGAAAAAACACCCTCCGATTCTCTCCGTGGTGTGTTTTGCTTCCGCGTAGGCACAGCGGCTATTTGGAAACGTCATTGTTGACAAACGTTGGTCACGCCCCACCGATGACAAGCACAATGACGTCACTGTGGTGGGTGAACACTATTGTTTTGGGCCGGGGCGGTTAACGGTGGGCGGGGCTTGTTTGATTCAAGTGTCACTAAATCTAACCGCTAGTTTGACCACTAGTGCGACCACTAGTTCAACCACTAGTTTAGCCGCTAGTCACACTAGTTTAACCACTAGTCCAACCACTAGTTCAAACTCCGCTATTCACCCATCAAAAACCAATCAAACCCATCAAAAACCCAACAAACCCATCATAAACCCAACAAATCCATCCAAAACCCATCAAACCCAACAAAAACCCATCAAACAAAACGAAACCCATCATCAAACGTGACAGAAACTCATCCGAAACAAAATTCTGAAAAAACGCTTTTGAAAGCAGCATTTTCAAGTACTGAACCCCAATAAGCCACGCCTCCCGTTGACCGTCCCGGCCAAAAACAAAGATGTCTGTGAGTGAGTGTGGACCAGACTTGCCCCATTTTCATGGAATGGAAAAATGCAAAGACTTATATATGTAGAAGACCGGAATCAGCAGAAAATTGAAGACACAGAACAGACCGACAACAAGGTTGCGCGCAACCTTGTTCTCTGTCTGTTCTGTGTCTTCAATTTTGCTTTGATTC
>JBBQAH010000316.1:0-1705 GCA_038316145.1 Burkholderiales bacterium
CGATTTTTCTCAACCATTTGTGTACATTGTGTAGTTTGCTTAGTGAACGTACAAGGATTGGCACCCAATTCCGGACATTTTTTATGCCTGCTTCCTCATTTCTGATCTGATTCAGCCCACACTGGTCTTAATCGAACGGGAATAAATACATACAAATTCAGAAATCGAAAAAAGGTACAGTTTTCGAAGTTCAAATATCCGAAAACGCGAAAAATTCCATCTCAAATATCCGACCCTGTTTGTTTTTTGTTTTTTGAGACGAACAATTTCATCATTTTCAAGTTGAAAACTCGCACTTTGTGGGATTATATAATTTCTTTAAATTGTTATCGTTCGATTTATCAGTCCACATACTGCTATATAAGCGCTATAATTCACAACGTCATTTCGCGCTCCGTGTGTGTGGCTCCGATCCAAGTTTAAACTATGCATAATTTATGAACGCGCTTTTCTCAATCAGAAAGCCGCCGTCCGGTCAATTCACACGCCGTTTTATGACCTCGATTTTTCTCAACCATTTGTGTACATTGTGTAGTTTGCTTAGTGAACGTACAAGGATTGGCACCCAATTCCGGACAGCGGGTTTTGACTCCCAATTCCGGCCACAAATAACTGCTTCACTTCTCAAATGATTCAGTCCAAACTTCAAACTGTGATAAATCGAACAATAAGAATTTGAAGAAATAGCAGAATCCCACAAAGTCCGAGTTTTCTACTTCAAAATGATGTAATTGTTCGTCTCAAAAAACAAAAAACAAACAGGGGCGGATATTTGAGATGGACTTTTTCCCGTTTTCGGATATTTAAACTTCGAAAACTATACTTCTCTTGATTTCTGAATTTGTATGTATTTATTCCCGTTCGATTAAGGCCAGTGTGGACTGAATCAGATCAGAAATGAACAAGCAGGCATAAAAAATGTCCGGAATTGGGGGTCAAAACACGCTGTCAGGAATTGGGCGCCAATCCTTGTACGGTAGACTGAAGGATGTAGGAGTTGTTAGTGTTAATTACGTGTGAGTCTCTAAAATCGAATCTCCACCTCGCACCGTCAAAGATCATGTTTCGTCCCTTTGCTCACTTCCGGATATTTCAGCCGATTCCGAATGCCGGATACGTACCCGGCATCTGTGTATGTAAGAGAACCCAATTATGGTCACTTCCGCTCCGCATTTGCTGATGCTTTTTGACCTTTACCGTTTGCACTGTACAGTGGCACACCGGGTTCTTCGCGTCTTATCGCAAGGACTATATACATTACACCATGAAATGGCCCAGGGCGTGAACAATAAGTGGCCTCACGTGACAAACGCCCGCTTGCACATGGCGACAACGTGAAACCCAGCAGAGCTCTCTTGAACCTTCTCATCTACCGTGTCTCACTTCTCACCGACAACTCCGAGAGCTCACAACCCGGACAAGCCGACACCATTCGATGGTTCCGTGTTCAAAAATGATCACAGGTGCACTAAAGAGTATATCTGCTGTCCTCCGATCGCGACAGGTCCACTTTAGACGGAAGAGCCAACGGGAAACGACAGAAAATACCCAAAAACCAACCCACTACTGTATATACTGTATATAGACTTGCACATGGTAGAAAGTATAGCCGATTAGTGATACTGCAATACATACCTCATACACATTCTGTGGGAGTAGTAAACAGAACAGCAAAGTGCAAAACTGGGTGAAACCGCAGACAACC
>JBBQAH010000490.1:0-1628 GCA_038316145.1 Burkholderiales bacterium
AGGCGCCAACCTGCGATCACCTTACCGCTTCGAATTGCCCACCTCTCATTAGAGCTGTGCTGGAGAGCATTTTAACCCCGGAAGCTTGCCGCGGTGGAATGCCGGCCGTTTCACAGGTAGCAATAGTAGAAGCTTTCATAATTCACACCAGCCTTGTTGGTCTTTCACGTTTTGCCTGTTTTAGCTTCTTACACAACCGTTGTTCAGCAACGTCATCTTAAACTATGAGCCGGTCTCGATGAAGATATCCCGGAAGCTAAAGGACGCTTTGGCAAGCGCGAAAGAACAGATGGAAGCGCGCTTGGTCGCTGAGCAAAAACTGGTAAGTTTGCACTTTTTACCCAAATCGTCCCACAGGATAGTGAACATGCAGATAACGATAGTTATGATTCAGCAGTTTTGAATAACAAACAGAAATCAGATCAGTCGTCGCAGACTCCCGGGAACGGAGAGATCCCCAGCCCTGGACCATAATCAAGACAGGTGAAGAAAGTATTTAAAACCCAAGTATTCGCTGAAACTACGAAAGCAAAAAATTTCCCAAGGGTGGAAGAGCTCATAGCGTCGCGTTACCTGTTTTTGTCCCTGTTCGAATCTGGGATCTCTGTCTCCCCTGGTGTTTGTACCAAATGATCTGATTTTTGTTTCTCAACCATTTGGGTCTTTACTCTTTATTACTACATGAGCAGTTAATTTCTAATTCGTCCAGGAACCCAGAGTTCAGAACGGGGTGAAAATAAATGCACTCTCGTCATATACCCAGTATACATAAAACATTAAGCCTAATTTATCGATTCAGTTGACACTGTTGGACCTTGATTCATTGATTGATTGATGGAGTAATTGATTGGTTGATTTATTGATTGATTGATTGATGGAGTAATTGATTGGTTGATTTATCGACTGATTGATTGATTGGTTGATTGATCGGTTGATTGATTGATTGATGGAGTAATTGATTGGTCGATTGATCGATGGATTGATTGATTGATGGACTAATTGATTGGTTGATTCATCGATTGATTGATTGATTGATGGAGTAATTGATCGGTTGATTTATCGATTGATTGATTCGTTTTGTTACGGAGACTGACCGTGTCGTTTTCTTGCTTTATTCGGCTTCTGACAACTCCCGGATCTGACACCTATTGTTATTGTTCATCGCTTATAGTTCTTATGACTTGAAACGTGATCTGATAATTTTCTGTTTGTAGTACCAAGCTTACGTGAAAAATCAGAAAGCCCGATCGCTGCAATCGAACGACGAGGAAAAGAAAAAGCGGAGACTGGTAAGCTTACTCGTTTCATAACAAGCCCCTCTCTAATCATCATACACCTTTTTTTGCTGAGTGTTACAAGATTTTGTGTTAAATCTTTTCAGCAAACGCTCAAGACACATTTGTCCGTGGACGTCGGACCGAGTGATGGCAGCAGCAACAGTGCCTCGAGAACACCCACACCGACCGGTACCGGTAATGCGAATCCCGTCGCAGCGGCCGATGTTTAAACTGTCCAAGACCTCGTTCCACGCTTTTTTGTCCTTGTCTCACATTCCGTTTGTCCTGTCCCGTCGTCCCAACAACGGACAAAAAAGAACCCCCACTGTCTTATCTATAGCCCCACTGTGC
>JBBQAH010000275.1:0-1611 GCA_038316145.1 Burkholderiales bacterium
GAACGATTCGTTAACGAAAATTTCGTCTCGTTTCGTTAAAATTATTTGTCCATAAAAATCATTATCGTTCGTTTCGTCTTTCAATTTTTGGCCACTTATTCGTCATCGTTCGTTTCGTCATTGAAATTTGAGGTTCAAAAATTTTTTTCAAAGGCGAGAGTACATGAAAAAAGTGTAGTCACATTAAAAACCCATCGATTTCGTTCGTTTCGTCATTACTATTCGGAAATTGGCCTTGTCAAAAGTCGTTTCGTAAAAAATTTTTTTTTTTTGGTTTCGTTATCGTTCGTCATTTCGTCATTTTGTGAAAGCCATTTCTCTCGTTTCGTCACGATTTTTATGACGATTTGCGTTCTTTAGTGCATATACTGCCGTGTACTAACATTAAATTCTACAAGAAAAGCATCGATATCACCGAAATTAGGAGAGCGGAAATAGAAAAGGTCACGGAGCTTTGGCAATTTTTTCGGTCATCGCGAACATCCTTGGAAAGCCGAATGGGGGCCGGCGCTGCAGCGGCAACAAACCCAGCAACCGGTGGCGCTGCAGACGTTGCCGTGGTCAGCCGCACTCGGTACACCGGTATGGTGCTCCAGGTCACTTCCTCCTCCTCCGCCCGCTGCGGCCCACCGACGACCACGGTCTTATCCGATAAAATCGTCTTCCTCGTCGCTTGCCCGTCTGCATACGGAGGAGCGGTGGTGGTGGTCATTTCCATCACTTCTTGCGGCTGCTGTACCGGGGAAGATAGTTTCAGTGCTGCTGCTGTGTGCCGGTTATCCACCCGGGGCCGGACCTCGTGCTTCGGGAAATCATGTTGCGGCTGGTGCTCGCCGTGCTCGTCGGCACTCCAGACTTCGTTGGTGGAGGGGCTCTTGAGCCGGGGGAACATCTCGAGGATGCGGAGGACGGCGCCGTTGGTGGGCCCGTAGCCGGACATGACCGAATATTCCCCACCGCCGCCGTACATGCCGGGATTGTTGACGTTGTACTAGAAAGAAAGACAGAAAAAAACCAGGGAAAAATTATCGAGATGTACGAACCACTGTGAACAATAATTCACATGTACTTTCATTTTTTCAATAAAAAAATACGAATTCTAAAAATAAATTAAATTATATGGAGAAGCGAGTACGATTTGCATGAATAATGTTGAAGTTGGTGAAATCCCGTCAGTTAAAACTTATTTTTCAAACATAATCGATTTTAATAAATTTAAAGCAAATGTAAACTTCTCTATTTTAACCAATTTATCACAGACGCCAATTATTCAACATTTTCTTTTGACGGTTTTCCCTCATCAAAAAATGTGTGCGATAAGAACATTTCCATCGGTTGAAATCAAATCTGAATCATTCCGGCAGAAAACCGCATGCTGACGGGATTCCACTAACTTCAAGTGCCCGACGGGATTACCCAAGTCTAGTTTTCATCGTAGTAAGACAGTGAAAAAAGAAGAAAAAAACACGATATAGCCAAATAGAAACTGATACAAGCCAAATTAAACCACAAATAAGAGGTATTTAAATAAAATATAAAAAACACAAAATAATTCACCGATTTGTGCCAAATGAAACAACAATTAATCAATCGATCAATCATCGGACAACG
>JBBQAH010000391.1:0-2439 GCA_038316145.1 Burkholderiales bacterium
TGAGGAAAGTGACTTCTTTTATGGACTGCGGATATGTTCCTGTAAATTGATTTGTTTTCGGTTTGAGAATCACGTAAAATCGGCACAGAGAGCCCGTTGTGGAAAACATTGTTGAACATCGAACGAGCGAAGTCATTGACAATACAGTGCATTCAACCCCCTTCTTTTCCAGATTAGCTGATGGGATCGAGTTCAAAACTGAGTGATCAGAGGAAGAAGAGTCCCCAAACACACTTTTCTATCAAAACCTTGAATCCGTTTCCAACCAAAGTCATGAGCTCACATTTTGTTCGGGAAGTATGTTTATGTTCAGGCTTACCATTATTCCACCAAAAATTTTTAGGGTTTTTCCTCGAAACGCAACGTCAAAGTTAAAATGAGGCAGCTATTTAGTTGAGTCACAAACAGTAATCGGAAAGTGTTTACATTGGGATATGCGCGGATGAGCCAAGACGGTTTTATTTTTGGGTCAAAATGAAGTCACCACCGGGTACTAGCTAAGACATTGAATGTCAATAATAAATTCAGAATCTTGTCTGTATTTATGCATAACCTACCTTTTTGTTCACGGACAAACCATTGCATTTTTCAGACAATTGAGAAGGTTGTTTTGTTTTAAAGTCTGTAAATTTATTTGATAAAGAAATTTAAACAATTATATTTTATTATATTTTTCATGAATTAATTCATTATTACATACTATAATAATGTCTTTAAACATTTTCTAAGTTTAAAAATTTATACTTCTACATTAACTCATTACAAATTTACGATATAAATTTTAGATAACTGTAACTATGAAGCTTTTTTAATATTGTTAAAAGTCTTATTTTGTGGTTATATTCAGGGCATGACGTATATGCATAATAGCGTCAGCATATGTCACGGGTCTCTAAAGAGCACAAACTGCCTCATAAACGAGAGGTTCAATGTGAAAATCACCGATTACGGCCTCAACGTATTTCCCGTCCATCCGCCGGCCTTGTCAGAGGACGAATCTCACTACCGACTGATGCTCTGGACGGCGCCGGAAATTCTCCGGGGTCCCATTATTCGCTTCCGCAAGGGAACGAAGCCGGGTGATGTGTACAGTTACGCCATCATAATGCAGGAGATTTTGACTCGATCCGAACCGTTCAGAAATTCGCTGCTTTACTGCACGGAAACGCCAAAAGGTAATTGTGATACAGAGGCCTGTTATTACATGGTAAAAGTTATCGATTATATTACGGTTTCTGATCATTGCCGTTTAGTACTGAAGGATTCTACGTTTTATCTAGCGTTTGTATCTGTAGTTGTCGTAGTTGAACATTACGAAGATAAACGTCTACCGGTAGAGCTCCAACAGTCCTCTAAAACACGATTTCCAATAGACCAAGACGTCGAACTCTTGAGATCACTATGAATGACAATATATTCTACTAAATATACATGTATTTATACTTATATATAACTATTGTAAGTTTGCCTTATTACACCTACAATAATGATAAGCATGTGCATATAATCATACCGAAGCTACAGTACAAGGATTGGCGCCTAATTCCGGACACCGTGTTTTGACTCCCAATTCCGGACAGCGTGTTTTGACTCCCAATTCCGGACATGAATAGCTGCTTCACTTCTCAACTGATTCAACCCAATCTCAGATAAACCGAACGATAATAATTTGAAAAAATAGCGGAATCCGACAAGGTGCGAGTTTTCAACTTGAAAATGATGAAATTGATCGTCTCAAAAAACAAAAAACAAACGGGAGGCAGATATTTGAAATGGGCTTTTTCAGGTTTTCAGATATTCAAACTTCGACGAGAATTATACCTTTCTTGATTTCTGAATTTGTACGTAATTATTCCCCTTCGATTTAAGGCCAGTCAGTGGCGCGTCTAACTCTGTTTTGACCGGTGGACCAATTTTTATTTAAAATTAATTAAAATACATATTTTTCAATCATGTAGTTATATTGCCATATTAAACCGACTGCGATACCAAAGTCAACGCGGTGCTGGGGCTTGCCTTTTTCGATGGAATATCTTCTCCGGGTTTAAAAAATACTGTTATTTTGAAATCTTAAACTGTGCCATCCCAGTTTTTCACATGCAAAAACAGAAAATAAAAAAGCAGAAGACCTGCCGATTTCGCACACGGCATGCAGCAATTAAATGTTTCAAACTTGAGCCACCTATCGGTTTACCACACAATTGCACCAAACGTGGGACGGCAAGACGCAATTTAAATTTAATTTTTGATTAATTAACGGCCACAATGATGCAAAGTACGATAGTTAATGGGTGGCACATATATTACTCCGAAGTTTATTGGCTTTAAATTTGGAACTCAAAATTTATTCAGTAACACAGGGGGGATTATTGCATAGTTTTCTGTTTCTCAGACCGGAAAACATAAAGGGGAGAGTACAGGACCAGTTTTTCAAAATTT
>JBBQAH010000429.1:0-1688 GCA_038316145.1 Burkholderiales bacterium
GTGGACAACCCGAAGGGCTACACGAAGAGCCGCAACTACGTCGGGCTCAAGATCACGCTCGGTGAAGGGCTCCTCACGAGCGAAGGCGAGCACTGGCGCAAGCAGCGCAAGCTCGCGCAGCCCGCGTTCCACCGCGACAAGCTCGCGGGGTTCGCCGACCAGATGTCGATGGCCACGCGGGACATGCTCACGCGCTGGAAGGCCGAGCCGGCCAGCGATCAGCCGTTCGATCTGCACGTCGAGATGATGCGTCTCACGTTCCGCATCGTCGGCCTCACGCTCTTCTCCGCCGACGTCGACGGTGACGCGAAGGACGTGGGCCAGGCGCTCGACGTCGCGATGCACTGGGCGAACCAGTACGCGGAGGCGATCTTCCCCATCCCGCCGTCGGTCCCCACGCCCGCGAACCTGCGCTTCAAGAAGGCGAAGAAGACCATCGACGACGTCGTGTTCCGGCTCATCGCCGAGCGTCGCGCGCAGGCGGCGGTCAGCGGCGAGTTCGGTAGCGATCTCCTCGGCATGCTCATGGCCGCGACCGAGGATCATCTACCCAGCGCGTCTGCCGGCGCCTCCAGCGTCGCCGCCGAGACGCGGAGCGGCATGAGCGATCAGGAGCTGCGCGACGAGATCATCACCATGATCCTCGCCGGCCACGAGACCACCGCAAATCTCCTCTCGTGGACGTTCCATCTGCTGGCGCGGCATCCCGAGATCGAGGCGCGCGTGCGCGAGGAGGCGGTCCGCGTGCTCGGCGCTCGCGATCCGGTCCTCGAGGACATGAAGTCGCTCACGTACACGCGCATGGTGATCGAGGAGGGCCTCCGCCTCTATCCGCCGGCGTGGGTCTTCGAACGGCAAGCGATCGCCGAGGACACGCTCGGCGACTACGCGGTGGAGAAGGGCGCGATCATCGGCATCTGCCCGTACGTCATCCATCGCCATCCCGATCACTGGGAGAACCCGGAGACGTTCGATCCCGAGCGCTTCCTGCCCGAGCGCTCGGCCGGTCGCGCGCGCTATGCGTACATCCCGTTCGGCGGCGGTCCGCGCACCTGCGTCGGGAATCACTTCGCCATGATGGAGGCGCAGATCCTCCTCGCGATGATCGTGCGCGAGCAGCGCCTCGATCTCGTGCCCGGTCACCCGGCCGAGCTCGACCCCGTCATCACGCTGCGCCCGAAGACCGGGATCAAGGTGACGCGGAAACCTGCGCCTTCTTCGGACGAGGCGCGAGCTGCGACGGCGTCTTCAGAATGTCCGGCTCCACGAACACCCAGCGCACCTCGGGCCGCGCCTCCCTGAGCTGCTCCTCGAACACGTTGATCACACGGCAGCACTCCTCGACCGTGAGCGCGGGGAGGAACGCGATCTTGATGTGCACGAGGACCTCGCCCGGTCCCTGCTGCATGGTGAGCACGTTGAGGACGTTCTCCATCTCGGGGAACTTCTTCGCCAGGTCGCGGGCGACGCCGTCGACGTCGGGATCGGCGGCCTCGCCGAGGAGCAGCGAGCTGACCTCGGTGGCGAGGAAGATCGCGACGCCCACCAGGACGAGACCGAGACGACGGGCGGCCTGATCATCCCCGCCAGCGCCGACGCCGCCTGCCTGTCGGGAGTCGTCGTCGCGGTCGGCGACGAGGTGCAGGGCGTCTCACCCGGCGACAAGGTGCTCTACCCGCGCTCGGCCG
>JBBQAH010000399.1:0-1907 GCA_038316145.1 Burkholderiales bacterium
TCTTCTCACTCGTTACATCGTCGATGAAATGGGGGAAGTTTACTATAATCCTGCGTGGACTTACATTACGTCCGATTTTGTCGTAATCCATGACGGTGATGAACAGGGAAGTCTCGCGAATCTGAAAGTTCATGTCGTCCATTCAATTACAAAGGCTGATGATTGAATTCTGGCATCCGCATATGCCTTATATGGTATACTGACTTGATCCACGGATACACTGAATGTAAAGGCTTCATTGAAGGTTGGATTAAGGTCACGCATATAGATTTTCGTCTTCTTCTTTTCCACTTTCTTGCCCGATATCATCAGCCAAATCTTAACGTAAGGATCTAAGAGTAACGTTAATTAGGCTTGATTAGCAATTAGATAAACCCTTACATTGAGTGAATTAGCCATTAGGTATCGTATATTGTAGAGGCCAGACGTGCATGGCTATGGCATATACGTACCGCTGGAGTGGGTCGCAATATCCTGTATCCTTAGGTCCTTGCATTTGATTATATTCACCGTGAGCTGGCTGGCCGTGACATGGTACTTTAACGAAAGCAGGATCTCTCCGTACTTGTTCTACATAATAATATAGGCAAAGGGCATCAAGACTTGCTCCAACCGTTCCATTATTAAGGCAATATTCTTATCATGCACATAAAGTACAAAGTACTGGTACAGATACATCGTACTGTAACCTTTGTCTCTGATTTGGGTGGCAAGAGTGGCTTCCATACGTCATAGTTTTGGGAAAAGTCGAGATCCTGCAGCGGAATAAAGAGTTCGCCGATTGGGTCGTCACGGCTGAATCGGTCGTAATCAAAGACGTGTAGGTGCAGAGTACGCGTTTTGAGCTTCTCAATCGGGAAATCTGACAACAATACAGGATGGAAATATATATACCGCGACAACATCATAATGGAGACATTTATACAATGTATTATAGTATAAATGTAATTAGTGTAGTTATGGTGGTTTGGATGGATAATGGTCATATAATAAGTCATGGCTCTGTTTGTTGACTTGACAACACCTGTGGGATACTTGATTGGCTTTGCAGTTACGATTGATTTGATATCCTGATACAGTAAAACCTCCGTAAAAGCAATGACGTCATCAGTGGATTTCTACTCGTTTCTCTCATACTCCGTGGCCCGGGACTGTGACAACGACTAGTAATCACTGATGACCTCATTGCGTCTACCGATGTTTTACTGTAATGTTAGTACCTTCAAAGAGGAAGGACTCGTTCCATCGCGGATTGAGGGTACGCTTCTTGATCTTGGTTTGGAGTTTGTACTTGTCTTTAGGGAGGAGTGAGACCACACAGTAGGGATCTGCCAAAAGAAGGAAATCAAATGAAAACAAAAATCATCCATATAAATTGGACCTGATAAAGAAAACAGCTAGTCCCTATCAGCACCGGAAGACTGACTCTCTCCTCTTCCCATCCATCCGACCGGACCAAGCCATGCAGTTCAAGGGGTAATAAAGAAATTTAATAAAGAAAGCCACCGAGTGTGTTAACTAGCCTAAAACGAGTTTCTAAACTAGTCTCCAGCAGAGGATATGTACATGTCATTGAGCACGTGCAAAAGAGCCAGGGGACTCGCCGGGAATCCCAGCCAAGCACGACATGGCAGGTGGTATGTGTACTGCATGGCTGACTAATAACGCTACAGCTGCATTCATCTACCGGTAAGGACAACTAACATATTCATTTAATTAGTGCATGTCATCTGTTAAATTATCATCAGTTACATTTACTTTTCGTCGACTGAATAAACACACATATACATACATTTACATATGATATATATATATATATTGCAAATGAAATTGTAAACTACATAACCTGTATGCCTTCACAATAGGCATTCGTACCGGAGAAACCGGAAAAGTCCTTGGCAGGTAGG
>JBBQAH010000529.1:0-1998 GCA_038316145.1 Burkholderiales bacterium
TAGGGGTCATCAGCTCCTTGGTACCCTTCGAAATCAGTCAAAGGCTTCCTGATTTTGGGGTACAGTATATATGAAATTGTTATTTTTTTCGTTAACTGTGTGTTACAAAATTTCCGAATAAATTTATTCAATTAAACCGTACCGATGGCGCATTGGTTATTTTGTGAAACTGATAACAGAATATGCTAAGCTAAATCCCAACTTTTATTGTGGTCCTTATATGCTTGGTTCTTGGTGTGCTTCGTTAGATTACCGTGACAGACAGATACGGGCGTACAAACAACGCCACCGTTCGCATATCCGTGATTGTCAACTGCAACCGACCCGTCCGATCAAACGAAGTGGTTGCCACCATCACAACCCCGGTTTCCACAACAACTCCACAAAACACCTGGAAGGCCCTTCCGCTGGAACGTCAAAAATCGGTTCTTGGCGACTTTCTCCTCCGTGTTGCCTGTAACACGGCCAAGGACACGGTCATTGGCACTCTCAATCCAGCAACTTTAGTAAGACACACTGGATCATATGTTCTTTCGTGCATTTCGCGCTTTTCCACAAGAAAAAACGTACAAGGACTGGCACCCAAATCGGGTCAGCGTGTTGACTCACAATTCCGGACATTTTTTATGCCTGCTTTTTCATTTCTGATCTGATTCAGCCCACTGGCCTCAATCGAATGGGAATAATAACATATACATTCAGAAATAAAGAAAGGTATAGTTTTCCAAGTTTAAATATCGGAAAACGCGAAAAAGTCCATCTCAAATATCCGCCCCCTGTTTTATTTAAGGCGAACAATTTCATTATTTTCAAGTTGAAAACACTGCTATTTCTTCAAATTGTTATCGTTCGATTCATCTCAGTTTGGCTTGAATAAGTTGACAAGTGTAACAGTTATTTATGTCCAGAACTGGAAGTCAAAACACGCTGTCCGGCATTGGGTGCCAATCCTTGTACTTTAATGTATAGTATCATTTCCCTTTTTTTTCAGTTATCTTTGGAGCATTCTGTGCCCAGTCTGCGTCTGGACAACACCGCCAACTTCTGGATCACCCCGGAAGGGGATATCAGAACGGCTGTCCTCATGCCCGCCCATAGCGAAAGTACACGGTTCGATCTACTTGGCGACGGAACCCCATTCGGATTGGGGACCATATGGGGCAACGTGACGGTTGATGTGGTCTGCGCGGCGTAATGAATTTCAAATGAAAAGTGGAAGAACGTTGCATATGGCACATTTTGCGCGGCCCTGTACAGAGTAGATTGGTATCGGTTTATGATCAGCAGTTGATTTTGCCATGCAAATTTGGGCCAGTCCAAAGAGTAGGCCTGCATGAGCGGCGTCAACATGAAACCGGTTCAATATTAGTTTTTATTATTCAATTTATCTTACGTAAAATGAGGCTAAATTCCTTGAATCCGCTGGCGGGATCGGGACAAAGGTGCAGCGTCTTCCGTTACTGTTATATGCGTTGAACTACCGGTAGTACCTGTAAGGCACAATGCATTCGGCCATAAATACTTTGAAAGAATACGACGCACCTAGCTGTTTTGATCATTTGATCACACACGAACAGCGACTGAATTGCATACCATTACCGGGTATACCGTACGATTAGACTAATCTTCTTCACCCTACTTCCACAGCAGTGATCTGCTATTGTTTGGTTCTCTGAAACATTAAACAGCCCCTAAACAGCTATGCACACTCCTCTGAAATTAGGACAGAGCACGATTACGAAAAACTCAAGGTACTTATATGTAATCGGACAGTGCAAATTTATAGTTTTCGTGTACTTAATTGCCAATACGATAATTAAATATCAGCCTCTTCCACGTAATAACGCCAGTCATGTAGAAATAAGGCTTTTATTTTCATGTCCTGCACGGCGCGTGCCTTATTGAACTTCTCTGTAATAAGAACTTTAGGATCAACTTAAATTACGTGTGTATTCGACGAATAACATCCGCTACGAGCGGTTAGCGCTTCGTTGAACC
>JBBQAH010000293.1:0-2393 GCA_038316145.1 Burkholderiales bacterium
AAATATCCCTAGACAACAACAGCCAAATTAAGGTCGAATGGCGGGAATATACTACAGTTTTTCATCAAATGAGATAATTATGGTTCGTAATTATGGCAAGTTTAATTGTAATAATGCATCAATTGAAAGCATAAAATTTCTAAAACTTTCGGCTTTTTGTAATTTTCCGGTAATAATGCTTTTATATCAAAAATTCTAATATGGGAGGCTTCCCATATGGAGTCAAATTGTTGTGTGGTTCGCGCGGGTTAACTGCCTGGTTTTAATTTAGTTTAATAAATGAACGAGATCAGTGCTGGATCAGGAATTTTGTCTCCGCGACCCCAAACAATGTTTTGCCGCCAACTGTAAATTATTTCGTGAATATATATATATACATATATTAAACTTTAAATTATTTATTCCGAGGAATTGTTAAAATATTTGCATCAAATTATTTTACTTTCAAAGGCTACTTCCCCCATCAGCTGCACCGCTTTGCCAAGCGCCATCCGGTTAGGACACGCGAAGGCGCCCTTGAAATGCTGAATCGTGACCAGGTAACTTGCGACAAGAAAGGGAAACCTTGTCATCCCGGCACGCCAGAAGGCTTGACTTTGGAGCCGGTCAAGGCGATCCCGAATCCTACCTCGGCACCCGACTACGGTCACTTTCTCAACAACGTCAAGAGTCGCGATGACATTAACGACTACTACATACCGGAAGTGAACAAGGCACAAACCAAGCCTTACAGACTGCCTCCGGGCGACCCACTGAAGCGTTTCCCCTACGGCTACACCGGCTGGCTACCCTTCACCACGGAACATGTCGGTTACACTAGGTAAGCTAAGGTTCATTAAAATAACCCATACATTTTTTTGTTACAATCGACCCTATTCATGGATCTCCAGTTTAAAGTGTGGCCACACATTGGAGATCGGCGCGGAAGTAACCGGTTACTAGATGTTATATTGTGCCGATGCCCATATCCGAGCAAACATTTTCTCGTAGGGAAAATTCGCAGGCCGCCTGTGATTGGGGGATTTAATATGATAGCGGAGTAGGTTGCTGTGTGTGAGCATATTTTGCGAGAGAGGACAGTGGACTATCAGAGGAACAGAGGGCAGCACGTGTTTGAATGTGGGTCAAAATAAACAAAAACTGAGACAGTTCCGTTCATGTCGGCTACCGAAAATTAATGTGAGCATCTGCCAATCACAGTTGAACCTTCAATGGCTATCTTCCCATTGGTTTATGAAGTTACACTTGGCTGATATTACTTCATACTGACGTCACTTTATGTGAACTTTCCAGGACCTTTTCGTGACCTGTCCATGATCTTAGCATGCTCTTTTCGTGACCTTTCCGTGACCTTTACATGACCTTTGAAATCAAATGTCACGGAAAAAACGCGAATATTTTAAAAACATTAAAACAACAGTAAAGTAAATATGCGTAAATGGTCCTTAAAGATTCCATGACCACACCGCTCAGCGGGATGCCGTTTACGTGTTGTTTTTAATTCCAAACTCTTTAGCCTGTTTTAATTTTTATTCGCTACTTGCGAAGAAGATTGGTCTCGTATCAACCGTTATTCCAACTGAAAGGAGCGGGACTGCACTCCAAGTCTCATACAAGTATTCTTTCTCTCACCTTATAGCATTATTTCTAGACTGCCGTGGAAGTGTGAAAACGCGAATCTACTGCAACTGGGTGAATTCAGCACTCAGCATTGATTATTTGATTACTTGACGCAAGTCTCGGCGGAAAAACTAGTCGAATTCGCTGCCAGTTAATCTCGGGGAATTATGCGACTAAAAAGCTACCGTCCCAGTTCATATTTATATAGCCATCCTATATGCCACTATGTTGTATCGTAAACTTTCAAAACGGAAGTACCGGAATACAGCCATAAATGCGTGCCGGTTCTGCGTCATGGACACGGCAAAGTCCTCCACCGCCCACTTTTAGATCTGCGCTGGACCCTGATCGTCCGAACTGTCGACTGCTTAGTTCCTGGAACCTATAAAAGCTACAGTAAAACCTTCGGAAAAGCAATGACGTCATCAGTGGTCTGAGTCCGGAAATGCAGTGTATGAGACAAACGAGTAGAAATCCACTGATGATCGTCATTGCTTGTTTGAGGTTTTACTGTATCGCTAATCTTACCAACATAACAACCGTTGCAAGGCAGCGCTCCCGTGCACTGACCAGCAAAGAACGACGTTACAAATGCTTTGTTTATGACGTGGAACTGCCATTACAAGTTTCGGAAGGTGTAAAGCAAATTTCTTGTTTGCAGGGGCGATTTGTCACGTGTCTGCCTGCGCAAACAGGACGAACACATGAATGCGGTGGACGCCTTCCGCAAGTCACCCGCGAGGACTCACCCAGTGGTGGAGAACCTGCCGCAG
>JBBQAH010000281.1:0-2260 GCA_038316145.1 Burkholderiales bacterium
TTTTCTGACCCCCCTCCCCCATGTAAGACAAAATCAATCAATCAACTGGACCCTTAACAATGTACGTAAGATTCCGTAGACCCCCTCCCTCCCCCTCTCCGCCTTACGTAATATGTTTATGGTCCCTTATCAGTGATCAGCACAATGCATATACTGTACAAGACGGCAATGTCGCTTAAATTTTAAATGTCACAGTACCAAAATACCAATCAAAAATCAGTGCTGTCCTTCGCCACAAAAGTGCTTGTCAATCAATCAATCAATCAATCAATCAATCAATCAATCAATCAATCAATCAATCAATCAATCAATCAATCAATCAATCAATCAATCGATCGCTCGATCGTTTAAACTATATATCCCTGTCACAACATTTCCTCACCGATCCGTCGGAGCATCCCGGCGATACGTTTCCACAACGACATCCGGCACGGGCAACTGTCCATCTCCCCCAAGCGCCATGAGTGCCTTGTCTCGCGGAGTCAGCAAAGTAGCTCTCTCCGGCGAATGATCAGCATCTGGAGGAAGAAAAAAACGAAACCAAACCATATTTTCCACCGAAATATCTCCCCTTTCGCAATCGCTCCTTCTTTTTCCGTCCCCGATTCACAATTTCCTCCTACCCTTAGGTCCACGGTTGGCGGACAATGTCCGGGACTGGGAATAGTGGTCGCCCGGGGAATCCATTTCCAGTGCGTCGTTGTTTCCGGCCTTGTATCCAGTCAGCACCGGGTTCGCCGCGGGGTAGGACATTGTTCCCGGTGCGGCGCGAAAATTCTGACACCAACTGCAAACAGCAAAATGATATGGCTAATCAAGTTTAAATCGCGGAATGGGGGTCGAGTGGATAAGAAACATCAAAATGATAATTGTTGTACAATGCAAGCTCGCGAAAACGACGAATAAAAGGAGCCTACAAACTACCGACAGAATTATGGCATGGTTAGGCGGTGTAAAGTGCCCAGTTCACTTGCTTAATTTCCCAGTGTTATTCGGCAGATTACCTTTATTCAGCTAAAGTACCGTTTGTACATTCGTCAAACAAATATTAGATGAGCT
This sequence comes from Burkholderiales bacterium, assembly GCA_038316145.1. Lineage (GTDB taxonomy): Bacteria > Pseudomonadota > Gammaproteobacteria > Burkholderiales > Burkholderiaceae_C > Pseudaquabacterium. The sequence goes on from JBBQAH010000281.1 coordinate 1,060, forward strand.
GCATACTGGCAGTCCTTTGCACTGGCAGTTAAAACGATGTTTAAGTCGCATTACAGGGACTCTACTGAATGAATAAGGCAAAGCTCTATATCATTTGGGCACTTTACACCGTCTTGCCATGCCATAATTCTGTCGGAAGTTTGTATAGGCTATAACCAGGCAGCACAGATGAATGCCGCGTCCGTCTGTAAGTAAACGCACATCTGCTGGTGGCGTCTTTTCTTTATCAGATTGTTGGCAAAGACTAAACAGCAGCCAGCCGGCCCAGCCTGTGACTTCCTGTACTACAAAAAATTAGCCTACATGAGCAGAAAAAAACATACAACAAAAATGACTTGCCTGATTGAAGTTGCAGAGGATGGCACGATTTTGATTTAGCAACAAAATTATTGCAAAATATCATTTGTGCCAGTTGCGCAAACGCGGGAAAAATTTGGTACAATTTCCTTTCATGGGAATGAAGCAGCACCTAAATCGGAACACCCGCCCTGGCCAGTCTTGACTTGGTGCGCTCCACTTTACGTTCGATAGAACTGCATTTTCCGTGTGCGGTAACTGCGGTTACTGCAATACTGCGGTATTATTACAGTACATCGTTGTAAAATGTAGAGTATTCTCTATTCTGCGTCTGTAGTAAGGAACGCAAATCGTTCGTCGGTGACGAACGAACGATTCGTTAACGAAAATTTCGTCTCGTTTCGTTAAAATTATTTGTCCATAAAAATCGTTATCGTTTGTTTCGTCATTCAATTTTTGGCCACTTATTCGTCATCGTTCGTTTCGTCATTGAAATTTGAGGTTCAAAAAATTTTTTCAAAGGGGGGAGTACATGAAAAAAGTTTAGTCACATTAAAAATCCATCGATTTTGTTCGTTTCGTCATTATTTTTCGAAAATTGGCCTTGTCAGAAGTTGTTTCGTTTGAAATATTTTTTTTTGGTTTCGTTATCGTTCGTTTCGTTATTTTGTATAAGCTATTTCTCTCGTTTCGTCATGATTTTCATGACGATTTGCGTTCTTTAGTCTGTAGTTTACTAATACTTGTATGCACTTCGTAACCTAAGATAACACAGCGTGAATAAAGAATCTCTTTAATAATATTATTTCGACACAACAAGGTATCAAAACACTAATTTTAGTGCTAAGGTTTCGAAAATTAATACTGACGAGTGCATTATTTATCTTTCGGAATTTTGACCTTT
>JBBQAH010000057.1:0-16482 GCA_038316145.1 Burkholderiales bacterium
GAGTGGGGGGTGGACTTCCGCAACGATGCCGACGACTCGGACGCGGTGAAAAAGATGTTCGATCAGCGCGGCTTCAAGTTCCCGCTGATGACCGACATCAGCAGCTGGTACATGGGCTTCAACATGCTCGACCCGGTGGTCGGCAAAGGTGACACGCCCGAGCAGCAGGCCAAGAACCGCAAGCTGCGCCAGGCCATCGCCATTGCCATCGACTGGGAGGAGGGCTACGGCAGCATCTTCAAGTCCAAGGGCGGGGTGGCAGCCCACGGCCCGGTGCCGCCGGGTTTGTTCGGCTCAAGGGATGGCCAGCCCGGTTTTTTCAACCCGGTGACTCACCGGTTGGTGGACGGCAAGGTGGTGCGCCGCCCTATTGCCGATGCGCAGAAATTGCTGGCCGAGGCCGGTTACCCGGGCGGGCGTGATGCGGTGAGTGGCAAGCCGCTGGTCTTGAACTACGACTTCCAGCGGGCGCTGACGCCCGAGTTCAAGAGCGAAAACGACTGGATGGTCAAGCAGTACGCCAAACTGGGTGTGCAGCTTGAGGTGCGCGCCACCGACTTCAACCAGTACCAGGACAAAACCCTCCGCGGCAAGCACCAGATATTTTGGGGCGGCTGGTTGGCCGATTACCCGGATGCCGAGAATTTCTTGTTCCTGATGTACGGCCCGATCGGCCGCAGCAAACACCAGGGCGACAACTACGCCAACTACGACAACCCCGAATACGACGCGCTGTACCGCCAGTTGCAGGCACTGGACGACGGCCCGGCCAAGCAGGCATTGATCGACCAGATGGTGACGATGGTGCAGCAGGACTCGCCCTGGTGTTTTGGCTACTTTCCGTACGGTGGCCTGGCCTTTCAGCAATGGGTGAGCAACGGCAAGCCCAGCATCCTGATCCGCGACATGGCCAAGTACTACAAGCTCGACCCCCAGTTGCGTGCCGCCAAGCAGGCCGAATGGAATGCGCCGGTGCTGTGGCCGATGGCGCTGCTGGGCCTGGCGCTGGCGGCGCTGGCCTGGGTGGCGAGGCGCAGCTTCAAGGCCAGAGAGACGGCCACCGCCCGAAGCGCCCACCTGACCGCCCCCACCGTGCCGCCGGCCTCGGCTCCCCTGGCCTGAGCCCCGGAACCTCCTGATGATCAATTTCATATTGCGCCGGCTCGGCTACGGCATCCTGATCCTGATCGGGGTCAACCTGCTCACGTTCTTCCTGTTTTTCACCGTCAACACCCCCGACGACATGGCGCGCCTGAACATCGGCGGCAAGCGGGTGACGCAAGAGCAGATCGAGAAATGGAAGTCCGAGCGCGGCTACGACCGGCCGCTGTACTGGAACGAGGCCGCGGACGGCGTCGAGAAGATCAAGCGCACAGTGCTGTGGGAGCGCTCGGTCTCGCTGCTGGTGCTGGACTTTGGCCGCAGTGATTCAGCCCGATCCACCGACATCGGCCACGAGGTGGCCACCCGCATGGGTGTCAGCCTGCAACTCGCCTTGCCGCTGTTTTTGCTGCAGCTGGTGGTGAGCATCAGTTTCTCGCTGCTGCTGGTGTTTTTTCGAAACTCACGCATCGACTTCTGGGGCGTGGTGCTGTGTGTGCTGATGCTGTCGATCTCCAGCCTGTTCTACATCATCGTCGGCCAGTATTTCTTCTCGCGGGTGCTGCGGCTGGTGCCGATATCGGGCTTTGCGCCGGGGCTGGATGCGGTGCGATTTCTGGCGCTGCCGGTGATGTTGTCGCTGCTGGCGCGGCTGGGCGGTGAGGCCCGGCTCTACCGGGCGATGTTCCTGGAGGAAATCGGCCGCGACTACGTGCGCACCGCACGCGCCAAGGGCCTGAGCGAGACCCTCGTGCTGTTCCGCCATGTGCTGCGCAACGCGCTGATCCCGATCATCACCAGCGCTGGCGCCTACCTGCCGTATGTCTTCATGGGCAGCCTGGTGTTCGAGAGCTTCTTCGGCATCCCCGGACTGGGCGCGTTTGTCATCGAGGCCATCTCGGGCCAGGATTTTGCGATCGTGCGCAGCATGGTGTTCCTGGGGGCGGCGCTCTACATCGCCAGCAACGTGCTGATCGACATCGCCTACACCTGGGTCGATCCCCGGGTGCGCTTGTCTTGAATCCCTGACCCGCACCCGCAAAGATTGAATCATCATGGGCTTCAAGTTCGTCATTCTCTGGACCGATGTGGCGCTGTGGGTGCTGTTCGCCACGCTGATCGGCTACGGCTTTCGCGTTGTGCGCCACGACACGCTGCGCGCCACCTGGCGCCGGGTGCTGCGGGATGCACCCGCGCTGTGCTCGTCGCTGGTGCTGTTGCTGTTTGTCGGCGTCACCGCGCTCGACAGCGTTCACTTCCGCCGCGCGCTGCCGCCGGCCGACGGCCAACCTGCAGGCACGCAGTTTTTTGATACCCGCACCGAGTCGCTGCTGGACCTGGTGCTGGCGCGCCAGATCGGCATGCGCGAGACCACCTACTCTGCCCCCCTCGGTTGGCAGGCGATCACCAAGCAGACCGTCACCCGTGATGGCGTGTCAGTGCGCGAACTGCCTCGCTTGCTGCACGGCGGTGTGCACCTGAAAAACCCCGCAACCGAATGGCAGGCCGACCTCTGGCAGCGTGCACTGCTGGGTGCGGCAGGCGGGTTGGTGGTAGCACTGTTGGGCGCCCTGTTGGCCGCAGGGCTGCTCGCCAGGTCCCACGGCGGCTTTGCCCCTGCCTGGCGCGACCTTTGGGCCGACCGCACCCACTACCCCGTGCGTGCCCTGCTGTTGACACTCACCGTGGCCTGCCTGTTGGCCGGGCCGGTAATCGCGCTGATGGGCCACTACCACGTGTTTGGCACCGACCGCACCGGCAACGACGTGCTGGTTCAAACCCTCAAGAGCGTCCGCACCGCCTTTGTCATCGGCATGCTCAGCACCCTGGCCACCTTGCCGATCGCGGTGGTGCTGGGCATCCTGGCCGGCTGGTACCGCGGCTGGGTCGACGAGGTGGTGCAGTACCTCTACACCACGCTCACCTCGGTGCCCAATGTGCTGCTGATCGCCGCCTGTGTGCTGATGGTGCAGGTGGCCCTGGACAAGCACCCCGAGTGGTTCGAGACCGGCGCCGAGCGCTCGGACATCAAGGTGTTCTTGCTGTGTTTCATCCTGGGCGTGACCGGCTGGTCTACCTTGTGCCGGCTGGTGCGGGCCGAGACGCTCAAGCTGCGTGAGCTGGAGTTTGTGCAGGCTGCCACCGCCTTTGGCGTGGCACCGGTGCGCATCATGGCGCGCCACATTCTGCCCAACGTGATGCACCTGGTGCTGATCACCACCGTGCTGAGTTTTTCCGACCTGATCCTCTACGAGGCGGTGCTGACCTACGTCGGCGTGGGTGTGGATGCCAGCACCAGCAGCTTCGGCGGCATGATCAACCTGGCGCGCAGCGAGATGAGCCGCGACCCGGTGGTGTGGTGGAGTTTTGCCGCCGCCTTCGGCTTCATGGTCACGCTGGTGCTGGCCGCCAATCTGTTTGCCGACGGCGTGCGCGATGCCTTCGACCCCCGGTCCCGCGCCCAGCGGCCCAGGCTGTCACGCCGGGTGGCGGTATGAGCGCGCCAGAGACCCCCACCATGATGCTGTCCACCACCCAACTTGAAGTTGAGCTCGATGCCGAGGCCGGCATCGTCAAGGCCATCGACGGCCTGACGCTGGCCATCCGCCGCGGCGAAACCTTTGCCCTGGTCGGTGAATCGGGCTGCGGCAAGAGCATGACCGCGCTGGCCCTGATGCGCTTGCTGCCCGACAGCGGCGCGGTGACCGGCGGCGAGATCACGCTCGACGACACCGACGTGCTGGGCCTGCCCGAGTCGCAAATGCGTGCGGTGCGTGGCGGTCGCATCGGCATGATCTTTCAGGAGCCCGGCACCAGCCTGAACCCGGTGCTCACCGTCGGCGTGCAGATGATCGAGGCGATCGAGGCCCATACCGCGCTGCGCGGTGCTGCAGCCCGCAGCAAGGCCATCGACTGGCTCAAGCGCGTGGGCATCCCCGAGCCCGAGCGGCGCATCGATGACTACCCGTTCCGCATGAGCGGTGGCCAGAAGCAGCGCGTGATGATCGCGATGACGCTGGCCGCCGAGCCCGACTACCTGGTGGCCGACGAGCCCACCACCGCGCTGGACGTGACGATCCAGAAGCAGATCCTCGACCTGCTGGCCGACCTGCAGCGCGAGATGGGCATGGGCCTGATGCTGATCACCCACGACCTGGCAGTGGTGGCCGGCATGGCCCAGCAGGTGGCGCTGATGTATGCCGGGCAGATCATCGAGATGGCGCCAGCGGCCGAGTTTTTTGCCAACCCGCAACACCCTTATGCCCGCGCCTTGCTGCGGGCGCTGCCCGATGCCGACCGGCGTGGCCAGGCGTTGGCCGCCATCCCCGGCACAGTGCCGCCGCTGACCCAGGCCTTTGTGGGCTGCCGCTTTGCGCCCCGCTGCGTGCATGCGCTGCCGACCTGCCATACCACGCTGCCGGTGCTGACCGGCCCGGCTGGCCGGCAGGTGCGCTGCCTGCTGCTGGCGCCGGGTGGGCCGGGGCTGTCGCCAGAACCCGCACTGCCCGCAGCAGCCACCCCGCCGGCACCCATCCTGCCGGCGTCTGCCCGGGACACGGCGCCGACGCAGGCCTTGCCCACCGACGCCTTGGCCAACGCCGCCCCGCTGCTGCAAGTCAGCGCACTGAACGTCAGCTTTGTATTGCGCAAGGGTTTTTTGCAGGGCAAGCCGCAACGCTTCGATGCCGTCAAGAACGTGTCTTTCGACGTCGCTGCGGGCCAGACCCTGGCCCTGGTCGGCGAGTCGGGCTGCGGCAAGACGACCACCGGCAAGGCCATCGTGCAACTGTTGCGCAGCCAGGCACAGATCAGCGGCTCAGCCGTGCTGGACGGCCAAAACCTGTTCGAGCTGCAGGGCACCGAATTGCGCGCCGCCCGGCGTGCGGTGCAGATCATCTTTCAAGACCCGTTTGCCTCGCTCAACCCCAGGATGCGGGTGGCTGAGATCCTGGACGAAGGCCTGGCGGCGCTGCAGCCCCAGACCACGCCGGACGAGCGCCGCAGCCGGATCGAGCGCATCACCGAGCAAGTCGGCCTGCGGCGTGAGGCGCTGCAACGCTGGCCGCATGAGTTCTCGGGCGGCCAGCGCCAGCGTATCGCCATCGCCCGGGCGCTGGCGGTGCAACCCCGGTTGATCGTTTGCGACGAGCCGACCTCGGCGCTGGACGTGTCGGTGCAGGCCCAGATCCTGAACCTGCTGCGCGAGTTGCAGCGCGAGCTGGGCGTGAGCTTTCTCTTCATCACCCACAACATCGCGGTGGTCGAGTACATCGCCGACCGGGTGGCGGTGATGCGGGCGGGCAGCATCGTCGAGCAGGGGGCTTGCGCCGATGTGCTCAACCGACCGCAGGACCCCTACACCCGCACGCTGCTGGCGGCGGTGCCGCGCATGGCGGGGCGCTGAAGGCGGCTCAGCCGGTGGATGAACCCAACGGGTCTGGCGGCAATTTGGCCAGCCAGGCGTCGACGCAGGCCAACAGACCTTGGGTTGCTGCCAGCGCGTCGCGCAGCGCAGCCCAGCGCAACTCGGGCGCATCAGGGTATTCATGGGCCAGCCGGTTGCGCACGCCGCGCCAGTCCAGCCAAGGCAGCACATCGAGGTAGCCCAATCGCTCCAGCCGGTCCAGCCGGTCGCGCATCGGCCAATCCTCATAGGTCTCCGCCAATTGCCCCAAGGTGGCTGGTATCAATCGCTCGCCGACGGCATCCTGCAGCTTCAGGAAGCGGTAGAGGATCTGGTCGAGCAGCCTCACCAGACCCGGATCGGCTTCAACCGCATCCCAAGCGGGTGGTGGCAACGCGGTCCACGCCGACATTGCAGACCGCAGCGCGGTGGCATGGCGTGCGGTCTCCCAACGGGCAACCGCCAGCCTGTCTGGGCGGCTCATGTGCGCGTCAATTCGACGCCGTCTCGGCGTGCAGCGGCAACGACGGCGCGGCCGTCGATCTGGTCGCGCGCACAGACCAGCACATCGATCCGGCGCTCGCCCAGGCGGCGGTACAACTGCGCCGTGAACAAGCCGCGCAGGCGCACCACTTCGTCCGGCGGCTTGTGGGTCGGCGTCTCGACCAGGAGATCGACATCGCCACCCCGCCGCGAATCATCCACGCGCGAGCCGAACAACAACACCCGGGTGTCCGGCGGCAGCACTGCCTTGGCGGCAGCCGCAATGTCTTGCCGTTCATCCAGGGTCAATCGCATCGGGCGAGTGTATCCAGCGGAGGGTTGCAACACATGTTTGACGGCCCTGGCCTCAGGAGCTTCCGACATCTGAAATACCCGCCCAGAGCTTTAGCGAACAGTGCGCTGCAGCGTGGGTAAAGTCTTTGTCTGTGGTCAGCAATTGCAGGTTGTGCCGAATGCACAGTTGGGCAATAAGGGCGTCAATGGTTCCGACCTGAACGCCCGCTCTGCGACAGATATTTCGGATCTCCGCAGCGTCGACATGATCGTTTCGATCCGGCTGCACCAAGGGCAATGTGGCGAAGCGTCGGATGATTTCTGCCCTGGCCCGTGGGCCCGAAAATCCTTGCAGCAGTTCTTGCAGGACTATGCCGGTGGTTACCACCACGTCCGCGCCGAGCAGTGCGCCCTTGAGCATGAGAACCGCAGGTTCAGCCACAGAAGCACTGCGACGCAATGGCCGAGATCAAACACTGGTATCGACCAGGACTGTCATGAACGAGCGCGTTCAGCTTCGTAGTCAAACGACTCATCCCATTCAAGGGTGCCTATGAGTTCAACCACGCGGCGCTGCTCCCTGCGGGCAATGAACTCCTGGAGGGCCTTGGTGACTGCCGCCTTCTTGGTCTTCTCACCACTGACCAGAACGGCCCGAACAAGCAGGTCGGGATCGATTGCGAGATGGGTTGCCATGTGTGACTCCTTGTGTGACTCCTTGTGTGGAAGTCTACGCATGATGGCTGCGACCGTCTGCGGCACTCGGGCATTGGGTTGCACTGGGCGCAATTTTCGACGCCTTGCATCTAGGCGCCCGACTTGGGCGCGCCGTTGTGAGCCATGGCAGTGCCAGCGGGCCCGGGACCAACTGCAAGCAGTTGACGCACTGAACGCGGCGCAGGCTTGCGTCGTGGAGCGGGTCAAAGCCGCCGCGCCGCCGGGCACAATCGCGCGCTCCAGACTTGCCGTGCCCCTCAAAAATCTCACCGTCGCCATGACCAAGCGTCCCGCCAATGAGGCCCAACCACGAGCCGCTGCCCAGCCCAGTCTGTTCCGCACCGACAGGCGCAACGGCGCCGGCCAAAGGGCGGGTGGGTGTTGCGGGTTACCAACGCTCAACCCCGTCTCAGTCAGGGGCGTCACCCCAGATAGGCCTGGCGAGGTCGGCGCGGCGGGTCAGCAATGACGCGCAAGTCGCTGTGGCCAAACACATTCTGGCCCCAGGGTGGTGCAACGCTGCCCGCGTCCAGACCCGACGCACACTCACGTGCGGGATGCCAAGGGTTTCCCTAGAACAGAGGGGAACCCGTGCTCGGCCAAAATCGATTTACGTTTGTCCCGCGTCCGGTCACAAAAGCTTTACATGCTGCGTGATGGCAGGTCAGCGGGTCACGGTCCCACCCCTGCACCCATCCGCCCAAGGAATGTCATGTTCAAAAGAACCAAGATCAGCACCGGCTCGCTGCTGGCACTCAGTCTCATTGCCGCATCGGCGGCCATCGCCCAAGGCGCCCCGCAACGGGTCGAGATCACCGGCTCCAACATCAAGCGTATCGGCAGCGAGGGCCCACTGCCCGTTGAAGTGATCACCCGTGCCGACATCGAGCGCAAGGGTGTCACGTCGACCAACGACCTGCTGCGCTCGTTGACCTACATGTCGAGCTACAACGATGAGCTGATCTCCAACAGCCCCAACACCACTGGCTCGGCCAGTGCCGGCTTCCGCGGCCTGACCGGCGACCAGACCGTGGTGCTGCTGAACGGCCGCCGCCTGGCCAACTACGGCTTCGATGGCGCGTTTGTCAACCTCAACACCATCCCGCTGGGCGCAATCCAGCGGGTTGAAATCCTGAAGGACGGTGCCGCAGCCATTTACGGCGCTGACGCCATCGGTGGTGTCATCAACTTCATCACCCGCAAGGACTACAAGGGCATCGAGATGACCGGCAGCTACGGCTTGTCGGGCCAGAGCGACTCGATGGAAGCCTCTGTCGGCATCACCGCCGGCTTTGGTCAGCTCGACACCGACCGCTTCAACGTGCTGGTCAACCTGAACTTCATGAAGCGTGACCCGCTCACGAACCTGGAGCGCGACCGCACCAGCACCGCCGACTACCGCCGTTTTGGAGGCGGCAACCAGTTGTCCACCTTCGCGCCCACAGGCAACTTCGTCAACCCGACCACCAAGCTGCAGTCGCCGTTCACGCCTTGCCCGGACCCCAAACTGGTGACCACGCCCTCGCCGCTGACACCCGGTGCTGCCGGCAGCTCCAGTTGCCTGTTCGACTTTGCGCCCTACCGCACCACGCTCTACAGCGGCGAGCGTCTGGGCGGCCTGGCTGCGGGCCGGCTCAAGGTGAGCGAGAGCCTGCAAGTGTTTGGCGAGTTCATGTTTGCCAGCAGCGACAGCTTTGCCAGTGCTGCGCCGACACCGGGCAACTTCAGCCTGCCCATCGGCCACCCGGCCAACACTTTTGGCGTGGCCTTGACCGTGCGTGGCCGTCCGCTGCAGGCCGGCCCGCGCACCACTGACAACGCCAGCGACGCCTCGCGCATCCTGGCGGGTGTTGAAGGCACCGCGTTCGGTCTCGACTACAACATGGCGGTCGGCCAGGCCAAGAACAAGTCCACCAACGTCGACGGCGGCTACTTCTTGCTCGACAAGATGAACGCCGCCATCGCCGCCAAGACTTTCAACCCGTTCAGCCTGACCAACCCGCAGTCGGTAATGGACGCGATCAAGTCCAGCGATTCGCGAGTGGGCGAGACCACCAACACCTTCTTCGACGCCAAGCTGTCGGGTGAGTTGTTCCAGATGGGTGGCGGTGCAGCGGCATTTGCCGCCGGCCTGGTGCTCGGCAAGGAGGAAATCGCCGACGTGCCCGGGCCCAACACCCAGGCCGGCAACGTCTTTGGCAGCATCCAGCAATCGCCCGTGGTGGCGTCGCGCAAGCTGACCGCGCTGTATGCCGAGTTGAGCGTGCCCTTCACCAAGATGATCGAGGCCCAGTTTGCGGTGCGCACCGACCGGTATGAGGGTGGCATCAACTCGACCACGCCCAAGGTTGCGATCCGCTTCCAGCCGATGAAAGAGGTGCTGATGCGGGCGTCGTATTCCGAAGGCTTCAAGATGCCGTCGTTGCGCGATCAGTTTGGTGGCGCCAACGGCAGTGCCGATTCGGTTCAGGACTTCAAGGGATGTACCGCCGGGGGTGTGGCGGCAGCGGCCTGCCCGCGCCTGCAGTACGACCGTATCTCCAGCGGCAACCCGGCGCTGGCTCCTGAAAAGTCCAAGAGCATGAACTTCGGCCTGGTGCTGGAGCCGACACGCGACACCAGCATCGGCGTGGACTACTTCATCATCGAAAAGACCGACGAGATTGGCGATGTGTTGTCGCAGTACGTGATCGACAACGTGGCCTACGTCAAGGGCGCCAAGACCACGCTGGGCGGCAGCCCGTCGTTGGCTGTCACCCGCGATGCCAACGGCACCATCACGCTGATCAACATTGCCAAGGGCAACCTGGGCCAGCGCAACATCCAGGGCGTGGACCTGTTGGCCAGCCAGCGGTTTGACACACCCTTCGGCCGGGCGCTGATCGAAGGCACGGGCACCTACTACGGCAAGTACGAGTACTCGGACCTGCCGGGCGACCCGCTGTACAACCGCCTGAACCTGCTGAACCAGCCGCGCTGGCGCAGCCAGGTTCGCCTGGGCCTGCAATCGGGCGCATGGGACACCAACCTGATGTACAACGCCCGCGCGTTCATGTTTGACAAGCAGCAGTCCACAGCCGCCACGCCGGTCACGGCCACCACCCGCATCGTCGGCAACTTCGACACCATCGACCTGTCGGTGGTGTACTCGGGCGTCAAGAACCTGCGTTTGGCGGGATCGGTCAAGAACCTCACCGACAAGCAGCCGCCGTTTTCCAACAACGACACCCGCACGCTGGGTTTCTCCCAGATGGACGACATTCGCGGCCGCTACTTCACGCTCAGCGCGGCCTACCAGTTCTGATTGTTTTCATCCAGCCGGCAGGCTGTCGGTCTCACGGGGTCCTTCGGGACCCCTTTTTGTTGTCCGCGCCATGGCCACAGGGACACGATGGCAGTGGTTGTTGCTCGCAACCAACGGCGATGGGGGCGGAGATTGGACGGTACTGCCTAATTAGCAACCCGCATCCAGCCTGTCAACCCGTGCCAGCAGCACGCAAGGTCTTGTCGGGAAAGGGTTTTTGGGCCCGTTCGGGTGCACCGGGGCACCATGCCGCAGCGCCGGTCCGAAACGGTGCGCGCTGGCAAGGGTTTCCCTAGAACAGACCCGTACGGGGGCGGGGTGAGAATGGTGTTACACACCGCTGCCACTCAGCCACCGCTGGTTTATAAGACCAGATAGCTGAGGCAGCGGCTTTCGGGGTCTACAGATCAACCTTCTTCGGGTAGAGGAAACTTTAATGTTCAAACGATCAAGAATCAGCCTGGCAGTTGCACTGACCGTCGGCAGCCTGGTGTCAGCAAGCGCCGTCGCGCAGGAAGCTCAACGGGTCGAGATCACCGGTTCGTCGATCAAGCGGCTTGCAAGTGAGCGCGCTCTGCCCGTGACGGTCATCAAGGCCGATGACTTGGCCAAGGCGGGCGTGACCAACGCCGAACAGGCGATGAACTTCATTGCCGCCAACCAGTCGTCGACGACCACGACCACCTCGGTCGGTTCGTCGACCGGTGGAGCCGCATTTGCGAATCTGCGAGGCCTGGGTGACGAACGCACGCTGGTTCTGGTCAACGGCAAGCGGATGGTGAACAACCCCTATCTGGCAGCCGCAGTCGATCTGAACGCCCTGCCTTTTGGGGCCGTTGATCGCATCGAGGTGCTGACCGACGGCGCCTCGGCCATCTATGGCACAGACGCCATCGCTGGCGTGATCAACTTCATCACGCGCAAGGACTTCACCGGCTTGACCCTCTCGGCCGACACCTCGATACCGCAGGCAAAAGGCGGCGGTGAGCGGGCCACGGCGGGCATCTCCGGCGGCATCGGCTCACTCGCCGAGCAGGGCTGGAACGTCTTCGGCGGCATATCCTGGAGCCAGCAGAAGGCCTTGTCGGCGGTTGACCGTGACTATGCCAAGACCTCGTATCTGCCCGCGCAGGGCGTCAACAAGACCAGCGGCACCAGTTTCCCAGGCAATTACACCCAGCCAGGCGTGACGGGCACTTTCAACCCCAGTTTGCCGGGTTGTGCACCGCCGCTCTCGCTGCCCATCGGCAGCATTTGCCGTTTCGACTATGTGCCGTTCATCAACATCATTCCTGAGCAAGACCAACTGTCGCTGATCGCCCGAGGCTCGATCGCGATCAACAAGGACAATACGATCGCGCTGGAATACATCCGGGCCAACAATACGGTCAGCTCGATCATCTCGCCGACTCCGGTTACCGGCTTGACGATGAGCCCGACCAATACGTTCTACCCCGGCAAGGGCATCACACCGGCCAACGCCGCGATCGACCCGACGAAGTCGATCTCGCTCGGTTGGCGCCAGACCGAGGTCGGTGGCCGTGCCTCCGAGTTCGAGAACACCACGGACCGGCTGCTGCTGAGCTTGGAAGGCCAGTACAAGGGCTGGGATTATTCGGCGACCGCCTTCCAGTCGAATGCTGATGTCACCAACACCTTCACGGGCGGTTATGTCAACAGCACGATGATCCGCAACGGCCTGAATGGCCTCGCGGGCGCGCCCTTCCTCAACCCGTTCGGGCCGCAGTCCGCTGCGGGCTCAGCCTACCTGCAGAGCGCAAAGATACTCGGGCAGGTCCAGAGTGCCGAGGGCAAGCTGACCGGCGTCAGTGCTTTGGTCAGCGGTGAGGTCTACAAAATGCCCGCCGGCAGCGTGATGCTGGCCGTTGGCGTTGAGGCGCTCAAGGACCAGGCGACATATCTCAACAACTTTACGTTGATTCGTCAGGCCGCCAGTTCAGGTTTGGAACTTGCCGAGGATTCGACCGGCAGCCGACGCGACAACGCGATATCGGCCGAGTTGAACATCCCGTTGTCCAAGCAGTTCGAGGTCAACCTTGCGGTGCGCCACGACAGGTACAACGACGTCGGCAGTACCACCAACCCGAAGGCGTCGTTTCGCTGGCAACCGACTCAGGCACTGTTGATGCGAGGTTCGTACAACACCGGCTTCCGTGCGCCAACGCTGTACGACATGTACGCGCCCAATTCGATCACCTTTACCGAGAATCCCTGGGACGATCCCTTGCTGTGCCCAGGCGGCACGGTCAACACCGGGCTTGGCGGCATAGCGTCGCGCGACTGTGGCCTGCAGTTCCAACAGCAGCAGGGTGGCAACAAGGCGCTGAAGCCGGAGACCTCGAAGGCCTGGTCGCTCGGTGCCGCGTTCCAGGTGACGAATGCGTTGACGCTGGGTCTGGACTACTGGAACTACAGCGTCAATGACTCGATTGGCCCGACCGGCGAAGAAGTCATTTTTGGTGATCCCGTGAAGTACGCGGCGCAGTTTGTTCGGTGCAGTGCGTTGTCCGCGGCGGAAGCCACCGCCCTTGCGGCGACTTGCGGCGCTGGTGCCAGCCCCAATACGCTGGCGTACATCAAGAACCAGCAACTGAACCTGGGCACCTACAACACCAGCGGCATCGACTTCTCGGCAGGTTGGCAGGGTGCCGCGTCGGACATGGGTCGTTTCAATGTCGACTACAAGGGCACCTATGTCCTGACTTACGAGTACCAGCTCGAAAAAGGTGGGGTGTTCAATGACAACCTCGGCAAGTACTTCAATGGCAACCCGATTGCAAGTTATCGCCATGTGCTGAGCGGCAGCTGGCAGATGGCGGCATGGAACACCCAGCTGATCAACCGCTACACCAACGGTTACACCGACCAGAACTCGGGCGGTCAGGGCAATGAGGTCGGTGCTTCCTCCACCTGGGACTTGGCGGTCACCTGGAGCGGTATGAAGAATCTGTCGCTGACAGGCGGCGTCACCAACTTGTTCGACGAAAAGCCGCAGTTCTCCAACCAGGGTGGCGGATTCCAGGTGGGTTACGACTATCGCTACTCGAACCCGATCGGCCGTGCGTTCCTGCTGCGTGGCACCTACAAGTTCTGAGCTGAATGCGATGCTGCGGGTCAGCAGACGGCTGGTGACCCGCTGTTGACAGACAGGTTTGAACAGTGCGCCCGCCGGGCCTTGCGCCGGCGGGCCTTTTTTTTGGCGAAATCGCAATGTCGAATCGGCGGCGACAATTTGCATCTCGTGGTGCCGTGCAAGCACAAGAGGCGGGTGACCGAGTTGCATGCTCACGCAGCGGCTTGTACCGGGTGGCTCGGCGCGCCAAAGATGCCCGCGTCGACCTTGTGTGGCGCTACGGCCGGTTTGGCGGGTTCTCGACAGCGGCGCCAACGGAGTGCGTCAATGCCTGCGTCAATGCTTCTCGCCCGGGCTTGCCCGCAGGTTGGCGTTTGGGTTCACAGCGCGATACCCGTGCGGCGTGCGGCGCGGTTCAGCGGCGTGTCAGTCGTTTGTGGGTCGGCGACCAACACGTCGATCTTGCGCTCACCGATGAGTTGCTGAAGCCGGGCACCGGTGCGCAGTGAAATGGCAAGTTTGTCCAAACCTGGCGTGGGCAATTCAACCAGCAGGTCAATGTCACCACCCCGAAGATCATTCGGTGTGCGTGATCCAAACAAAAAGACCCGGGCATCTGCACCGGCCACCTCGGCCGTGACCCGTCCGATCGCTGCGGTTTCGTGTTCCGTGATGCGCAAGGGCCAAGCGTGCAGGCCTCACTTCGGCGCCAGCCGGATCGCCCCGTCCAGCCGGATCACCTCGCCGTTGAGCATGTCGTTTTCAACAATGTGCTTGACCAGCTTGGCATAGTCGGCCGGCGTGCCCAGCCGGCTCGGGAACGGCACACCAGCGGCGAGTGCGTCCTGCACCGCCTGCGGCATCGAAAACAGCATCGGTGTGCCGAAGATACCCGGTGCGATCGTCATCACCCGGATGCCGTTGCGGGCCAGGTCGCGGGCGATCGGCAGCGTCATGCCGACCACGCCGCCCTTGCTGGCGGCGTAGGCGGCCTGACCGATCTGGCCGTCGTAGGCGGCCACGCTGGCGGTGCTGATGATCACGCCACGCTCGCCGGTGGGCTCGGGCGTGTTGGCGCACATCGCCTCGGCGGCCAGCCGGGTCATGTTGAAGGTGCCGATCAGGTTGACGGTGACGGTCTTGGTGAAGACGTCGAGCGGGTGCGCGCCGTCCTTGCCTACGGTCTTGGCAGCCGGGGCGATGCCGGCGCAGTTGACCAGGCCGAACAACGGGCCCAGCGCGAGTGCGGCGGCCACAGCGGCGCGGCCATCGGTGTCCTGGCTGACGTCGCAGCGCACAAAAGCGGCTTGACCCGATGCCGCGCCCAGCTCGGTCGCCAGCGCTTGCCCGCGTTCGGTCTGCAGGTCGGCGATGACGACCTTGGCGCCTTCGCGCGCCAGCAAACGTGCGGTGCCTTCACCCAGGCCCGAAGCGCCGCCGGTGACGATGAAAACCTTGCTTGCGATATCCATGTGAATTCCCCTGGTGGAGGTGAGCAGTCGGTGACGGGCCGGTGGGGCTGGCCCAAGCAAAACGGCCACATCCTGTGGCCGTCGATCGGGTGGGGCGGCGTGGGCTGTGGCCGGCCGGTCGGTGGGCCTGCGGCGCTGCCTCGCCCTGTACCGTCAGCCCTGCAGCGCCTGCATTGCCCGGGCGGTGATCTCGTCCACCGTGCCCAGGCCTGCAATGCGGGCATAGCGCGGCGCCTGGGTATCGCCGCTGGCGGCCCAGGTGGCGTAGTACTCGACCAGGGGCCGGGTCTGGCTCTGGTAGACGGTGAGGCGGTGGCGCACCGTGGCCTCGCTGTCGTCGGCGCGCTGGATCAGGTCCTCACCGGTGACGTCGTCCTTGCCGGCTACCTTGGGCGGGTTGAACTTGAGGTGGTAGGTGCGGCCCGAGGGCTGGTGCACACGCCGGCCGCTCATGCGCTCGATGATGGCCTCATCGGGCACGTCGATCTCCAGCACCAGATCGAGCTTGACACCCGCAGCCTTCATCGCGTCGGCTTGCGGGAGGGTGCGCGGGAAGCCGTCGAACAAAAAGCCGTTGGCGCAATCGGGCTGGGCAATGCGCTCCTTGACCAGGCCGATGATGATCTCGTCGCTGACCAGGCCGCCAGCATCCATCACCTGCTTGGCGGCAAGACCCATCGCCGTGCCGGCCTTGACGGCGGCCCGCAGCATGTCGCCGGTGGAGATTTGCGGGATGCCGAACTTCTGGCAGATGTAGGCGGCTTGTGTGCCTTTGCCGGCGCCGGGCGCCCCCAACAGAATCAGTCTCATCCGTGCCTCGTCATTTTGTGTGGATCAGGGCGTCTGCGCGCCGCCTGGATGAGCCGGAACGACAGAACAAATCTTCGATTTGAGAATAGCACGCGTGCCCTTGTGTGAAGCTGACGCGCCGGCCTGGGTGCGTCGGTGCGCGGGCTGTTGCTGCGGCCTTCCTGCGGGAGGTCTCAAGCAAACTGGGCGCGCACCCGTGCCAGGTCTTCGGGGGTGTCCACGCCGGGGCCGGGCCGGTCGGGGCTGACGTGAACGGCGATACGCTCACCGTGCCACAGCACCCGCAGCTGCTCCAGCGACTCCAGCGTTTCCAGCGGCGCCACGCTCAGCCTGGGAAAACGCCGCAAGAACCCCGCCCGGTAGGCGTACAGCCCGACATGGCGCAGCGGCGCCGGGTGGCTGGGCAGCTGCGTGATGCCGCCGGCAAAGCCGTCGCGCCACCAGGCGATCGGCGCGCGCGAGAAGTACAGCGCCCGGCCCGCTGCATCCAGCACCACCTTGACCACGTTCGGGTTGTTGAATTCGGCCACGTCGTCGATCGTGTGGGCGACGGTGGCCATCACGCAGTCGGGCCGCTGGCGCAGCAGCGCGGCGCAGGCGTCGATCATCGCGGGTGCGATCAACGGCTCGTCGCCCTGCACGTTGACCACCAGGTCGTCGCCGTCCAGGCCGAGTTGCTCGCAGGCCTCGGCCAGCCGGTCGCTGCCGCTGGGGTGGTCGGCGCGGGTCAGCAAGGCCTCGGTGCCGTGGGCCAGGCAGGCGTCGACGATGCTTTGCGCATCGGCCGCCACCACCACCCGCG
>JBBQAH010000081.1:0-13512 GCA_038316145.1 Burkholderiales bacterium
ACCGCCAGCACGCCCGAAATCCACAACATTGCCTTCATAGGGGCACGAGGCTACAGCAACACGGCCAGGCGCTCGAGAATCAGCACGCCAAAAAAAGCCGCTGCGGCGATCATTGCCCACTTCAGCACCAACACCCCGCGGCGCCGCCAAGCCGCGTCGCCGGTGCCCACGCTCATCGCAAAGCACAGCACGCTGGCCAGCAGCAACAGGCCAAAAACCAGGCGGAAGATCAGCATGGTGCCAGGCCGCCGCCGGGCCGCCCCAAGGCGGCCGCGCCCCCTCGGGGGGCCGACACCGCAGGTGTCTTGGGGGCCAAAGTCCTGATCACCAGGCCGGCGCCAGGTCGGCAAAGCCGGCCGGGGCCCGCGAGGCGTCCTCGAAGGTGACCATCTCCCAGGCCGTCGGCCGCGACAGCAACTCTCGCAGCAGCAGGTTGTTCAGCGCGTGCCCGCTCTTGAAGCCGGCGTAGCTCGCCAGCATCGGGTGGCCGGCGTTGTACAGGTCGCCGATCGCGTCCAGGATCTTGTGCTTGGCAAATTCGTCGTCGTAGCGCAGCCCGCCGGCGTTCAGCACCCGCGAGTCATCGACCACGATCGCGTTGTCCATGCTGCCACCCAGCGTCAGGCCACGCGAGCGCATCGCCTCGACATCCTTGGAGAAACCAAAGGTGCGTGCCCGGGCGATGTCGCGCTTGTAGCGGCCCGATCCCATGTCGAAGGTGACCCGCTGGCCGGTGGCGTCCACCGCCGGGTGGTCGAAGTCGATCTCGAAGCTCAGCTTGAAACCGTGGTACGGCTCCAGCCGGGCCCACATCAGGCGGCGGCCCTCGCCCTGGCGCACCTCCACCGTCTCCAGCACCCGCAAGAAGCGTTTGGGGGCGTCCTGCAGCACGATGCCCGCGCTTTGCAGCAGGAACACAAAGCTGGCGGCCGAGCCATCGAGGATGGGCACCTCGTCGGCAGTGATGTCGACGATCAGGTTGTCGATGCCCAGCCCACAGCAGGCCGACATGAAATGCTCGATCGTCTGCACCTTGGGCGCGCCCGGATCACCCCCCACCGAGATGGTGGATGCCATGCGGGTGTCGCTGACCGAATCGAAGCGCACCGGAATGTCCACCGGCACCGCCAGGTCGACGCGCCGGAACACGATGCCGGTGTCGGGCGGCGCCGGCCGCAAGGTCAGCTCGACCTTCTGGCCGCTGTGCATGCCCACGCCGACAGCGCGGGTGAGCGACTTGAGACTGCGTTGCTGGAGCATGGCATTGATTGTCCCGCAGATTGCTGCGGTCTTGCCCGGCGTCCGCGCAGCCGGTGCAGGGCGTCCAGCAATTTGCCGCGGCATGCTGTCGCGCGTTGCGCTGCACGCCGCACGTGCTGCAGTTGCGGTAGTCGCTCAGGTCTTCGCGCCCCGGAGTGTGCCTGCCATACCGTTCAACACAGGGTTGCGGCGGCCGAAGCGGCTGTGGCCGAGCGCAGAGGCAATTGCTGAATCTTCTGACCACGCGGACAACCCGATCCCTGATCGGATAAGGCAGACTGGCCCCAGACACCGTACTGAATTTTCTCGCCGATGCAAAACGACCCGCTTTGGACTCTTTTCCTCACCTCGAGCGTCAGCCGGCGATGAGGGTCTGGCGGGCGCTGCGGCCGATGAGCGGGCAGCACGATTTGCACGGCGGTATCAGCCGGCTCTATGTGTTGAACGGGTCACACTTTTGCGAGTTGGCGCGATGGGCGTTGGCGCTGCGCGCTGTGCCGCTGCAAGTGGTGGTGCTGTCGCCAGGACCGCACATCCTGCAACTGCGCCGCCAATGGCCGCAGTTGCGCTCGAGCCGGTTGCCGGTGTGGCATACCGGCGACGCGGTTCTGCAAGGCAGCGACCAGATCCTGACCCACCTGGGTTTCCCTGTGCAGCAGGCTGCGGCAGAAGCGCTGCTGAACGGCCACATCGGCCCGCTTGCGCGGCAGGCCTTTTACGCTGGGCTCTCAAACAACGCTGTCGCTGCCAAGGCCTGGATGCAGCACGCCTACGCGCCGGGGCCAAACTGGCTGGCAGCGGCTGTGCACTGCGCACCCCGCTGGGCGGCCGCTGCGTTGTTGCGTCGCGAAGGCGGCCGGCCAGCCGACCTTTCCCGGCTGATGCACAGGCTGGTAAAAGCTTGCGCGTCCTTGTCGCCCTTGGCTGAGGCCGAACAGGCGGCCCTGGCCACTTCGGCCAGCCCCATGCTCAGCCGGGTCGCCCTCATGGCAGGTGCTTTGCTCGGCCCCGTGCTGGCGCCGGCACCGGCACCTTGGCAGCTGGCACCGTGGTCGAGCGACGCGCTGGCGCCGTTGGCAGATCTGCAACGCTTGCCCCTGCTGCAGTTGGCACGTGCGGCTTGGCAGACGCGGTCGGCTGCGCCGCTGGCACCACGTGCAAGGGTGCGAGGCTGAGCAAGCGTCGACCCGGGTTCTGGACTCGTCCTTGACCCAATGGGGCCGCAAACTGCAGCGGATCAACTGCCAGGTCGGGGTGTGCTTCGGCGATCTCGATCACAAAATCCACCAGAACCCGCACGCGTGCCGGCAGGTGGCGGTTGGGATAGTGCACAAACAGTTGCAGACCTTGTGGTGCCATCTCATGCGCAACCACTTTCAAGCGACCCGCCCGAAGCGCCGGCAGCGCAACCACCAGGGGCAACTGGGCGACACCCACTCCGGCACAGCAGGCCTCGCAGAGGGCCAGAAAGTCGTTGCATCGCAAGGGGCCGGTGACTGGCAGCTGTTGTATGCCGGGCGCCATATTCGGGTCTGAAAGCCACCACGGCAAGATGTTCTCGGCGTCGTTGAGTTTCATCACCAGCGCATGGCCAGACGCCAGCTCAGGCACCGTACCGGGGCAATGCGGTGCCGCCAAGAACGCTGGCGCGGCGCACAGCACCAGCGTCAAAGGCCCCAACGGCCGCGCCACGAAAGCGGCGTCCCGCAAAGGGCCGACGCGGATGCCCACGTCCCAGCGTTCGGCCACCAGATCGCATACCTGGTCGGACAAATCGATGTCCAATTGCACCTGCGGGAAACGGGCATGGAAAGCGGCGAGGTGCGGCATCAGGTAGGCCCGGACGAACGGCGAAACGGCGGTGATGCGCACACGCCCGGCTGGGGCATCGGCTGCAGCGCGCGAGCGCTGAAATGCCTGACCCAACTGCGCAAGCGGCCCCTCGCACTGCGCCAGCAACGCGCTGCCTTCGGCTGTCAAGGACAGGTGCCGTGTGGTGCGCGCAAAGAGGCGCACGCCCAGTTGAAGTTCAAGCCGTGCCACGTTGCGGCTGACCGCCACCGAAGACACACCCAGCACCTTTGCCGCTGCCACAAAGCTGCCAGAGCGCGCCGTTTGCACAAAGCTGACCATGCCACGCAGGCTTTCCATGCACTTCCCTTGGTTCGGCCGCTGACCGACAGCCGACGCTGATTCTTAACTGCAGGTTTGGTCTGATACAGCCAGCACTGGGGTTGAGCGGGTTTGATCCACTGCCTACAGTGCATTCAACCGATCGGAAACGCAGACTTCTTTCAAACCCAACCTTCAGGAAAAACTGACATGAGCATCCTCCAGATCATCACGCTGTGCGTGGCCGCATTGGCCTTGCTGGTGGCCAGCACCTACCTGTTGCCACGCCAGGTGCAGGTGCAGCGGCAAGCCAACGTAGCCCTGAGCCCCGCCGCCATTTTGGCTCTGGCCGGCTCCAACAGTGGCTACCAGCGCTTCAACCCCTACCGCAACAGCGACCCGCAACTGAAGGTGCAGATGTTTGGCCCGAGTAGCGGGGTGGGCTCGGGCTTCCACTTTGAGAGCAAAGACGGCAAAGGCAGCCAGACGGTGGCCTCGGTGTCGGACACGGCGGTTGACTTCAAGATCGACCTGGGCGCCATGGGCCAACCCACGCAGCGGATCGAGACGCGACCGGCGTCCACAGGAACAACCGTGGTGTGGTCCATGCACGCCGACATGGGCATGAACCCCATAGGCCGGATAGTCGGCCTGTTCATGGACAAGATTGTTGGCCCCCAGTTTGAAACCGGCTTGAAGAACATGTCCCAGATCGCACAACCTTAGAGGACCGCTGACCGACGGGCGCTCCCTGTGGGTGCACACCCGCTCATGACCATCGCTTCAGCGTCTCAAGCACAAAAGCAGCCAGCAGAGACGCTGGACAGCCAGAGACCGGGGCTTGGCAGCGGCACGCTGGCTGCTCGACCCCATCGCCTTGCAGGGCGCGGCTCCTTCGTCAGGCGCGCGGGCCTGCCCAGGCAGGCCCGCGTGTCCTTCAGTCAGCCTGCTTGCGCAGGAAGGCCGGGATCTCGATCTCGTCCATGCCGTTGGACGACAGCGCCTCGACCTTGGCCGCGGCATGCGAGCGCGCGCTGCGCCACACGCTGGGCGTGCTGAGGTTGCTGTAGTCGTGACCGGCGCCGCCCGGGTGGCCTCCCGCCATGCCGCCCAGCACGTGGTTGAGGATCGGCAGGTTGTCGGTGCCGGTGCGCGGCATGCTGGCGGCAGGCTGCACCACCGTGAGTGGCGCGACCTGCGGCCGGGCGCGCGACAGGCCGGTGGCGATCACCGTGACCCGCAGCTGGTCGCCCAGGGTCTCGTCGTAGGCCGCGCCAAAGATGACGTGCGCGTCCTCGGCGGCGTAGCGGCGGATGGTGTTCATCGCCGCCTTGCTTTCGCTCAGCTTGAAGTTGGCCTTGTTGGCCGCAATCAGCACCAGCACGCCGCGTGCGCCCGACAGGTCGATGCCCTCCAGCAGCGGGCAGGCCACCGCCGCCTCAGCCGCCTTCTTGGCACGGTCCGGGCCACCGGCGGTGGCCGTGCCCATCATCGCCTTGCCGGGCTCGCTCATCACCGTCTTGACGTCTTCGAAGTCGACGTTGACCAGGCCGTGCATGTGGATGATGTCGCTGATGCCGCCCACGGCGTTCTTGAGCACATCGTTGGCGTGGGCAAACGCCTGGTCCTGCGTCACGTCGTCGCCCAGCACTTCGAGCAGCTTTTCGTTCAGCACCACGATCAGGCTGTCGACGTTGGCTTCGAGCTCGGCGGTGCCGACGTCGGCCTGCTTCATGCGGCGCGGGCCCTCGAACTCGAACGGCTTGGTCACCACACCCACCGTCAGGATGCCCATTTCCTTGGCAACGCGGGCCACGATGGGTGCCGCCCCGGTGCCGGTGCCGCCGCCCATGCCGGCGGTGATGAAGACCATGTGCGCGCCTTCCAGGCTGGCGCGCACCCGGGCTTCGGCTTCTTCGGCCGCGGCCTTGCCTTTTTCGGGCTTGCCACCGGCGCCCAGGCCGTTTTCACCGAGCTGGATCAGCGCATGGGCGCTGCTGCGGTTCAGCGCCTGCGCATCGGTGTTGGCGCAGACAAACTCAACGCCTTGCACGCCTTGGCTGATCATGTGCTCGACGGCATTGCTGCCGCCGCCGCCCACGCCCACCACCTTGATGCGGGTACCTTGGTCGAATTCTTCGATCATCTCGATAGGCATTTGTTTCTCTCCTGTGTCGTCGTCAAGCAGTTGCCAATGAAGGGGGTCAAACCGTGAAAGCGGTGCCTTGGGGCACCTGTTGTGGGCAGCAAAATTACGCTGCCTCGAAAGCAAAAATCTGAAAGTGAGTCATAAAAGAGCGCTTAAACCGGGTGTTTAAAAGTTACCTAGAAACCAATCCTTGGCGCGGCCCATCAGGGTCTGCACCGAGCCGGCCTGCTGTGCCACCTTGTGGCCGCGCGCCCGCGCCAGCCGGGCTTCTTCCAGCAAACCCATCACGGTGGCCGACCTGGGGTTGGCCACCATGTCGAACAGCGGGCCGTGGTAGAGCGGCAGGCCCTTCCTCACCGGCTTCAAGAAGATGTCCTCGCCCAGCTCGACCATGCCGGGCATCACCGCCGAGCCTCCGGTGATGACGATGCCCGAGGACAGCAACTCCTCGTAGCCGGATTCGCGGATCACCTGGTGCACCAGCGAGAAGATCTCCTCGACGCGCGGCTCGATCACGCCGGCCAGCGCCTGGCGGCTGAGCATGCGCGGCGCGCGGTCGCCCAGGCCGGGCACCTCCAGGTTTTCGCTCGGGTCGGCCAGCATCTGCTTGGCCACGCCGTACTCGACCTTGATCTCCTCGGCGTCCTTGGTCGGTGTGCGCAACGCCATCGCGATGTCGCTGGTGATCAGGTCACCGGCAATCGGGATCACAGCGGTGTGGCGGATCGAGCCCTCGGTGAAGATGCTCACATCGGTGGTGCCGGCGCCGATATCGACCAGGGCCACGCCCAGCATTTTTTCGTCCTCGGTCAGCACCGCCGCCGCACTGGCGCTGGGGTTGAGCACCAGCCGGTCGACCTCCAGGCCGCAGCGCCGCACGCACTTGAGGATGTTCTCGGCCGCACTCTGCGCGCCGGTGACGATGTGCACCTTGACCTCGAGCCGGCTGCCGCTCATGCCGACCGGCTCCTTGATCTCGTTGCCGTCGATCACGAACTCTTGCGGCTCGACCAGCAACAGCCTTTGATCGTTCGGGATGTTGATCGCCTTGGCGGTCTCGACCACCCGGTGCACGTCAACCGGCGTCACTTCCCGGTTGTCGCGCACGATCACCATGCCGGTGGAGTTTTGGCCGCGGATATGGCTGCCGGTGATGCCGGTATAAACCCGCTCGATCTTGCAGGCGGCCATCATCTCGGCCTCTTTCAGCGCGGCCTGGATGCTTTGCACGGTGGCATCGATGTTGACCACCACGCCGCGCTTCAGGCCATGCGACGAGGCCACGCCCAGCCCGGCCAGGCGCAACTCGCCGTTGGGCAGCACCTCGGCCGCCACCGCCATCACCTTGGAGGTGCCGATGTCGAGCCCGACGATGAGATCCTTGTATTCCTTGGCCATATTTACCTTGTGTCTTGCGGGTGTCGTGCGGGCTTCGTGTGGGTGTCGCGCGGGTGTCGGGCGGGATGGGGGCTAGCGCTTGCGCAGGGCTGCCGCCGGCACATTGGTCACAACGCCCTTGAGCCGCACCGCGAAGCCGTCGGCGTGGCGCAGGTCGGCCGATTCCAGCGGACGCTGGTACTGCGCCACGACCCGGGGCATCGTGTGTACAAAATGGTCGGTGCGGGCCAGCACCTCGTCCTCGCTGCCGCGGCCCAGCTCCAGCGCGGCGCCCTTGTCCAGCTCGACCCGCCACGAGCCGCGCGCCGACATCGTCAGCTGCGCCAGGTCACCCGCGCCCAGTGGCGCCAGCACCGGCTGCAGGCGGCGCTGCATCGCCAGCATTTGCGGCGCGCTGCCGTCGGGGCCGGCCAGGCGCGGCAGGCCGTCGTCCTCGACATCGCCGACATTGGCCTCGAAGACCTCGCCAAAGCTGTTGACCAGCCGGTCGTTGCCATCGGCCATCGCCCACAGCGCGACCGGGCGGTGCTCTTCGAGCTGGACCGACAGCCGCATCGGCCAGACCTTTTGCACCACCGCATGGCGCACCCAAGGCACGGACTCGAAGGCCGCGCGGCTCTTTTGCAGGTCCAGCGTCAGGAAGCTGCCTGTCAGCCGGTGCGCGGCATTGGCCCGGATGGTGCTCTCGCTGTTGCGCAGCACCTCGCCGTCGACCTGGATCGCCCGCAGCGCAAACACCGGCAGGCGCGCCACCCACCACAGCGCCGTCGCACACAGCGCCAGCCCCAGCAGCAGGTACAGCGCGTTGGCGGTGGCCTGCATCAGGCGCACGTCGGGCGGCAGGGCCAGCGCGGGGGTCGAGTTGATGCTGCGGGCCATGGTGGCTCAGGCCTGAGGACCGGCTTGGGGCAAGCCGCTGTCCAGCGATGCGGTGGACAGCAGGTAGAGGCACAGCTGCTCGTAAGACAGCCCGGCCGCGCGTGCCGACATCGGCACCAGAGAGTGGCCCGTCATGCCGGGTGAGGTGTTCATCTCCAGCAAGAAGGGCTTGCGGTCGGTGGCGCGGATCATCAGGTCGGCACGCCCCCAACCCCGGCAACCGAGCGCCCGGTAGGCCGCGACGACGATGCGCTGGATTTCACGCTCTTCGTCGTCGGGAAGTCCGCTGGGACACAGGTACGACGTGTCGTCGGTGAAGTACTTGTGCTGGTAGTCGTATTTGCCCTCGGGCGCGTTGATCAGCACCACCGGCAAGGCTGTGGCGCCGGGGCCGAAGCCCAGCACCGGGCAGGTGACTTCGTCGCCGTCGATGAAGGCTTCACACAGCACATCGGGGTCGTAACGGGCGGCCAATTGCACCGCGGCGGCGATGTCGGCGTAGCCCGCCACCTTGGTGATGCCGATGGAGGAGCCCTCGCGCGGCGGCTTGACGATCAAGGGCAAGCCCAGGTCGTCGGGCACGGCGCGCACCCGCTCGCGGGATTGATCGTCGGCGTCCAGCAGCACAAAACGCGGGGTGGGCAGGTTGGACGCCAGCCAGACCCGCTTGGTCATGGTCTTGTCCATCGCAATCGCCGACGCCATCACGCCCGAGCCGGTGTAGGGGATGCCCAGCAGCTCCAGCGCGCCCTGCACCGTGCCGTCTTCACCGTGCCGGCCGTGCAGCGCGATGAAGACCCGATCGAACCCCTCGCGTTTGAGCTCACCCAGGTCGCGCTGCGCCGGGTCGAACGCTTGCGCATTCACGCCCAGGCTCTGCAGCGCGGCCAGCACGCCGGTGCCCGACATCAGCGAGATCTCACGCTCGGCGCTGCTACCACCCATGAGCACCGCGACCCGACCCAGGGAAGACACGTCGATGGCAGGCAATGCAAAGCTCATGCCATCGCCCCCAGAAACTTTTCCAGCACCTTGCCGGGCACTGCACCGATCGTGCCGGCGCCCATCGCGATCACCACATCACCGCCCCTGGCCTGTTGCACGATGGCGTCCGGCAGGTCGGCCACGCTGTCGATAAAGATCGGATCGACCTTGCCGGCCACCCGCAGCGCGCGTGCCAGCGCCCGGCCGTCGGCCGCAACGATGGGCGCCTCACCGGCGGCGTAGACCTCGGTCAACAGCACTGCGTCGGCCGTGCCCATCACCTTGACAAAGTCCTCGAAGCAGTCCCGGGTGCGGGTGTAGCGGTGTGGTTGAAATGCCAACACCAGGCGCCGGCCCGGGAAGGCACCACGGGCGGCCGCGATCACCGCCGCCATCTCGACCGGGTGGTGGCCGTAGTCGTCGATCAGGGTGAACTCGCCGCCGCCGTTCTGCGCCGACGCCGGCAACTCACCGTAGCGCTGGAAGCGCCGGCCAACGCCGGCAAACGCGGCCAGCGCGGCGACGATCGGGGCGTCCGGCAACTCCAGTTCGGTCGCTACTGCGATCGCGGCCAGCGCGTTGCGCACGTTGTGCTCGCCCGGCAGGTTCAAGGTGATCGCCAGGTCGGGCATGACCGAACCATTGCGGCGCTGGCAGACAAAGCGCATCTGGCCGCCCGGCATCGCCTGCACTTGCACCGCCCGCACCTGCACGTCCTCGCCCAGGCCATAGGTGATCACCGGGCGCGACAGCATCGGCAGGATGGACCGCACACCCGGGTCGTCGCCGCAGACGATGGCCGCGCCGTAAAACGGCATGCGGTGCACAAACTCGACGAACGCCGCCTTGAGCCGCGCAAAGTCGTGGCCGTAGGTGTCCATGTGGTCGGCATCGATATTGGTGACCACGCTCATCACCGGCATCAGGTTCAGGAAGGACGCGTCGCTCTCGTCGGCTTCGACCACGATGTAGTCACCCGAGCCCAGGCGTGAATTGGCACCCGCGGCGTTGAGCTTGCCGCCGATCACGAAGGTCGGGTCCAGCCCGGCCTCGGCCAGGATGCTGGTGACCAGCGAGGTGGTGGTGGTCTTGCCGTGGGTGCCGGCAATCGCGATGCCGGACTTGAGCCGCATCAGCTCGGCCAGCATCACCGCACGCGGCACCAGCGGGATGCGCCGGGCGCGGGCCGCCAGCACCTCGGGGTTGTCACCCCGCACCGCGGTGGAGGTGACCACGGCCTGCGCGTCACCGATGTTGGCCGCCGCGTGGCCAACGAAGACCCGGATGCCCAGCTCGCCCAGGCGACGCGAGGTGGTGCTGTCGGCCAGGTCGGAGCCCGACACCGCATAGCCCAGGTTGTGCAGGATCTCGGCGATGCCGCTCATGCCGGCACCGCCAATGCCGACGAAGTGGATGCGTTTGACGGCGTGTTTCATCGTGCGGTGACCGTTTTTTCGAGTTCATCTGCCACGCGGGCGGCGGCTTGCGGCCGGGCCAGGGCGCGGGCGTTTTGTGCCATGTCCAGCAGCGCGGGGCGGTCCAGGGATTGCAGCTGGGCGGCCAGCGATGCCGGGCTCAGCCCGATCTGCGGCAGGTGCAGCGCGGCGCCGTGTGCGGCCAGGTACTGCGCGTTGTCACGTTGATGGGCTGTCGTGCTGACCACCAGCGGCACCAGCAGGCTGGGCACGCCAGCAGCACACAGCTCGCTGACCGTGACGGCACCGGCGCGGCAGACGATCAGGTCGCAGTCGGTCAGGCGCTGGGCCATGTTGGCTATGAAGGGCAGCACCTCGGCGCTGATGCCGGCCTGGGCGTAGGCGGCGCGCACGGCATCCCACTGGGCGCTGCCGGTCTGGTGCACAACGCGGGGGCGGGTCTCAGCCGGCAACAGCGCCAGCGCGGCCGGCACGGTCTGGTTGAGCACCTGCGCGCCCAGGCTGCCACCCACCACCAGCAGGCGCAGCGGGCCACTGCGGCCAGCGTAGCGCTCAGCGGGTGCGGGCAGTGCCTCGATCTCGGTACGCACCGGGTTGCCGGTAACGACGCCTTGCTTGATCTGCGCTGCCGCACCGTCGAAGCCAAAACACACCCGCTGCGCCACGCGAAGCAAGGCCTTGTTGGACAACAACAAGGCTGCATCGGCGTTGACCAGCACCAGCGGCTTGCGCAACAGGCCGGCCATCAGCCCACCCGGGAAGCACACATAACCGCCCATGCCCAGCACCACGTCGGCACCGCGCCGGCGCAGGATGGCGGCCGAATCCCAGCAGGCCTTGACCAGCCGCAGGCCGCCGGTCAGCGTGTGCAGCCAGCCCTTGCCACGCAGGCCGCTGAAGGCGAGCGTGTCTAGCGGGATGCCGGTGGGTGGCACCAGCTTGTTTTCCATGCCGCTGCGCGTGCCCAGCCAGCTCACCGTCCAGCCGCGGCGCTGCACTTCACGCGCGACCGCGATGCCGGGGATGATGTGGCCGCCGGTGCCGGCCGCCATGATGACGAGGTGCGGCATCACGTGCGGCCTCCGCGCATCAATGTTCTATTCTCTATGTCAATTCTCACCACGATCGCCAGCGCGATCAGGTTCATCAGGATCGCCGAGCCGCCGTAGCTCAGCAGCGGCAGGGTCAGGCCCTTGGTGGGCAAGGCGCCCAGGTTGACACCCATGTTGATCAGGGTCTGGCCGCCGATCCAGATGCCGATGCCTTGCGCCATCAGACCAGCAAACACCCGGTCCAGCGCCACGGCCTGGCGGCCGATCACGAAGATGCGGCGGGTCAGCCAGAAAAACGCCAGGATCACGACCGCAACACCGATGAAGCCCAGTTCCTCGCCGATCACCGCCATCAGGAAGTCGGTGTGCGCCTCGGGCAGGTAGTGCAGCTTCTCGATGCTGCCACCCAGGCCTTGGCCTGTTACCTCACCGCGGCCAAAGGCGATCAACGAGTGTGTCAGCTGGTAGCCCTTGCCGGCCGAGTACACCGGGTCCCAGGGGTCGAGAAAGGCCAGGATGCGCGCACGGCGGAACGGGCTGGTGGCGATCATCAGACCAAACGCCGCCAGCAGCACCGCCACGCTCAAGAAGAACATGCGGCCGTTGACACCGCCCAGGAACAGGATGCCCAGCGCCACCACCGCGATCACGACAAACGCGCCCATGTCGGGTTCGGCCAGCAACAGCACACCCGTGAAAGCCAGCGCCAGTGCCATCGGCCAGACCGCCTGAAAAAAGCGCTCCTTGACGTCCATCTTGCGCACCATGTAGCTGGCGGCATACATCGCAATCGCCAGCTTGGCCAGCTCACTGGGCTGGAAATTCATCACGCCCAGCGGCAACCAGCGGCGCGCGCCGTTGACGCCCTTGCCCACATGCGGGATCAGCACCACGGCCAGCAGCAGCAGCGAGATCACAAACAGCTTGGGCGCCCATTTCTCCCAGGCGCTGATGGGCACCTGCACCGCCAGCAAGGCCGCGACAAACGAGATGCCCAGCGACAGCGCGTGCCGGCCCAGGAAGAAGGTGGGCGAATAACGCGCGTACTTGGGGCTGTCAGGCAGCGCCACGCTGGCCGAATACACCATCACCAGGCCCAGCGCCAGCAGCGCGACCACACACCAGACCAGCGCCTGGTCAAAGCCGGCGATGCGGGTGGGCTGGCTGGCATCGGCGCCGTCCCAGTCGCGGATCGGCAGGTTGCCGGCGGCCTCGCCGGTGGCCGGGCGCAGGCGCGCCCAGAGGGCCGCCAGGCCGGTGCGTGCAACGGGTGCAGCTGAAGTGCTCACAGCACGGCCTCCCCGAGTTCAGCCGCATGGGCCTGCACCGCGGCGACAAACACCTCGGCGCGGTGGCCGTAGTTGCGGAACATGTCCAGGCTGGCACAGGCCGGGCTGAGCAGCACGGCATCACCGGCCCGGGCCTGTGCGTAACACCAGGCCACCGCCGCCTGCAGGCTGGCATGGGTTTGGCGTGGCACTGCCGCAGCACCGGCGTCGGCCGCCAGCACGGCGTCGATCAGCCCGGCGTCGCGGCCGATCAGCGCCACCGCACGGGCAAACCGCGCCACCGGGCCGACCAGCGGCGTGAAGTCCTGGCCCTTGCCGTCGCCGCCCAGGATCAGCACCAGCTTGGCCGGTGCCTGGTCGGCACCCAGGCCGAGCAGCGCGGCCACAGTCGCGCCCACGTTCGTGCCCTTGCTGTCGTCGTAAGCATCAACCTCGGCCACGCGGGCAATGAACTCAACCCGGTGCGGCTCACCGGCGTATTCACGCAGGCCATGCAGCAGTGCGTTGAGCGGGCAGCCGATCGCGGTGGCCAGCGCCAATGCGGCCAGCGCATTGGCGGCGTTGTGGCGGCCGCGCACCCGCAGTGCGTCGGCGGGCATCAAGCGCTGCAAAAAGATCTCGTCGACGTCGCCTTTGCGGCGCTTGATGGTTTCGTCCACCTCACGCGCCCGCACCAGCCAGGCCATGCCAGCCTCGACCACCAGGCCAAAGTCGCCCGGGTGTTGCGGTGCGTCCAGGCCAAACCGCACCACCTTGGGCCCGACCGCTTTTGCCGGGCGGCCACGGCCGCCTTTGACCAGCACCGGCGCCGGCACCATGGCCTCGCAGCGCGGGTCGTCGCGGTTGATCACCCGCGTGGTGTGGGCCCCAAAAATCCGCGCCTTGGCCGCGGCGTAGGCGTCCATCGTGCCGTGCCAGTCCAGGTGGTCCTGCGTGATGTTGAGCACCGTCGC
>JBBQAH010000069.1:0-14987 GCA_038316145.1 Burkholderiales bacterium
GATGTGGGCCCTGGTCTCCATCAGGCGCCGCCCATGCCGGCGAGGACCTGCCGGGCGATAACAATCTTCTGAACCTCGGAGGCACCCTCATAGATGCGCAGCGCCCGGATCTCGCGATAGAGGCGTTCGACCGGGTTGCCCGAGACGACGCCGAGGCCGCCGAACAGCTGAACCGCCGCGTCGATGACCTGCTGCGCCTCGTCGGTGGCGTAGAGCTTGGCCATGGCGGCCTCGCGGGTCACGCGGGGGGCTCCCTGATCCTTGAGCCATGCCGCGCGGTAGATCAGCAGGGCCGAGGCGTCGATCTTCAGCGCCATGTCGGCCAGCGAGGCCTGCACCAGTTGCAGATCGCTCATGGGCGAGCCGAACAGGTTGCGGGTCGTGGCGCGTGACGCGGCCTCGTCGAAGGCGCGGCGAGAGAAGCCGAGGGCCGCGGCGGCGACGGTGGAACGGAACACGTCCAGCGTGCCCATGGCGATGCGGAAGCCTTCGCTCGGCTGACCGAGGATGCGGTCGCCGTCGATGCGGCAGGCGCTGAACCTGATGGTCGCCAGCGGATGGGCGGCCATCAGGGGGATGCGTTCGACGATCTCGAAGCCGGGCGAGTCGGCGTCGACGACGAAGGCGCTGAGGCCCCTCGCGCCGGGGGCCTCGCCAGTGCGGGCGAAGACCGTGTAACGGTCGGCGAGGCCGCCGTTGGAGATGAAGGTCTTCACCCCGTCGAGAATCCAGCCGTCGCCGTCTCGGCGCGCGGTGGTGGAGAGGGCGGCGACGTCGGAGCCGGCGTCGGGCTCGGACAGGGCGAAGGCGGCGATGGTCTCACCCGAGGCGACGCCGGGCAGCCAGCGGGCCTTCTGGTCGTCCGTGCCGAACAGGCTGATCGGGCCCGAGCCGAGGCCCTGCATGGCGAAGACGAAGTCGGCCAATCCAGATCGCCGGGCCAAGGTCTCGCGCGTCAGGCAGAGGGTGCGGACATCGAGCGTGCCGTTCACGTCGGGGATGGCGTTGCGGAGCCAGCCGCCGTCGGCCAGCGCCTTGAGTATGGTGCGGCAGTCGCCGTCGAGGTCGTGGTCGCCGTGCAGGTTCACCGCATCGGTCGCGTCCGCCCACGTTTCCAGATCGGCGGCGAAGGCGCGGTGACGGTCGTCGAAGAAGGGCCAGTCGAGGAAGGTGCGGTCGCCCATGCTCAGTTCCCCTCAAACACCGGCTCGCGCTTGGCCGCGAAGGCCTCGTAGGCGCGGCGGAAGTCCCTGGTCTGCATGCAGATGGCCTGGGCCTGCGCTTCGGACTCGATGGCGGCGTCGAGGCTCATGTCCCATTCGACGTTGAGCTGGTTCTTGGTGATGCCGTGGGCGAAGGTCGGGCCGCGGGCCAGCGAGCGGGCGAGTTCAAGCGCCGTCTCCATCAAGGCCTCGCCGTCGACGACGCGGTTGTGGAAGCCCCAGCGTTCGCCCTCCTCGGCGGTCATGACGCGGCCGGTGAAAAGCAGTTCCGAGGCCCGGCCCTGACCGATCTGGCGGGGCAGGATGGCGCAGGCGCCCATGTCGCAGCCGGCCAGCCCCACGCGGGTGAACAGGAAGGCAGTCTTGGTGCGCGGCGTGGCGATGCGCAGGTCCGAGGCCATGGCCATGATGGCACCGGCCCCGACGCAGACGCCGTCCAGCGCCGCGATGACGGGCTGGGGGCAGCCGCGCATCGCCTTGACCAGATCGCCGGTCATGCGGGTGAAGTTGAGCAGGGCCGGCATGGCCATCTCGGTCAGCGGCCCGATGATCTCGTGCACGTCGCCGCCGGAGCAGAAGTTGTCGCCTGCGCCGGACAGCACCACCACATGCACATCGTCGGCATGCTTCAGGCGACCGAACAGGTCGCGCAACTCGGCGTAGGACTCGAAGGTCAGCGGGTTCTTGCGCTCGGGCCGGTTCAGCGTGAGGGTGGCCACGCCCCCCTCTACCTGCCACTTGAAGTGGGTGGCGCGATAGAGCGCCAGTGGCTGGCGGTTGCCGGCCAGCAAGGCCGGGTCGATACGGGGGGTGGGTGCGGTGTTCTGGGTCATGTCGGGTCCTCCGGGATAGGGTCCTGCAGCCGCACCAGTTGCACCCGCAGGGCCCCGAGCTGGCTGTAGATCTGTTGCACTGCCGTGGCGTCGAGCCCGGCGAAGAGTTCGAGCACCCACTGCTCGTGTTCCTGGGCCATGGCCGCGAAGCCGTCGCGGCCCTGGGCGGTCAGGCCGATGATCCACGAGCGGCGGTCGGTAGGGCTGCTGTTGCGCTGCACCAGGCCTTCACGCTCGAGCTCGTCGGTCAGGCCGGTGACGTTGCCGCCGGTCACCATCAGGCGTCGGGACAGGTCTTTCATCTTCAGGCCGTCGGGCTCGCGGTAGAGCTGGGCCATGTAGTCGAAGCGCGGCAGCGAGATGCCGAAGCGGGTGCGCAGCCGGCGCCTGATCTCGTCCTCGACCTGCGTGGTGCAGGCCAGCAGGCGCAACCACAGCTTGAGCGCGGCGTGGTCGCCGCCCACCACGCGGGCTTCGTGGCCGAGTTCATCGGCCTCGTTGAGCAACACCCGGCTGGGGTCGGCTAGTCGGTTCATGTCATCAGTTCTCCACCGCACACGGCGATGGATTGTCCGTGTACCGACGCGGCGCCCCGGCCGCACAACCAGCGCACGGTGTCGGCCACTTCTTCGGGTTGAACGATGCGGCCTTGTGGGTTGCCGGCGGCAAAACTGGCGCGGGCCTCGTCAGCGCTGCGGCCGGTCTTGGCCATCACCTGGGCGATGCTGGACTGCAAGATCTCGGTCTCGGTGTAGCCCGGGCAGACCGCGTTGACGGTGATGCCCTTCTTGGCCACTTCCTGCGCCAGCGCGCGTGTCAGGCCGATCACGCCATGCTTGGCGGCGCAGTAGGCGGCCACATAGGCATAGCCTGCCAGGCCCGCCGTGCTCGCCACGTTGACGATGCGGCCCCAACCCGCGCCCAGCATGTCGGGCAGCGCGGCCTGGCTGCACAGCAATGTGCCGGTGAGGTTGACCGCGATCATCTGCTGCCACAGCACGGCGTCGATCTTCAGGAAGGGCGCGCTGGCGGCCTGGCCGGCGTTGTTGACCAGGATCGCCACCGGGCCGAAGCGGCGGCGGGCGTCGGCAAAGGCGGCCGCCACCTGGGCCGCGTCGGCCACATCGGCGCTGACGGCATGCAGCCGGTCGGGCTGCCTGGCCACCAGGTCTTGCAGCACGTCCAGGCGCCGGCCCAGCAGCGTGACGCGGGCACCGGCCGCCAGCAAGGCCAGCGCCACCGCCGCACCTATGCCCTGGCCGCCGCCAGTGACCAGCGCGTGTGTGTCTTGCAGGCCGCCCGCAGGGGCAGTGGCCGATGCGCTGCGGCTGGGCGGCGTGGCGGGTGCAGGCGCGGCCACGCTCAAGCCTCCGCCGCGCGGGCCGGCGACAGCGCCGCTGATCCCGCCAAGGCGGCAGCCTGCGCCTTCTCGCGCTGGAAGTTGGCTTCCATCTGCGGCTTGGCCGACCGGTATTGCTGGGGCCAGGCCAGCGGCGTGTAGCCGATCTTGGCCGCTTCGGTCAACGTCCAGGCCGGGTTGGCCAGGTGCGGGCGGGCGATGGCGCACAGGTCGGCGCGGCCGGCGGCGATGATGCTGTTGACATGGTCGGCCTCGCTGATGGCGCCGACCGCAATCGTGGCGATGCCGGCTTCCTGGCGGATGCGGTCGGCAAACGGGGTCTGGAACATGCGGCCGTAGACCGGTTTTTCCAGCTTGCTGACCTGGCCCGACGAGCAGTCGATCATGTCGGCGCCGGCGGCCTTGAAGGCCTTGGCGATCTCGACCGCATCGGCCGGCGTGATGCCGCCGTCCACCCAGTCATGGGCCGAGATGCGCACCGACATCGGCCGGTCCGCCGGCCAGGCGGCGCGCACCGCGGCAAACACCTCCAGCGGGTAGCGCAGGCGGTTGGCCAGGCTGCCACCGTACCCGTCGCTGCGCTGGTTGGTGAGCGGCGAGATGAAGCCCGATAACAGGTAACCGTGGGCGCAGTGCAGCTCCAGCCAGTCGACACCGATGCTGGCCGCGGCCTGGGTGCTGGCGACAAACTGTGCAGTGACCTGGTCCATGTCGGCGCGGGTCATCGCGCGCGACCATTGGCTGATGCCGGCCAGGTACTGCTGCGGCGACGCCGAGATGAGTGGCCAGTTGCCCGATTCCAGCGGTTGGTCGGTGCCCTCCCAGGCCACGCGGGTGGAGGCTTTGGCGCCGGCATGGCCGATCTGCAGGGCGAACTTGGCGTCGCTGTTGGCATGCACCCAATCGACGATGCGCCGCCAGGCCACCGCATGCTCGGGTGCATACAGGCCCGGGCAGCCCGGCGTGATGCGGCCTTCTGCGCTGACGCAGGTCATCTCGGCAAACACCAGCCCGGCGCCGCCCATGGCGCGGGCGCCCAGGTGCACCAGGTGGTAGTCGCCGGCCACACCGTCCACCGCGCTGTATTGCGCCATCGGCGAGACCAGCACGCGGTTCTTCAGCGTCAGCCCGCGCACGGTATAGGGTGTGAACATCGGCGGCGGTGCCGGCTGGCCGGCGGGCACGGTCACGCCGGCGCGCTCGGCAAACCAGCGCTCGTAGCCGCCCAGCCAGGCCGCGTCCCGCAGGCGCAGGTTCTCGTGGCTGATGCGCTGGCTGCGGGTGAGCATCGAGTACATGAACTGCGGCGCATCGAGCTGGTCGCAATAGCGCTCGCCGCAGACCTCGAACCATTCCATCGCGTTCCAGGCCGCGTTCTGCAGCCGCAGCACGTCGATGTTGCGCACTGCCTGGTAGCGCGCCAGCACCGCCGGAATCTGCTCGGCGCTGTCGCCCTGCTCGCCGAACAGACGCGCCAGCTCGATCGCGTCTTCGATCGCCAGCTTGGTGCCCGAGCCGATCGCAAAGTGCGCCGTGTGCACCGCGTCGCCCATCAGCACCACATGGCTGCGTCCGTTGAAGTGCGACCACTGCTCACACTTGACACGCTGGAAGTTCAGCCAGGCCGAGCCGCGCAGGTGGCGCGCGTTGGTCATCAACTTGGCGCCCTGCAGGTTGTTGGCAAACACTTTCTCGCAGAAGGCAATCGACGTGTCCTGGTCGGCCTGATCCAGCCCGTGGGCCAGCCAGACGTGCTCGGGGCATTCGACGATGAAGGTGGTGGTGGTGTCGTCGAACTTGTAGATGTGGGCCTGGATCCAGCCGTGCTCGGTCTTCTCGAACAGGAAGGTGAAGGCGTCGTACAGCTTGTGCGTGCCCAGCCAGAGGTAGCGGTTGGGCCGCGACACCACGTCGGGTTTGAACACCGCCTCGTAGCGGCCGCGAATGCGCGAGTTGATGCCGTCGCTGGCCACGACCAGATCGGCGTCGGGGTAGTCGAGATCGGACTCGGCGTCGCACTCGAACACCAGCTTGACGCCCAGTTGCTCACAGCGCGCTTGCAGGATGTTGAGCAGCTTCTTGCGGCCGATGCCGACAAAACCATGACCGCCGGACCGGATGACCTGGCCTTTGAACTCCAGCTCGATGTCGTCCCAGTGGTTGAAGGCCTGCTGGATCTCGGCAGCGGTCACCGGGTCGCACTGCCGCATGTTGTCCATCGTGGCGTCGGAGAACACCACGCCCCAGCCAAAGGTGTCGTAGGGCTTGTTGCGCTCGACCACCGTGATGTCGTGCGCCGGGTTGCGCATCTTCATCAGCAGGCCAAAGTACAGCCCGGCGGGTCCACCACCGATGCACACGATATTCATGAACACTCCTTGGAATGCGCCGGTTTGCCGGCGCGGGACAGCTTGTACTTGGCGCTACGCAGCCATCGATGTACAAACCGAGACGGCTCGGTTTGCTTTAGGTGTGAATAGTTTATACCTGATCTAGTGGTACTGACAGGATGCCATGCCGGCGGTGCGAGAGCGCCCGCCACCGAGCCGCGCCCACCGGGTGTCGGCGAGCACGGCGCGTGACCGTTGAGGTGGACGGCAGGCACGACACATTGACGATGCAACCGGTCCAATTACCTCGGCCCGGGACCTGCCGCCGTCTACGGCAAATGCGCCCGTGAGGCAACTTTTGGCCGGCCTCGGCCGCAGGGACTCGTCAGATCAATGCCTGCTGAGCGCCCCCAAGGCGGCGGCAAACGCCCGCCGCCGCCCCCCCGAGTGGGAGGAGTGCACTCGCGAGCGGCCCAGCGTTGACTCATGAGCACCCCCAAGTCCGGGCTGCGCCCAGCCCGCCCCCCGCGGGGGTCAAGAAGAGTGGCCAAGCAACATTTTCTTGAGAGTGCCACCTTGCTGACTGTCAGCGATGCAGCTTTGAATGCATCCAGCATCGCGACAACGCCCGCGCCGATGATGGCGCCAAAGATGGCCCGGGCGCCATCGGGCCCACTTTGCACATTGGCCATCGCCACCATCGGACCGACCGCGGCAAAGGTCACGCCCCTCATCACGGGCAGCTTGATGCCGAAGTGCCGGCCAAAGCCCAGCGACTGGATCAGCGTGACCGGGCCGCAACAAAACAGGTCCGCCGAGATCAGCCGCGCCACCTGCTCGGGCGAGCGCTTGAGCGCACGCCCGACGATCAGTGGCACGGCCACCGCGCCGGCATACATCACCCGCACATGCTGAAAGCCCAAGGCGGCCAGCCGGCCGGTGGGCAGTTTTTCATCGACGGGGTGAATGGGGGTGAATGGGGGTGAAGGTCATGTGGCGTCCTGGTTCAGCCAGCCAGCCAGCCAGCCAGCCAGTCAGTCATTCAGGCTTGGCGCCAGCCTCGAACCAGCGCTTGATCAGCGCCCGTTCGTCGTCGGTGATCTGGGTGGCGTTGTTCATCGGCATCAGCTTTTGCACCACCGCCTGCTGGTAGATCGCCTGGGCGTGCTGGCGGACCCAGGCCGGTGTGTGCAGGGCCACGCCCTTTTGCTGCACCTCGGCGTTGTGGCACAGCGTGCAGCGCTGGGTAATGACGGCCTGCACTTGGGCAAAGGCCACCGGCCGGGCGGCGGCGGCCAGCGCGGCGGCCGACGGCGGCGGTGGCGCCAGCCAGATTGCCAGGCCCAGCAGCACCACCACACCGCCGGCAGCGTGCTCCCAGGGCACCCGTTTGCCCAGCACCAACGCCTTGTGGCGCGCCACAAAGCTGTGGCGGATCAGCGCACCGGCCAGCATCAGCAGCACCAGCACCGCCCAGTTGTGCTGGCCCAGGTACAACCAACCGTAGTGGTTGGACAGCATCGCGATCAGTACCGGCAGCGTGAAGTAGGTGTTGTGCACGCTGCGCTGCTTGGCGCGCCAGCCGTGGATCGGGTCCACCGGCTGGCCGGCCTTGAGCTGCGCCACCACCGTGCGCTGGCCGGGGATGATCCAGAAAAACACGTTGGCGCTCATCGAGGTGGCCAGCATCGCGCCCACCAGCAAAAACGCGGCACGCCCGGCAAACAGCTGACAGGCCAGCCAGGACGCGAACACCACAAAAGCGAACAGGCCGGCGCCGACGATCAGGTCGCCGTTTTTCTTCTGGCCGAAGGCGCGGCAGATGCTGTCGTAGACAAACCAGCCCACCACCAGAAAACCCAGCGCGGCCGCGATGGCGGCTTGCGGCGACCAGTCCAGCACCGCCTTGTCGACCAGGTAACTGCTGGCGTTGAACAGGTAGAGCACGGTGAACAACGCAAAGCCGGTCAGCCAGGTGCTGTAGCTCTCCCAGTAGAACCAGTGCAGGTGCTCGGGCATCTGGCGCGGCGCTACCAGGTATTTTTGCGGGTGATAGAAGCCGCCGCCATGCACCGCCCACAACTCGCCGGTGACGCCCTTCTCGGCCAGCACCGGGTCGAGCGGTGGGGTCAGGCTGTTGTCGAGAAAGACAAAGTAGAACGACGAGCCGATCCAGGCGATCGCCACGATCACATGGGCCCAGCGCAGCAGCAGGTTGGCCCAGTCGAGCAGGTAGGTGGGGTCCATCGTGGCCTCAAATGCAAATACGGCTCAGGGCTTCAAGTCGGCGGCCTTGATCGCCGGTGCCCAGTCGGCAACCTGACGGGCGACAAAGGCGCTGAACTCGGCCGGGCTCTGGTGGCCCGGTGTGATGCCCAGCTCCTCGAAGCGCTTGATCACCGCCGGGTCGGCCACAATGGCGGCCAGGGTCTTGGCCAGTTTGTCCACCACCTCGGGCGGCAGGCCGGCCGGGCCGGAGACGCCGAAGTAGTTCTCGGCGACCAGCTGCGGATAGCCCAGCTCGACCACCGTCGGCACCTCGGGCAACAGCGGTGAGCGGCTGCGGGTGGTCACCGCCAGCGCGCGTATCTGGCCCGACCTGACCATCGGCACAAAGGCGGTGATGACGTCGATGCCTACCGGGATGGTGCCGGCAATCAGGTCGGTGGTCATGGGCGCGCCACCACGGTAGGGCACGTGTGTCATCTGGATCTTCATCGCCACCTTGCTCATCTCGCCCACGATGTGGCCGATCGAGCCCGGCCCGCCGCTGCCAAAGGCAAAACCGGGCACTGCCGCCGCCTTGGGCAGGTCTTTCAGCGTGGCCGGCCCGGTCTTGGGGTTGGCCATGAACAGCACAGGCGCCACGCCCAGCATCGCGATGTGGCTGAACTGTTTGACCGGGTCGTAAGGCGGCTTGGGCACGGTGAACGGCCCAATCGAGGTGGGTGTGGAGTTGGACAACATCAGCGTGTAACCGTCGGGTGCTGCGCGCACCACGTCCAGCCCGCCGATGGTGCCGCCGGCGCCCGGCTTGTTGTCCACCACCACCGGCTGGCCCAGCGCCTTGGCCAGCGGCTCGGCGATGACGCGGGCGACGATGTCGCTGGCCCCGCCGGCGGCAAAGGTGACCACCAGGCGCACCGGCTTGTCGGGCCAGGCCAGGGCGGACGGCGCCGAGGTGGCGAACACGGCGGCCACCAGACTGGCGGCGGCGAGGGTGCGGGTGCGGGTGCGGGTGCGTGTGCGGTTACGGGCCATGGTCGGGCTCCTGACAGGAAACAGGGGGTGTACGCAAGCCGCGTGCCGGGTGGGGGTGTGCAGGGGGCTCAGCTGCCCCGGTAGGTGCTGTAGGCCCAGGGGCTGACCAGCAGCGGCACGTGGTAGTGGCCGGCAGCGTGGGCGATGCCGAAGTCGAGCTGCACCGTATCGATGAACGGCGGCTCGGGCAAGGCCAGCCCGAGCGACCGGAAGTAGGGCGCCACCTCGAACAGCAGCCGGTAGCGGCCCGCCTCCATGCTGCTGGCGTCCAGCAGCGCGCCGCCGGGATGGCGGCCATCGGCGTTGAGCGTGAAGTGGGCCAGCGTGTCGATCGACGTGCCGGTGATGCGCTGCAGCGTGACGGCCATGCCGGCTGCGGGACAGCCGTTG
Source organism: Burkholderiales bacterium (assembly GCA_038316145.1). Classification (GTDB taxonomy): domain Bacteria; phylum Pseudomonadota; class Gammaproteobacteria; order Burkholderiales; family Burkholderiaceae_C; genus Pseudaquabacterium. The sequence continues at coordinate 9,398 of JBBQAH010000069.1, forward strand.
GCGGTGTCGAGAACATGGGTGCTGAGGTGGCCCATCGCTGTCCTTGGCTCGGTTGGCTGCTTGCGCAGCGGGGCGGGTTTGCTCTAAAGTGTATACACTTTGCGAAATCCAGCAAACCCCGGGAGACCCCTCGACATGGCCCGCAGCCCGGCTGCCCTTCAGGCGATCGTTGCGCCGGCGGCGCTTGCCGCAACGGCTACTGAGCGCCCCCAAGGCGGCGGCAAATCGCCCGCCGCCTCCCCCCCGAGGGGGAGGAGTGCACTCGGGAGCGGCCCGGCGTTGAATCATGAGCGCCCCCAAGGCGGCGGCAAAACGCCCGCCGCCTCCCCCCCGAGGGGGAGGAGTGCACTCGGGAGCGGCCCAGCGTTGACTCATGGGCCGACGCCGTCCGGCGTCACCCAGCGCATCGTCGAGTCCATCACCGCGGCCATCGTCGAGCGCCGGCTGATGCCTGGCACCAAGCTGGCCGAGCAGCAGATCGCCGACATCTTCAAGGTCTCACGCACGCTGGTGCGGCAGGCGCTGAACCAGCTCAGCCGCGACCGCCTGGTCACGCTGACGCCGGCGCGGGGCGCTTGCGTGGCCACGCCCGGCGTGGACGAGGCACGCCAGGTGTTCGAGCTGCGCACGATGATCGAGTCGGCGATGGTGCGCCAGCTGTGTGAGCAGATCACGGCCACCCAGATCGCGGTCTTGCGCGCCCACTTGCGCAGCGAGCGCGAGGCGGTGGGCCGCACCGATGTGCCGGGCCGTACCCGGCTGCTGGCCGACTTCCACGTGCTGCTGGCGCGCCAGCTGGGCAACGAGGTGCTGGCGCAACTGCTGGCCGACCTGCTGAGCCGCTCGTCGCTGATCGCGCTGATGTACCAGTCCGCGCATTCGGCCAGCCATTCGCAGGACGAGCATGTCGGGATCGTCGATGCGCTCGAGCGCCGCGATGCCGATGCGTGTGCCCGGCTGATGGCCGGGCACCTGGCCGATGTGGCGCATAACCTGCAGCTGAACCCACGCACCCCGGCGCTGGCGGCGGTGTTGCAGCCGCGCGGCTGAAGTCCGGCGACTTCACCCGCCATTTCCACGCGCTTTCCCCACCTGTCCACCCGCCCGGCCCGCTGTTCGTCATGCCACCCGCCATGCCACCCGACACCCCCGCCCGCGCACCCGCCGCTGCAAACCCGGAGCCGCAGCCCGCCCCGCAGCCCGGCCCGCAGCCTGGCCCGCAGCCTGGCCGCTACCCACGCGACTTGCGCGGCTACGGCGCCCACCCGCCGCAGGCGCAGTGGCCGGGCGGCGCCCGGGTGGCGCTGCAATTTGTGCTGAACTTCGAGGAGGGCGGTGAAAACTCGGTGCTGCATGGTGACGCCGGCAGCGAGCAGTTCCTGTCCGAGATGGCCAACCCGCCGGCCTACCCAGCGCGCCACCTCAGCATGGAGAGCATCTACGAGTACGGCTCGCGGGTCGGCGTCTGGCGGTTGCTGCGCGAGTTCGAACGGCGCGGCCTGCCCCTCACCGTATTCGGCGTGGCGATGGCGTTGAAGCGCTGCCCCGAGGTCACCGCAGAGTTCAAACGGTTGGGCCATGAGATCGCCTGCCACGGCTGGCGCTGGTTGTCCTACCAGAGCGTGGACGAAGCCACCGAGCGTGAGCATTTGAAGCGCGGCATGGCGGTCATCGAGCAACTGACGGGTGAGCGCCCGCTCGGCTGGTACACCGGCCGCGACAGCCCCAACACCCGCCGCCTGGTGGCCGATCACGGCGGTTTTGCCTACGACAGCGACCACTACGGCGACGACCTGCCGTTCTGGCTGCAGGTGCGCAAGACCGACGGTGCGCTCAGCCCGCAGCTGGTCGTGCCCTACACGCTGGACTGCAACGACATGCGCTTTGCGCTGCCGCAGGGGTTCTCAAACAGCGACGCGTTTTTCAGCTACCTGCGTGATGCCTTCGATGTGCACTACGCGGAGGGCGACCATCGCCCGGCCATGATGAGCATCGGCATGCATTGCCGCCTGCTCGGCCGGCCCGGCCGGATGCGCGCGCTGCAGCGCTTTCTCGATCACGTGCAATCGCATGACCGGGTGTGGATCACTCGCCGCATCGATATCGCCCGCCACTGGCAGGCCACCCACCCCTTCAACCCCGCCACCGCTTTTCTTTGGGAATGACCATGGCCCTGACACTGGACCACCTCAACGCCGGTACGGCGGCCGACTGCGCCGCGCTGCTGGACGGCACTTACGAGCATTCGCCCTGGATCGCCGAGCAGGCTGCGGCCCAGCGGCCCTTCGGCAGCCTGGCGCAGCTCAAGCGCGCGATGGTGCAGGTGGTGCGCAACGCGCCTCAGGCCGCCCAGCTGGCGCTGATCCGTGCCCACCCCGAGCTGGCGGGCAAGGCGATGGTCAGCCAGTCGCTCACCGCCGAGTCGACCGCTGAGCAAGGCAAGGCCGGCCTGACCGACTGCACCCCCGATGAATTTGTCACGCTGCAGCGGCTGAACGCCGACTACAACCAGCGCTTCGGCTTTCCGTTCATCCTGGCGGTGCGTGGTCCGCGGGGCACCGGCCTGTCGCGACAAGCCATCATCGACATCTTCGAGCGCCGGCTGCGCGGCACGCCAGACTTCGAGCGGGCGGAATGTCTGCGCAACATTCACCGCATTGCCGAGATCCGGCTGGCCGAAAAGTTCGGCAGGGTGCCCGAGGCCGGCAACCGGGTGCTCGATTGGGCCGAAGAACTGGCCGGGTACAGCGAGCCCGGCTACCAGGCCCAGGGCCAGCTCACCGTCACCTACCTGACCGAGGCGCACCAGGCTTGCGCCCGCCGGCTAGAAGGGTGGATGAAGGAGGCCGGCTTCGACGAAGTCGGCGTCGACGCGGTGGGCAACGTGGTCGGGGTCTACCACGGCAGCGACCCGGCCGCCAAACGCCTGCTCACCGGCAGCCATTTTGATACCGTGCGCAACGGCGGCAAGTTTGATGGCCGGCTCGGCATCCTGGTGCCGATGGCCTGTGTGCGCAGCCTGGCCCAAGCCGGCCGGCGCCTGCCGTACGGCTTCGAGGTGGTGGGCTTTGCCGAGGAGGAAGGCCAGCGCTACAAGGCCACTTTCCTGGGCTCGGGCGCGTTGACCGGCCACTTCAACCCCGCCTGGCTCGACCAGACCGACGCCGACGGCGTGACGATGGCTGGCGCCATGCGCGCCGCCGGACTGCCCGGCGAACTGGGCGCGATCAACGCGCTGCGGCGCGATGCGGCGCGCTACCTGGGCTTTGTCGAGCTGCACATCGAGCAAGGCCCGGTGCTCGATGACCTCGACCTGCCGCTGGGCGTGGTCACATCGATCAACGGCAGCGCGCGCTACCTGGGCGAATTTGTCGGCGTCGCCTGCCACGCCGGCACCACGCCGATGAACCGCCGCAGCGACGCCGCCGCCGCCGCTGCCGAGTTGCTGTTGTACGCCGAGGCGCGTGCACTGGCGGACGACACCTCGGTGGCCACGGTCGGGCAGCTGGACGTGCCGCAAGGCTCTATCAACGTGGTGCCGGGCCGCTGCCGCTTCAGCCTGGACATGCGCGCCCCGACCGACCCGCAGCGCGATGCCCTGGTCGCCGATACCGTGCAGCAGGCGCAACGCATCGCCGAGCGCCGCAAGGTCGATCTGCGGCTGGAGCTGACCCTGCTGGCGGCCGCTGCGCCGTCCGATGCGGCCTGGCAGGCACGCTGGGAGGCGGCGGTGGCCGCACTCGGCCTGCCGGTGCATCGCCTGCCCAGCGGCGCCGGCCACGACGCGATGAAGCTGCACGAGCTGATGCCCCAGGCCATGCTGTTTGTGCGTGGGCTGAACGCCGGCATCAGCCACAACCCGCTCGAAGGCATCACCAATCACGATGCCGACCTGTGTGTGCAGGCCTTTCAGAACCTGCTCGACCAACTCGCCTCGGACCTGTCATGACTGCGCTCTCAACCCCAGCCCAGGCCGCCGCGCCTACCCAGGCCAATTACGCTGCGCTGGACGCCTGGGTCGATGCCCATTTCGACGAAGAAGTGCGCTTTTTGCAAGCCCTGGTGCAAGTGCCCACCGACACCCCGCCCGGCAACAACGCGCCGCATGCCGAGCGCACCGCCGCACTGTTACAAGATATTGGCTTCACCGCCGAGCAGCACCCGGTGCCGGCCGACGCGGTGCACAACTACGGCATGCAGTCGATCACCAACCTGATCGTGCGGCGCCGCTACGGCGCACCCGGCAGTGGCCGCACCATTGCCCTCAACGCCCACGGCGACGTGGTGCCGCCCGGCGACGGCTGGACCCACGACCCCTACGGCGGCGAGGTGGTGGACGGCCGGCTCTACGGCCGGGCGTCGGCCGTCAGCAAGAGCGACTTTGCCAGCTACACCTTTGCGGTGCGCGCGCTGGAGGCGCTGGGTGTGCCGCTGACCGGCGGCGTCGAGCTGCTTTTCACCTACGACGAGGAGTTTGGCGGTGAACTGGGCCCGGGCTGGCTGCTGCAGCACGGGCTGACCCAACCTGATTTGCTGCTGGCTGCAGGGTTCAGCTACCAGGTGATCACCGCGCACAACGGCTGCCTGCAACTGGCCGTCACGGTGCACGGAAAAATGGCCCATGCCGCTATCCCCGAGACTGGTGTCGACGCATTGCAGGGCGCGGTGGTGATCCTGAATGCGCTGTACGCGCAGAACCAGCGCTACCAGGCAATTTCGTCCGAGGTGCCGGGCATCAACCACCCGTACCTGAACGTCGGCCGCATCGAAGGCGGCACCAACACCAACGTGGTGCCGGGCAAGGTGCTGATCAAGCTGGACCGCCGCATGATCCCCGAGGAGAACCCGGCCGACGTCGAGGCCGAGGTGCGCCGCGTCATTGCCGATGCCGCCGCCACCTGCCCCGGCATCACGGTCGAGATCAAGCGCCTGCTGCTGGCCGAGTCGCTCAAGCCTCAGACTGGCAATACCGAGTTGGTGCAAGCATTGCAGCGCCACGGCCAGGCGGTGTTTGGTGAGCCGATACCCACCTCGGGCACGCCGCTCTACACCGATGTGCGCTTGTTCGGCGCTTACGGCATACCTGCCGCGATCTACGGCGCCGGTCCACGCACCGTGTTCGAGAGCAACGCCAAACGCGCAGACGAGCACCTGGTGCTGGAAGACTTGCGCCGTGCCACCCAGGTGGTGGCACGCACGTTGTTGGATTTGCTGCGCGTCTGATGCGGCGCGGCGGTTTCTGACGGGCAAGGGGAGTCGGCAATCGGCTCGTAGCTGCCGTTCGTCGAGTCAGGATGCTGACGTTCGACGTGCGGCGCGAGGCAACCAAGGCCGTCGGGCAACCGGCTCCCTCCATGTCCCCCGATGCCGGCCAGCTGGCCGACATCTCCCCCTTTACTTACGGGATCCGGTCACCCAACGCCCTTGGCCGCCGCCACCGTTGCTGCGTGCATTGGCTTGAAAACCCAGCGCGCGCAGCAGGTGGCGTAGCGCCGGGTCGGGCTGGCGTGTCCCGCGCAGGTAAAGAAGGGAGGGCCGGTGCTTTTCCGGCCCGGAATGACACGGAGCGGGGCACGCCAGCCCGGCGCGG
>JBBQAH010000040.1:0-20351 GCA_038316145.1 Burkholderiales bacterium
ACCCAGGGCAGCGTGGAGACCAGCAACGTCAACGTGGTCGAGGAGCTGGTCTCGATGATCCAGACCCAGCGCGCCTATGAAATCAACTCCAAGGCCGTGACCACCTCCGACCAGATGCTGCAAAAGCTGTCGCAGCTGTGATGGCTGGCGCTGATCCCCGGCAAGCTGAAACTGCACCGACGCCACCATGACCCGAACCTTGTGCCCATTGCGGGCCGCCGCTACCGCCGTGATCGCCCTGAGCCTGGGCGGCTGCGAGACCCTGGCACGCCTGCCACCCGTCGACCTGGTGCTGCCCACGGCCGCGATGCCGCTGGCGCTGGTAGCGGCAGCGCCCGCCAGCCCCACCGGCGCAATCTTCCAGGGCGACCGCTACCGGCCGCTGTTCGAGGACCACCGGGCCCGCATCGTCGGCGACACGGTCACGGTGAGCATCGTCGAGAAGGTCAGCGCCGTGCAGAAGAGCACCAGCACGCTGGACCGCGCCGATTCGGTCAATGCCGACCTGACGGCCATGCCGTTCCTGAAGGCCAGCGCACTGACCCGGGCCAGCGCGGCCGGCACGTCGGCCAACAGCTTCTCGGGCAAGGGCACGGTGGAAAACACCAACGACTTCTCCGGCACCATCACTGCCACGGTGGTGCAGGTGCTGCCCAATGGCCACTTGATCGTGTCGGCCGAAAAGCAGATCGGCGTCAACGCCAATGTCGACGTGCTGCGCTTCTCTGGCCAGGTCGATCCGCGCGCCATCGCGCCGGGCAACACGGTGGCCAGCACCCAGATCGCCAACGTGCGCATCGAGCAGCGTGGCCGCGGCCAGCAGGCCGAGGCCCAGTCGATGGGCTGGCTGGCGCGATTCTTCATGAACCTGATGCCGGTGTGATGATGCAAAAACCAGACGCCGATCGTGTGCTGCGCGCCATCGTGTTGATCAGCCTGCTTGCCGCCAGCGCGGCGGTGTGGTGGCCGGCGCAGGCCGCCCGCATCAAGGAGGTGGCCAGCGTGCAGGGCGTGCGGCCCAACCAGCTCACCGGGTTCGGCCTGGTGTTCGGCCTGGACGGCACCGGCGACCAGGCGACGCAAACGCCGTTCACGCCGCAGGCGCTCACCGCCTTCCTGCAGCAAAACGGCATCACCCTGCCGCCGGGCGTGACGATGCAGCCGCGCAACCTGGCGTCGGTGGTGGTCACCGCCGAGCTGCCGGCCTTTGCCCAGCCGGGCCAGCGCCTGGACGTCAACGTCTCGTCGGCCGGCAACGCCAAAAGCTTGCGCGGCGGCCTGCTGCTGCAGACGGCGCTGCGCGGCGCCGACGGGCAGATCTACGCCATCGCCCAGGGCAACCTGATCGTCGGCGGGGCAGGGGCCTCGGCCGGTGGCAGCAAGGTGCAGATCAACCACCTGGCCTCGGGCCGGGTGCCCGAGGGCGCCACGGTGGAGCGCGCCGTGCCCACCGCGATGTCGGTCAACGGCGTGTTGCAGCTCGACCTGCAGTCCAACGACTTCGCCACCGCCCGCGCGGTGGCCAACGCGATCAACAACGCCAAGGGCGGCGGCATCGCCCAGGCGGTGGACGGCCGGGTGGTGCGGGTGCGAATGCCGGCCCAGGCCACCGAGCATGTCGGCTTCATGGCCGACATCGAGAACCTGGACGTGGTGCTGGAGCGGCCTGCAGCCCGGGTGGTGCTCAACGCCCGCACCGGCTCGGTGGTGATGAACGAGGCGGTGACGCTGAGCAGTTGCGCGGTGGCGCATGGTGCGCTCACGGTCACGGTCAATTCAACCCCGGTGGTAAGCCAGCCCAACGCGTTGTCAACCGGTGGCAAGACGGTGCAGGCCGAAAAAGCCGACATCGCCATCACCGCCCAGGGCGGCGCGATCATGCAACTGCCGGCCGGTGCCAAGCTGTCCGATGTGGTGCGGGCGCTCAACTCGCTGGGCGCCACGCCGCAAGACTTGCTGGCCATCCTGCAGGCGATGAAAAGCGCCGGCGCCCTGAAGGCCGAACTGGAGGTGATCTGACCATGGCAAGCATCGGATCGAATTCGGTCATGAACGTGCCGACAAACATGGCCACAAACGTGGCCACCAACGCGGCCACCAACGCGGCCGGCAAACCAGGCAGCAGCTTTTCGCAGGCGAACGGCCGCGCTGCAACTGCACCGGGCAACGCCCGCCTGGCCAGCGACGGCACCGCCCTGGAAGGCCTGCGCAACGGCGCCGCCAAGGACCCCAGGGCCGCTGCCAAAGACGCCGCCAAGCAGTTCGAGTCGCTCTTCATGAACGAGTTGATGAAGAGCATGCGCGCGGCCACCGAGACCTCCGGCCTGTTCGACAACGCCGGCACCAAGCTGGGCACCGAGCTGCTCGATGCCCAGCTGGCCAGCAAGATGACCGGCCGGCCGGGTGGCCTGTCCGACGTGATCGCCCGCCAGCTGGAGCGGCAGATGGCCCTGACGCCCGGCCCGATCCCGCCCACCGGCAGTGCCAACAACAGCCTGCCGGTGGTGGCCGATCCGGTGGCCACCCCCAAGATCCCCGAAAAAAGCGCCGCGGGCTTTGTACAACAGCACAGCGCTGCCGCCGCCGCCGCCGCGGCCGAGACCGGCATCCCCGCGCCCTTCATGCTGGCCCAGGCCGCGCTGGAGACCGGCTGGGGCAAGCGCGAGATCATCGGCACCGACGGCAGCGCCAGCCACAACCTGTTCGGCATCAAGGCCGGCGCCAGCTGGACCGGCCCCACCGTGGATGTCAAGACCACCGAGTACATCGGCGGCCGGCCGCAGCAGATGGTGCAGCGGTTCCGCGCCTATGCCAGCGAGGCCGAGTCCTTTGCCGACTATGCCAAGCTGATGAAGGACAGCCCGCGCTATGCCAACGTGGTGGCGCTTGGCAGCGATGCCAAGCAGTTTGCCCAGGGCCTGCAAAAAGCCGGCTACGCCACCGACCCGGCCTATGCCGAGAAGCTGGGCAAGGTGATCAACACCACGCTGCGCCTGCAGCGCAGCCTGGCCTGATCGCCGCGCCCGGCCTGACCCACCATGTCCAGTACCTCGCTGATGACCTTGGGCACCCAGGCGGTTTTTACCGCCTATGCCCAACTGCAGACCACCGGCAACAACATTGCCAACGCCAACACGCCGGGCTACTCACGCCAGTCGGCCGTGCTGGCCACCGCCGGCAGCGACTACAACGGCTCGGGCTACATGGGGCGGGGTGTCACGGTGGCCACGGTGACGCGGGCGTCCAACATGTTCCTGACCCAGCAGGCGGTGGCCACCGCGTCGGCCGCCGCGGCCGACGGTGTGCACCGCGACCTGCTGTCGCAACTGGAGAAGGTGTTTGTCGGCGGCGCAGCCGGCCTGGGCCAGGCCGCCACCCAGGTTTTCAACGCCTACGCCGACTTGGCGGCCGCACCGGCCGACCTGTCGGCACGCCAGGCGGTGCTGGGCCGGCTGGACGACTTTGCTTCGCTGGCGCGCTCGTCGAGCGACCAGATCGAGGCCTTGCAGGCCAACCTGCAGCACGACGTGGCCGGCGCCGTCACCGAAGTCAACAGCCTGGCCGCGGCGCTGGCCAAGCTCAACACCAGCATCGCCTCGTCCGTCAACCGCGGCCACATGCCCAACGAGCTGCTGGACCAGCGCGACCAGCTGATCCAGCGCATCGGCGCGCAAATGCAGGTGCACACCTTCCTGGCGCCGGACCAGACCGCCAGCGTGTTTGTGGGCACCGGGCAGACCCTGGTGCTGGGCGCCTCCAGCAACCGCCTGTTGACCACCGCCGACCCCGATGACCCCAGCCGGATCGGTGTGGCGTTGTCGACCGGCGGCCAGATCAGCCACCTGAGTGCCACTGATATCGGCGACCGCATGGTGGGTGGACTGCTGAAGTTCCAGGCCACCGACCTGGCGGAGGCCCGTAACCGGCTTGGCCAGATGGTCACCGGCCTGGCCAGCGCGCTCAACCAGCAGCAGGCCTTCGGGCTGGACCTGCAGGGCAATGCCGGCGCACCGCTGTTTGCGTTTGCGGCGCCGCAGGCGCTGCCGGCCACCGGCAACGCCCGCGATGCTGGCGGCGCCTATATCGCCACGGTCAGCGTGGCGGTGACGGACCCGTCCAGGCTCAAGGCCAGTGACTACCGGCTGGCACCCGATCCGGCCAACGGCGGGCAGTACATCGTCACCCGCTTGTCCGACGGCCAGACCTTCCAGCCGGTGGCCGACGGCGGGGTGGTGGATGGCTTCTCGATCACCATCGGGCCGAACCCGCCGTCGGCGGGTGAATCGTTTGTACTCAAGACCGTGGGCCGGGCCGCTGCCGACCTGTCGGTGGTGCTCAGGAACCCGCGCGGCCTGGCAGCCGCCGCGCCGGTCACGGCGGTGGCCAATGCGGCCAACACCGGCACGGCATCGGTGGCAGCACTCGACATCGTGGCGCCGCCCGCGGGTGCCTATGCCGCGTTCAGCCTGAACTTCACCGACAACAGCGGCAGCTACCAGATCCTGGACGCCGGCAACAGCGTGCTGGCCAGTGGCAGCCTGACCGCCGGCCAGCCCATCGTCTTTGATGGCGTCTCGCTGTCGCTGGCCGGCGTGCCCCGGGCCGGCGACCGCATCGACGCTGCACCCACCACCCATCCGGCGGGCAACAACGGCAATGCGCTGCACATCGACGGCATGGCCGCCAGCCTGCTGGTCGATGGCCAGACCGTGTCCGATGCCTATGCCAACACGATGTCGGACGTCGGCGTGCGGGTGCAGGGTGCGGTGGCCGCGGCCGACACGAGCAGCACTGTGGCGGGCCGGGCCAAGGCCGAGCTGACCGGCGAGGTCGGCGTCAACCTGGACGAAGAGGCCGCGCGCCTGCTGCAGTTCCAGCAAAGCTACCAGGCCGCGGCCAAGATGCTGCAGACCGCCCAGACCTTGTTCGACTCGATCCTGGGCCTGGCCCGCTGATGCCCACCTCTCGGTGGCGGCGCGCTGACCTTGACCCCCAGACCCACGCCCCAGCCCGCCGCCTGACCCAGGATCCGCCATGAGAGTGTCCACCGCCAACCGCTATGAAACCGCCGTCGACAGCCTGCAACGGCGCCAGCAGGACATGGCCGAGGCGCAGACCCAGATGACCAGCGGCAAGCGCATCAACCGGCCCAGCGACGACCCCACCGGCGCGGCCCGGGCCGAGCGGGCCTTCATCAGCCAGCAGCGCATCCAAAGCGACCAGCGCTCGGTCGATGTCAGCCGCAACGCGATGACCCTGACCGAGTCGGGGCTGGGCCAGGCGGGCGAGGTGCTGCAATCGCTGCGCGAAACCCTGGTGGCCGCCGGCAACGGCAGCTACACCCCGGCTGAACGGGCGACCCAGGCGGCCCGGCTGATGCAGTACCGCGGCCAGCTGATGGCGCTGGCCAACCAGGGCGACGGCAATGGCGGCTACCTGTTTGGTGGCCAGGGCGCCAGCGCGATGCCGTTTCTCGACACGGCGGGTGGCGTGGTGTCGGCCACCACCGGCGGCCAGATGCAGCTTTCGACCCGCGAGCACCTGCCCACCACCGCCGACGGTGCGGCCATCTGGTTGTCGGCCCGCAGCGGCAACGGGGTGTTTGTCAGCGCCGCCGACACCACCAACACCGGCACCGGCTGGATCGACGCGGGCAATGTCAGCGACCCGGCAGCGGTCACCGGCGACACCTACGCACTGGTCTTTGCCGGCAGCGGCGCCAACACCACCTACAGCGTGCTGAAAAACGGCGCCGCCACCGGGCAGGCCGGTGTGCCCTATGTGGCGGGTGGCGCCATCACCACCGACGGCATGACCGTGCATGTCAAGGGCGCACCCGCCGATGGCGACACGTTCAGCCTGAGCCCGTCCACGGCTGACCTGAACCCGTTTGCCGCGATCGACCGGGTGGTGGCCACCTTCAAGAACCCGCTGGCCAATGCCGGCCAGGTGGCGCAGGCGGTCAACAGCGGCCTGCGCGATGTCGATGCGGTGATGGGCCGGATGCAGGCCGCGCGCGCCGAGGCCGGCAGTGCACTGACCCGGCTCGACGCCATCGACGGCCGCAACCAGGACCGCGACCTGTGGGCCAAATCGGTGCAGGCCGACGCCGAGGACGTGGACATGGTGCAGGCCATCAGCGATTTCAAGAACCAGCAGACCGGCTACCAGGCGGCGCTGCAAAGTTATGCTTCAGTGCAGCGTTTGTCCTTGTTCGACTACATCAAATAGGCCTTTCTCCGTGTGCATGCCATCCCCATGACAGAACACCCCGTACTGGGCCAGGTGGCCTTGGGCTACTCGCCGATGATCGACCGCCACCGCACGATCACGGCACTGCGGTTGACGGTGTTCCCGATCCGCCCCGAGGTCACGCCCGATGCCGCCGACCTGCTGGCCGCGCTGGTCGAGGTCTGGCCCGAGGACGCCGGCCGCATCTCGCTCAACATCGTCAGCGAAACCCTGCTCGACGGCCTGATGCGCGCTGACCTGCCGCTCAACCTGATGCTGGAGGTGCCGGCCTTCATGGCCAGCGACCTGGCCTGCACCGACGCGCTCGCCACGCTGCACCACCGCGGCAACACGCTGTTGATCAAGGGCCGGCCGCTGGCGCCGCTGCCGCGGGAGGTGCTGCCTTGTTTTGCCTACTCGATCATCGACCTCGCCGACGAGCGCCGCGACGGCATGCCGCCGCCCGGCGGGGTGTCGCGCAACATTCCGCATGTGCAGGCCGGTGTGCGCACGATGGTCGAGATGACTGACGCCTTCGGCCGCGGCGCGATCGCGGTGCTGGGCTGGCCGATCGACGACGTAGCGCCGGCGCGCGCCCCGGCTGGCCGGCGTGGCCAGCCGGAATTGACGGCGATCGTCGAGCTGATCAACCGGGTTGACCGGGCCGAGCCGATCGACAGGTTGGAGGCGGTCATGAAAAACGACCCCACCATGGCCTTCAAGCTGATGCGCTACATCAACTCGCCGGCCTTCGGCTTGAGTGTCGAGGTCACCAGTTTCCGTCACGCCATCATGCTGATCGGCTACCAGCGGCTCAAGCGCTGGCTGGCACTGCTGCTCGCGGCCGGCAGCCGCGACAGCAACTTCAAGCCGGTGATCTACGCCGCAGTGCGGCGCGGCCTGGTGATGGAGGAGCTGGGCCGCGACAGCGGCTGCGACGACGACAAGCGGTCCGAGCTGTTCATCTGCGGCGTGTTTTCGCTGCTGGACCGGCTGATGCAGCAGCCCTTCGACGAGTTGCTCAAGAGCATCCCCACCAGCGCGGCGGTGTCTGCGGCCTTGCTGCACGGCAACGGGCCGTTGATCCCGTACCTGACATTGGTACAGGCGGTCGAGGCGGCCTCGATCTACGACATCCGGGCAGCAGCCGATGGCCTGCTGATGGCGGTGCCGGCGGTGAACCGGGCGGTCTTGCGGGCCCTGGTGGCGGCGCGGCAGCTGGATTGAAGGCGCGGGCGGCGCTGCCGCCTCGATTCCCTCAATCGGCCCCCCACCGTGCCCACTCCGGCCCCGGCACGGCGTGCACGGTGAGCGGCTGGCCGGTGGCCGGGTGCGGCACGGTCAGCGACAGCGCATGCAGCCACAGGCGTGTCTGGCCGATATGGGCTGCTACAGCGCGGTTCAGCGGCCCCTTGCCGTGGGTGGCATCTCCGATCAGCGGATGGGCCAGCGCCTTCATGTGGCGCCGGATCTGGTGGCGCCGGCCGGTCAGCGGTTGCAGCGCCAGCAGCGCCAGCCGGGTGTCGGCGTGGCGGCCGTCGGTGCACAGCGGCAGTTGCAAGCGCTGCAACACTTGCCAGCGGGTGCAGGCGGGCAACTGCGGCTGGCCGGTGGAGGGCAGCTCGGGGTCGCGGGCCAGTGCCTGGAGGGTCTCGCCCGCGTCGGCCGGCCAGCCGCGCACCAGCGCGATGTAGCGCTTGCTGATCTGGCCGCCGGGTGAGCCGGGGTCGGCAGCGCTGGCCGCAGCAAAGGCTGCGCCCAGAATCCTGGCGCTGTGCACGTCGCGGGCCAGCAACAGCACCCCGGACGTGCCCTTGTCCAGGCGGTGCACCGGCCACACCGGTGCGCCGGTCTGGGCCCGCATTTGGGTGACGACGTCGCTGGTGGCATGGGCGTCCAGCGCGCTGCGGTGCACCAGCAGGCCGGCGGGCTTGTGCACGGCCAGCAGCCAATCGTCGGCATGCAGCAGGGTCAGGGGCCCGCTCATCGTTGCACCCGTGGCGGCCGGGCTGCGGCCTGCCCCCATGGCGGGGCAACAAAGCCGGTTGAACACCCCGCAATTGCCCGTATCGCCGGTGGGCCTGCCGCTGAAAAATCCCTGTCACAGTGCGCGGTCATGATCGCGCGGTCGGGCAGGTCGGGAGCCTGTCTGCCAAGCCGAAGGGGATCAACTTGACACAGACTTTCAACGTGGGTGCGCGGTCCTTGTTTGTCACGGTCACGGCCTGGGTGTTCATCGTGCTGGGTCTGCTGGCATCGGTGTCGGCCCTGGTGCAAAACGCCACGGCCTCGTCGCTGCCCAGCCAGGTGGCGTTGACCATCACGCCGCTGCCGCACCCGCTCCTTACCGGCTGGCTGTTGGCCTACCTGCCCTGGGTGGTGGGGGCCGGCCTGCTGGTGTCGGTGGCCACGTTGGCTGCGGCCATCGGCCTGCTGCTGCGCCTGGAGTGGGCGCGCCGCACGTTCATCGTGCTGATGGTGGTGGCGATCGGCATCAACCTGGGCGGCCTGTGGCTGCAACAAGAGCTGATGTTGTCGCTGGTCGATGCCACGCTGCAGCAGGCGGCGATGCCGCCAGTGCTGGCGGGTGTGTTTGGCGGATTTGTCGCCGCCACCCGGTCGATGGCGGTGCTGGTCACCTTGGGCGCGTGTGTGATGCTGGGCTGGATCGCCTGGCGCCTGACGCTGCCGCCGATCCGCCAGGAATTTGCCTGAGCCGCGGCTCATGACCGGTGCTGGCCGTCAAGGTAGAACCAGCGGCCGTCGTCGCGCACGAAGCGGCTGATCTCGTGCAGGCGCTGGGCCCGGCCGCCCAGCTTGTTGCGCGCCACAAATTCGACGCTGGCGTGCGTGTCGTCGATCACCTGGTGCCTCAGCACCTGCAGGCCCAACCAGCGCATGCCGGGTTCGAAGTCGATGGATGGCGGTCGGGTGCTGGGGTGCCAGGTGTGGCGCAGGTAGTCGGCCTGTTCCCGCACAAACGCGCTGTAGCGTGACCGCATCAAGCGCTCGGCGTCGGGCGCCCGCAGGTGCAGCGGGCCGGCCAGCCAGCGTCCGCAACAGTCGGCCAGGCTCAGCGGCAAGCCACAAGGGCAGGGTGCTGCCGCGAGCGCGGCCACGGACGGGGTGCGGGAACGGCGTGTGTGCACAGTGTGATGATGCCTGGTGTGATGATGCGTGGCTCGCCCGCTACACTTTCCCGCCAGGGCCGGCCGGTCCGGTAACCCCCGGGCAGCCGCGGGCAAGACAGCCCCGCCCCACATTCCGCCAGACAGGCGTCCGCAGGCGCCGCAGGAGACCCGATGCTCGACCCGCAAGCCCAGGCACTGCTCAACCTGATCGCCGAGCGCGGCGTGCCGCCGACCCACACGCTGACCCCGCAAGACGCGCGCCGCTTCTACCTGGAGCGCCGGGCTGTCACCCAGCCGCCACCGCGCCCGGTGGCCGAGGTGCGGGACCTGAGCGCCACCGGCGCCCACGGCGCCATCCCGCTGCGGCTGTACCGCCCGGCCGGCATCAACAGCCCGGCGCCCACGCTGGTCTACTACCACGGCGGCGGCTGGACCATGGGCGACCTGGACACCCATGACTCACTCTGCCGTGACCTGGCTGACGAGGGTCGCTGCGTGGTGGTGTCGGTCGACTACCGCATGGGCCCCGAGCACCGCTTCCCGGCGGCGGTGGACGACGTGCTGGCCGCCACCCGCTGGTTGCAGGCGCAGGCCGGCAATCTGGGGCTTGACCCGCAGCGCTTTGCGGTAGGCGGCGACAGCGCCGGAGGCAACCTGGCGGCGGTGGTGGCACTGGCCTGGCGTGATGCCGGCGAGGCCATCCCGCTCAAGCTGCAATTGCTGATCTACCCCGCCACCGACATGCGCGCGGTGGCGCCGTCGCACAGCCACAACGGCCAGGGCTACCTGCTGACGTCCGACACCATCGCCTACTTCCGCGGGCATTACGTGGACCCGGCCGACTACAGCGATTGGCGGGTCTCGCCCCTGCTGCACGGCGACCTGTCGGGCTTGCCGCCGTCGCTGGTGATCACCGCCGGCTTCGATCCGCTGCGCGACGAGGGCCGGCAGTACGCCGATGCGCTTTCGGCCGCCGGCAGCCCGGCGCAGTACGTCTGCTTCGAGCGCCAGCTGCACGGCTTCATCACGATGGGCCGGGTGATCGACGAGGCCAATACCGCGGTGGGGCTGTGTGCGGTGGCGCTGCGCCGCGCGTTGGCGTGATCCTGCGCGTGATCGCGACCGCAGCAGACCCAGCGGGGGCTTGATCGCCGCGCCGGCCTGCGGATCAGGTGGCTGCACCGGCTGCCTACAATGCGGGCCTTTCCCGTGCGCCACGGTGCGGCATGCGCATGGTGGCGTGAAACCTTTCGGCACCTGCGCAACTCCACCCTCACTGATGCCGAACATCCGACGCTTATTTTTGCAGGTCCTGGCCGCAGCGACCGCCGTTGCCGGGCTCGCCCTGCCCAGCGCGGCGCTGGCACAGTTCAGGGTCGAGATCTCCGGCATCGGTGCCACCCAGTTGCCGCTGGCCATCACCCGTTTTCGTGACGAGGACCGCAGTGGCCAGCCGATCTCGGCCATCGTGCGCGCCGACCTGGAGCGCAGCGGTGCGTTCCGCATCGTCGAGTCCAGCGGCGCGATGGACGAGCGCAGCGCCCCGCAATACCCCGACTGGCGTGGCCGCGGTGCCGATGCGCTGGCCGCAGGCTCGGTCACCCGGCTGGCCGACGGCCGCTTCGACGTGCGCTACAAGCTCTGGGACGTGGTCAAAGGCGAGGAGCTGGTCGGCCAGGCGCTGGCGGTGCCGGCGGCTGATCTGCGGCTGGCCGCGCACAAGATCGCCGACGCGATCCAGGACCGGCTGACCGGCGAACGTGGTGTCAACGCCACCCGCATCGCCTACGTCACCCGCGCCGCCAACCGCTACACGCTGCGCATCACCGATGCCGACGGCGAAGGCGGGCAAGTGGCCCTGGCCAGCCCGCAGCCCATCATCTCGCCGGCCTGGTCGCCGGACGGCCGCAAGCTGGCTTATGTCTCGTTCGAGGCTGGCAAGGCGGTGGTGATGGTGCAGGACGTGATCACCGGCGAGCGCAACAGCGTGGCCAGCTTTCGCGGCAGCAACAGCGCGCCGGCCTGGTCGCCGGACGGCCGGCGGCTGGCGGTCACGCTGTCGCGCGACGGTCTGGCCCAGCTCTACCTGATCGATCTGGACGGCGGCAGCCTGCGCCGGCTGACCAACAGTAGCGCGATCGACACCGAGGCGGCGTTCTCAGTCGACGGCCAGCAGGTCTACTTTGTCAGCGACCGCGGCGGCGGCCCGCAGATCTACCGCATCCCCGCAGCCGGTGGCAATGCCGAGCGCGTCACTTTTGCCGGCGCCTACAACATCAGCCCGGCGATCAGCCCGGACGGCCGCACGCTGGCCTACGTCAACCGCGGCAGCGGGTTCCGGGTGATGGTGATGCCGCTGGACGGCAGTGCTCCGCCGCTGGCCGTCACCGATACCAATGATGACGAAAGCCCCAGCTTTTCACCCAATGGCCGTTTGCTGATCTACGCCACCCGCAGCCAGGGCCGCGATGTGCTGATGACGACCACCCTGGACGGCAAGATCCGCACCCGGTTGCTGTCGTCGGGTGTCGACGTGCGCGAACCGGCATGGGGGCCGTTCAACCGATGAGCCAGCGGCCCGCCGGTCACCGCTTTTACGGGCGGGCCCCACGGGCCGCCTCAGTCTGACCTGCCGGCAGGTTGCCGGTGCAGGGGGGCCTTCAGGGCCGCCGTTGATCGAGGAGTGATGACGATGATGGGACTTCGAACAGGCCTGGGCACGGACATCCACAGCGGCGTCCGCACAGGCATCCAAACCCGTTTGGGCAGTGGTGGCCGTGCCGTGCTTGCGGCGGCGGCGGTGGCGGCCTCGTTGGCGCTGGTGGGCTGCGGCTCGACCGTCAAGCTCGACGAAACACCGGTCGAGACCCGTACGCCCAATGCCGTGGGCACGGGTGCTACGGCCAGCAACAACACCGGCACGCCGGGCAGCAGCAGCGGCACCAACGCGCAATCGCAGGTGGCGACCGTCAGCCTGCCGCCGGCCGGCGGCGGGGCGGCGGCTGGCGCGGCCGGGTCGGCTGCGGCGGGTGGCAAGCTGGGCCGGCTGGTGTACTTCGACTTCGACAGCTTTGTCGTCAACGACGAGTTCCGTAGCCTGATCGACGGCCATGCCAAGGCGCTGGCGGCCAGCCGCGCCAAGCGTCTGGTGGTCGAAGGCCACACCGACGAGCGTGGCGGGCGTGAATACAACCTGGCGTTGGGCCAGAAACGTGCCGAGGCGGTGGCCAAGTCGCTGACGCTGTTGGGCGCTACCGAGGCGCAGGTCGAGGCAGTGAGCTTCGGCAAGGAGCGCCCGGCCGACGAAGGCCATGACGAGGCGGCCTGGGCCAAGAACCGACGCGCTGAACTGAAGGACCGTTGAACGTGACAGATCCCCGATGGACCTCTTGGCGGCTGCGTCCGGCAGCAGCATTGCCGCTGCTGGCCGCCGCGCTGATGCTGAGCAGCGGCGTTGCCCGTGCCGGGCTGTTCGATGACGAAGAAGCGCGCAAGGCGATCCTCGACATCCGCACCCGCATCCAGAACAACGACGACAGCAGCCGCGTCAAGCTGGGCGAGTTGTCGACGGCCAATGCGGCCCTGCTGGAGCAGGTGACGCAGTTGCGCCGCAGCCTGCTCGACCTCAACACCCAGCTGGAGGCCCAGCGCACCGATGCCGCCAAGCTGCGCGGTGGCCAGGAGCAATTGGCGCGCGACGTGGCCGAGTTGCAGCGCTCGGTCAAGGACGTGTCCAAGGGCCTGGACGATCGGCTGCGGGTCATGGAGCCGCAAAAGGTCACGATCGACGGCAAGGAGTTCACCGCCGACCCGGACGAGAAGCGCGCCCACGACAACGCGATGGCAGCCCTGCGCGCGGGCGACTTCGACAAGGCGTCCAGCGGGCTGGCGGCTTTTCTGCAGCGCTACCCGTCCACCGGATATGCCGAGTCGGCCCGTTTCTGGCTGGGCAATGCGCTGTACGGGCAGAAGAACTACAAGGAGGCGATCACCGTCTTCCGGGCGCTGGTGAACAGTGCGCCCGGCCATCCCCGCACGCCCGAGGCGATGCTGGCGATGGCCAATTGCCAGATCGAGATGAAGGACAACCGCTCGGCCCGCAAGACCATCGACGATTTGGTCAAAGCCTATCCTGCCAGCGAGGCCGCCACCGCCGGCAAAGAGCGGCTCGGCACACTCAAGGGCTGAGGGTGGGTCGCACTGTGTGGGGCCGGCGGGCCGAACGATGACTGACGCCGCACTGGTGTTGCTGCAGCAGCAGGTGCTGTGGGCGGCGTTGGCGCTGGGCATCGGCTTTGGCGCAATTGCCCAGCGCACCCACTTCTGCACCATGGGCGCGGTGGCCGATGTGGTCAACATCGGTGACTGGGCGCGCATGCGCATGTGGGCCTTGGCCATCGGCGTGGCGATGATCGGCTTCAATGCGATGGTGGCGGCGGGCTGGGTCAAGGCGGCCGATTCGGTCTACGCACCGCCGTTGATGCTGTGGCTGTCGCAGGCCGTGGGCGGGCTGATGTTCGGCTTCGGCATGGTGCTGGCGTCGGGCTGCGGCAGCAAGACGCTGGTGCGCATTGGCGGTGGCAACCTGAAGTCGCTGGTGGTGTTCGGCGTGCTCGGCCTGTCGGCCTGGGCCACCTTGCGCGGCATCACCGCCGTTTTGCGGGTGGCCACGGTGGACAAGGTTGCGGTGGTGCTGCCGGCGGGACAGGATTTACCCTCGCTGGCGGTCAAGCTGGTGGGCATGCCGGCGTCGGCCGCGCCCTCGCACGCGCTGCTGTTTGGCGCGGTGCTGGGCGGCGCGCTGGTGGTCTGGGCGCTGGCCCGCCGCGAGGGCCGCAGCTTGGATGTGCTGTTGGGCGGCTTTGGCCTGGGTGCGCTGGTGGTCGGCCTGTGGTGGGTGTCGGGTGTGCTGGGCCATGTGGCCGAGCACCCGCAGACGCTGGAAGAGGCCTTCCTGGCGACCAATTCGACCCGCATGGAGTCCTTCAGCTTTGTCGCGCCGCTGGCCTATGTGCTGGACGGGCTGGTGTTTTTCAGCGATACCAGCAAGCGCCTGACGCAGGGCATGGTGGTGGTGCTGGGCGTGGTGCTGGGCAGCGCGGCCGTGGCACTGGCAGGGCGCAGCTTCCGCTGGGAGGGCTTTCGGGGCGTCGAGGACACCGCCAACCACCTGGGGGGGGCGCTGCTGATGGGCGTGGGCGGTATCACCGCGTCGGGCTGCACCATCGGTCAGGGGTTGTCGGGCCTGTCCACGCTGTCACTGGGCAGCTTTGTGGCCAGCGCAGCGATTGTTGCGGGTGCAGTGCTGGCGCTGCGCTGGCAGGTCTGGCGGCTGGACCGTTCGGTTTGACCCCCGTGGCGACGGCCGCTGCCGGGGCCACTGTCCTGCCGGCCAACGACGCCGACCTGGAGCGGCGCTTTGGCGGCCTGCGCCGGCTCTACGGCGATGCCGGTTACCGGCAGGTGCGCGCGGCCCGGGTGGCGGTGATCGGTCTGGGCGGGGTGGGATCCTGGGCGGTCGAGGCACTGGCCCGCAGCGGCGTGGCGCGCCTGGTGCTGGTCGATCTGGACCATGTGGCCGAGTCCAACATCAACCGCCAGGTGCAGGCGTTGGGCAGCACGCTGGGCATGGCCAAGGCGCTGGCCCTGCAACAGCGCATCGCCGACATCCATCCCGGCTGCGAGGTGATCGTGGTGGAGGACTTTGCCGGCCCCGACAACTGGCCCGGCCTGTTGCCTGCCGAGATCGATGTGCTGATCGATGCCTGCGACCAGAGCGCCGCCAAGCTGGCGCTGGCGGCCTGGGCGCTGTCCAGCGGCACGCCTGCGGTGTGTGTGGGTGCGGCGGGCGGCAAGCAACTGGCGCAGTGGGTGGACGTGGCGGATCTGGCGGCCGTCACCCACGACCCGCTGCTGGCCGGCTTGCGCCAGCGCTTGCGCAAGCAGGGTGCGCCGCGCACCGGCGCTATCGGCCTGCGTTGTGTCTTCTCGCGTGAAAGCGTTGCGGCGCCAGTGGCATCTGCCGACGAGGTCTGTGCCACGGACGGCAGCCTGAACTGCCAGGGTTACGGCTCGACCGTCACCGTGACCGCCACCTTCGGGCTGGTGGCGGCCGGCGAGGCGCTGCGCCTGTGCCGTGCGGGCGCATGACATGACGGCAGCGCTGTCGCCCGACGACGAGTTCGGCATGCGGCTGGCGCTGGACCAGGCGCTGAATGCCCAGTTGTCAGGCGAGGTGCCGGTGGGTGCGGTGATCCTGCAGGGGGGCCGGGTGATCGCCACCGGCTACAACCGGCCGATCACCACCCATGACCCGACGGCGCATGCCGAACTGGTGGCGCTGCGCCACGCGGCCCAGCTGATGCAGAACTACCGCCTGCCCGATTGCGAGCTCTACGTCACGCTGGAGCCTTGCGCGATGTGCGCGATGGCACTGCTGCATGCCCGTTTCAAGCGGGTGGTGTTTGCCGCCGCCGACCCCAAGACCGGCGCCGCCGGATCGGTGCTCGACCTGTTTGCCGATGCCCGCCTGAACCACCAGACCACGCTGGTCGGCGGTGTGCTGGCCGAGCCCGCGTCGGCCTTGTTGCGTCAGTTTTTTGCCGACCGGCGGGCCCAGCAGCGGGCCGAGCGTGATGCGCTGCGCTTGCAGCACCCCATCGACGCGGTCGGGACTGCCCTGGCCACCACCATCACGACAGCCATCCCCGCAGCCATCCCCGCAGCCATCCCCACGGGGGATGCCACTGAAATCACAGCCCCCGAGGGGCATCCTTTCCCATGACTTCGTTGACCGTTTTTGCCCCGTCGGGCGTCGAACTGCGCACCCCGGCGCTCAAGCTGGCAAAAGAGCGCCTGAGCCGCTTGGGTTTCGAGGTCACGCTCGACCCCAGCGTGCGGGCCCGCCAGCAGCGTTTTGCCGGCGACGACGATACCCGCCTGGCCACGCTGTACCGGGTGGCGGATGCCGCGCCCGGCGTGGCGATGGCCTGCCGGGGCGGTTACGGCCTGAGCCGGCTGCTCGACCGGATCGACTGGCCGCGGCTGGCACGCAGCGTCGCAGCGGGTACCCGCTGGGTAGGTTTCAGCGACCTGACCGCGTTGCAGCTCGGCCTGCTGGCCCACACCGGCGCGGCCAGCTGGCACGGCCCGATGGCCTGCGACGACTTTGGCCGCAGTGATGAGGCCGGTGGGGTGGACGAGATCACCCGGGACTGTTTTGCCGAGGCCATGTCGGGTGAACTGGAGGCGGTGGGTTTCCGCACCGAGGCCGGCTTCGACGGCCTGTCGGTGCGCGGCAAGCTGTGGGGCGGCAACCTGGCGATGGTGGTGTCGCTGCTGGGCACGCCGCACTGGCCCAAGGTCAAGGACGGCATCCTCTTCCTGGAGGACGTCAACGAGCCGCCGTACCGGGTCGAGCGCATGCTGTTGCAGCTGCAGCAGGCGGGCGTGCTGCAGCGCCAGCGGGCGGTGCTGCTGGGCGCCTTCAGCGATTGGCGCAAGAGTGCCCTGGACCGCGGCTACACCCTCAAGGGCGCCGTCAACCACCTGCGCAGCGTTTGCAGCACGCCGATCCTGACCGGCCTGCCTTTTGGGCATGTGCCGACCAAGGTGATGCTGCCGGTGGGCGCGCGGGTGCAACTGGTGGTGCAGGGCCGCGATGTGCTGATCGGCTGGTAGCCGCCGGCCCCCAGGACCGCTTGCGGGCTGGCCTCAACCGCGTTGACCCCGCGAAGCCCAGGCAAGCCGGACGCTTCGCGGGGCGGGTGCCAGCAGTTCAGTCGCCGCGCGCTGTCTTGCGCCGGCGCGCCATCCAGGCCACCAGGCCCAGGCCGCCGAACATCAGCGCGTAGCTGCTGGGCTCCGGCACGGCACTGACGTCGCTGAACATGTAAAGCTGACCGCCTTCGACCAGTTCGCCAGCGATGCCGTAGTGCGCCTGCATGACGCCCAGGAAGTGGCGCTTGCCGTCGGCGCGGCCGAGCACGCTGGTGACCTCGATCACGCCCGAGCTTTCTTCGTCGATGGTCTGGAAGCCCGGCGCGCCAGCCAGGTAGCGGTTGCGGTCGGACTCCAGGATCTGGGTGGTCTTTTTGCTCACCGGGTCGTAGTGCCAGGTCTTGGCGATGTAGGCATTGCCGCCCGGATCCTCCTGCAGCAGGATCGTGCCGTCGTCGGCCACCGTCATGTTGTCGAAGGTGCGGGCTGTTGCGCCGTCCTTGCCGACCAGGCCGACACTGTCGAGCACCATCGAGACCGAGCCGTTGTCAAAATCAACACCATTGACGCCCTGGGCAAAGCTCAACTTGTACAGGCGCGAGCTTTGGGTCACGGTCACACCGTTGCCCGGCGTGGCGCCGGTGGTGACGAAGTAGAAGGTGTTTTCGTCGGCCCAGTGGCCGTCCTCGGGGCGGGCGAACTCGGTGATGCCGGCAGTGCGGGCAGCGATCTGCTGGTTGGCGCCGCTGACGTTGGTGTTCAGGGCCACGGTGCTGAAGGCGCCGTTGATCTGGCCCTGTTCGATGTTGCCGTTAAGGCCGCCCTGGGCCGCAGCAACGTTGACCTTGACGCCGCGCAGCGCGCCGTTGGTGAGGCCGGCGCGCTCGATGTCGGTGCCCACGGCGGTCTTCGTGCCGGTGTAGATCATGACCTGGCCCGGCGTCGAGTCGTCGGTGCCGATCACGACCGTCTTGTCGCCGCTGTAGGGATTGGCCAGGCTGTTTTCCCACGAGAACTTGCCCATCTTGTTCAGCTCGAACGACTTGCCCTTGTCGGCGCCGGTGACGATGCTGGCATAAGCCCGGCCTTCGGCGCCGGTCTCTTCACCGCTCATGAAGATGCGGGTCTGCGTGCCCAGGCCGGTCTTGGCGTTGAAGAAGGCGCTCACCGCTGGCAGGTCGGCCGAGCAGAGGCGGGCGAAGCTGTTGGCGGTGGTACCGGCGATGTATTGGTTGGTGCCGGCACTCCAGGCCAGGCCGATCGCGCTCTTGTAGGTGTTGGCGACGTTGTCCCAGACCTGGTGGTCGGTGATCAGGTCGCGGCCGCTGAGCACCTGCAGCGTGCTCTTGTTGATCACCCACTCGGACACGAAGCCGCCCGTCGAGCCGTGCGCACGCACGATGCCCGCCGTGGCGCCGAGTTCGTGGTTCATCAGCACGGTGAAGGTGTTGTTGCCGTTGTCGAAGGCGCCCAGGCCGTCGGCGATACCGACCATCCTGTAGGGCGTACCGTTTGGCTTCAGGTTGACCGAGTCACCCACGGTCAGCAGCGAGGTGACCGACCAGCCTGGCGCGGTGGCCGTGACATAGGGCGAGGCCGAGCTGCTGGGACCGGTCAATTGTGCGTTTGCGCTGCTGGCGAACGCGGCGCTGATAAGTGCGGCAAGGACGTGTTGTTTCATCGAGTGACTCCGGGTTGTGGTGGCTGCGTCGTTGCCAGCCCCAAGCTTGCGGCAGCGGCGGTGACAGGGTCGGACCATAGGTTTGCGCCCATTCAAGTTCCGTGACGTGGTTTGACGGGCGCAGTACGTTCGGCTCATGGCCGGCGTCGGCGTCGATGCCGCGTCCCGGGGGCGCAGGCGCGACCCTCAGAGAAAACGGAAATTAGCGTCAGCTTTTACCTGGTGCTTCCTGGGCCCGGCGGGGTCTTGTTCAAGGGTGTTTGCCGCAGGGTCGCACGCGGTCGATGCGAGAAGACCTGTCCTGCGGCTGCCGGTTGGTCATGCGCAGGCTGGGTACGCCGGGTCAGGCGACGCCTTGCAAATGGGTTGAAACCCCCAGCGATCCGGTGCCCGCAGCCCCCTAAAATGCCAGATCGCCTTGTTGGGGTCGGCCAAAAGCAGGCCCCG
Source organism: Burkholderiales bacterium (assembly GCA_038316145.1). Taxonomy (GTDB): domain Bacteria; phylum Pseudomonadota; class Gammaproteobacteria; order Burkholderiales; family Burkholderiaceae_C; genus Pseudaquabacterium. Next base: position 19,210 of record JBBQAH010000040.1, read on the forward strand.
CCGAGGCGTTGTCGTTCATGGTTGACTGCGGGGGCCCCATCCGGCCCCCGGCAGCCCGCCCGCACCAGGAGTGTCCGCATGCGCGGCGTCAGACTTTCAGTTTTCAGCTTTGTGCGGCGCTGCCGCGGACCGGCCTCGGGCCCCACGCCAAGCCGGCCTGGCCTGGCGCGGCTGTTGGGCCTGGTTGCAATCCTGGGCCTGAGCGCCTGCAACAACAGCCCGTACCCGGCCGGTGCCGAGCGCGAGAACACCATGTTCTATTCGTTCGACGAGCGCTCACCGCGCTACCTCGACCCGACCGCGTCTTACGCCAACCCCGAGTCGGCCTACACCTTCCAGATCTACGAGCCGCCCTATGGCTACCACTACCTCAAGCGGCCCTACACGCTGACGCCGAAATCGGCGGCCGCGGTGGTCAAACCGCGCTATATCGACAAGGCCGGCCAGACTTTGCCCGAAGACGCACCGGCCGACCAGATCGCCGAGAGCGTCTACGACGTCAAGATCTTGCCCGGCATCCGCTACCAACCGCACCCGGCGTTTGCGGTCGACGACCAGGGCAAGCCGCGCTACCTGAGCCTGGCACCCGGCCAGTTGGGCACCAAGCGGTCTCCGCTGGCCTTTGAGCACCAAGGTTCGCGTGAACTGATTGCCGACGACTTTGTCTACGCCCTCAAGCGCCACGCCACCACCCGCATCGAGGCGCCGGTTTTTGCCGTGTTTGCCGACTACCTGATCGGCCTGCGCGACTACGCCGACACCGTCAAACGCGCGGACACCAAACTGCTGACCGGCCTGCCCAAGGACGTGCGCGACAAGCCGTTTCTCGACTTCCGCCAATGGCCGCTGGCAGGCGCCACGGTGATCGACAAGTACACCTACCGGGTGCGGCTCAAGGGCAAGTACCCGCAGTGGAGCTACTGGATGGCCATGCCCTTCATGGCGCCGGTGCCCTGGGAGGCTGACGCCTTTTACGCCCAGCCCGGCATGAGCGAAAACGGCTTGTCGCTCAACCAGTGGCCGGTGGGTACGGGCCCGTACATGATGGTCGACTTTGTGCGCGACCGCCGGCACGTGATGAAGCGCAACCCCAACTTCCGCGGTGAGCCCTACCCCTGCGAGGGCATGCCGGGCGACAAGGA
>JBBQAH010000509.1:0-1653 GCA_038316145.1 Burkholderiales bacterium
GCGGACGCCGATCTCGCGCCGCTCGTGGAGCGCCTCGCGCGCGCGAGAGAGCTGCCAGGGCGCGCGCGCCGCACGCGCGTGCTCGACGTCCTGCGCAAGGCCGTGGCGTGGCCCGAGGCGCCCGCGGAGGCCGCGGCGCATCTCGCGGCGCCGATCCGCGAGCGCTCGTTCGAGGATGCGGTCCGCGAGGCGGGGCGCGCCATCGTGTACGCGCTCCCGGCGGCGCGCGATCCCGAGCCCCGCGAGCGCGCGCTGGGGATGCTGGCGTTCTACGGCCTCACGTTTCCCATCGGCGCAGACGGCGTGCCGATGCTCTCCCAGGCGGACGTGGACCGCGCCATCGCGAAGCGTACCGAGGTGTCGGAGATCGCGGCGTCGAAGCTCACGCTCGCGCAGGCGCTGGGGGTGGTGGAGCTGCCCTTCAAGAAGTACGTACGGCGGCGCGTCGCCGACTGGATCGCGGAGGGCGTGCCGCTCGAGCTCGTCGCGCGTGCCTGCAAGGAAGGGTTCACCGAGGCGCTGGCCCGCGCGCCGAGCGCCCGCGCGGCGCGCGCCTTCGCGACGTGGGCGACGCGCCTCGTGCCGCACTACAAGTCGCTCGGCATCACCTTCGAGCTCTCGCCCGAGCTGTTCACGCACCTCCCGCGCAACGAGGACGTCGCGGTGCTCGCGGTGTGTCTCATGGAACAGACGAAGGAAGGCGCGGTCGGGAAGGCGTCGGGCGTCGATCCCATCGCCGTGCTCGACGCCACGCTCGGCCTCTTCCAGAAGCTGCCCGCGAAGGCCTCGGGGATCCTCGATCGCCTGAAGGGCACCAGCCCCGGCGCGGGGCGGCGCGCGTTTCCAGAGCTCGCGGCGTGGCTCGACGACGACGCGCTGCTCGATCGCTTCGCCCATCTCTCGCACCTCGCCGACGTGCCGGTCGCGCTCACGAGGCAGCTCAAGGAAGACTTCGAGCACGCGGACAAGGCGGCGCGGGAGCGCGCGCACCTCGAGGCGATGCCGGCGCGTCACGCCCGGCAGGACGCGCGCCTCGCCACGCTGCGCGCGACCGAGCGCACGCTCGCCTCGGCGCCGCGCGGGCGCACCAAGCGCCGCTTCACCGAGCGCATCGACGAGCTCTTGCCCATCGCCTATCGCCGCGAGCTCGACGGCTCGTTCCGCGAGATCCTGCGCGAAGCGTGGGGCATCTCGGTACCATCGATGACGCAAGCCTGGCGCGACGCCGTGCGCTTCTGGCTCGTCGTCGACGACAACCGCGAGCTGCTGGGGCGCCTGCTGCGCGAGGTGGCCGCGCGCCGGGGCGGAAACCCGAAGCTCGCGTTCGAGAAGAACCTCGAATGGATCGGCAAGGTCCGCGGCCGGCTCGACATCGATGCCTGGCTCGCGCCGCGCCGCGCCGAGCTCGAGGTCGAGGGCGCACGCTACGACGTGGCGCTGGAGGAAGATCCGCTCGAGGTGCTGCGCATGGGGATCCCCTTCGCGACCTGCCTCGCGCTCGACAACGGCTCCAATGCCGCGTCGACGGTGCCGAACGCGGTGGACGCGAACAAGCGCGTGCTCTACGTGCGCACGCGCGACGGCAAGGTGGTGGCGCGCAAGCTGATCGCCATCACCAAGGAGCTGCGCATCGTCGGCTACAACCTGTACGTC
>JBBQAH010000010.1:0-33344 GCA_038316145.1 Burkholderiales bacterium
GCAGGCCAGGCTGTGGCCATCGGATTTGGCCGCCATCAACGCCGCCGGGGCCAGCGTGCCGGCGGCACCCGCCCGGGCTTCCACCAGCACCGGCTGGCCCAGGATGCGGCCCACCCGCTCGCCCATGAAGCGCAGGTGCAGGTCGGTGATGCCGCCGACCGCAAACGGGTTGTAGATGGTGATCGGGCGCTCGGGCTTCCAGCGCGCGGCCGGGGTCTGGGCCAGGGCGAGGCCTGGGGCGGCCAGCAAGCTGGCCAGGCCTGCGCTGACCGTGCGGCGGCGGGGGTCGATGGGGGTGGTGCTCAAGGTGGGTACTCCGGCGGTTTTGGACATACTCCCCATCACACCATCGTGCCCACCGCCCCACCATTCGGGTTGTCCATCAAACCGGCCTTAGCGCGCCTGTTGTTTGCGTGCCTTGTCGCCCAGGCGTCAGGTCATCGGTTTGAGCGGACCCGTCCGGTCGATCACGCTGCAACCGGCTGCTTGGCCGCGGTCCCCGCTAGCGCAGCGTTACCCAGCGCAACTCCACCGTATCGTTGGGCCACATCGTCAGCGTCACCGGCTTGGCCATCGCCCAGTTCAGCTTGCGGCGGTACAGCGGCAGGTAGGGCAGGTCGTCGTTGACCAAACGCAAGGCCACGCCCACCCGGGCGCGGCGGCGCGTCAGGTCGGGCTCGGTGCGCACCGCGTCGATCAGCACGTCGAGTGCCGGGTTGCTGTAGCGCCCGGCGTTGAAGGCGCCGCCGCCCTGCGGGTCCCAGGTCCGGAACAGGCCGCTGAGCGTGCTCCAGGCCTCGGTGGTCGGGGTCCAGCCAAATTCAATGAAGCTGGCGGTGGCCTGGGTGATCTTGGGGAAAAACTGGTTGGTGGCTGAGCTGCGCAGCTGGGTGCGGATGCCGACTTGCGTGAGCATCGCCGTGGCGGCCTGGCACACCGCGTCGCGCCAGGCCACGTTGACGCAGTCCAGCGTTACCCCAAAGCCGTTCGGGTAACCGGCGTCAGTCAGCAGCGCGCGCGCCTTGGCCGGGTCGTAGGGCAGGCGCTTGTCCAGCTCGGGCAGGTAGCCATCGACCATCGGCGAGATGAACGAGCCGGTGGGTGTGCCCTGGCCGCGCAGCACTTTCTGCACGATCAGGTCGACGTTGAGCGCGTGCGCCACCGCCCGGCGCACCCGCAGGTCCTTGAACGGGTTGCGGCCCTTCACGTCGCTGCTCAGCAGCTCGTCGCGCGCCTGATCGAAGGTGAAGTACTGGGTGCCCAGGTCGCCGGTGGTGGTGACGCTGAGCTTGGGGTCGGTCTTGAGCCGCGCTACATCCTGGAACGGCGGGTCCAGCACCAGATCGACCTCGCCCGAGGCCAGCGCGGCGAGCCGGGTGGCGTCGCTCTTGATGCTGAGAAACGTGACCGCCTGCAGCTGGCCGTTGCGCGGGTCGCCCGCGCCCCACCAGCCGTCGAAACGCTGCAACTGCACCCGCACGTCGGGCTCGTACTTGATCAGCTTGAACGGCCCGGTGCCGTTGGCATTGCGCACCGCAAAAGTCTCTTGCTTGCCGTTGTAGTCCTGTGCCCGCTCCACCCCGTGCTGCACACACCAGGCCTTGTTCATGATCGGCACGTAGAGCAGTTTGTCGGGCAGCACCGCATCTGGCGCGTTGAGCTTGAAGTCCAGCGTCAGCGCATCGACCTTGGCGACGGAGGTGATGCCCTTGAGCGTGAAGCTGCGCTGCGAAGTGGGGCCCATCGCCCGCTCGATCGAGAACAGCACATCATCGGCCGTGAGCACCGAGCCGTCGTGAAACTTCACCCCCGGCCGCAGCTTGAAGCGCCAGGTCGTGGGGCTGGTGTTTTGCCAGCTCAGCGCCAGCGCGGGCTCGATCTTGAAGGCCTGGTCGCGGTTGACCAGCGAGTCGTAGACCTGGTAGGTAACACGGGTGTGGTACAGCAAGGCCACCGCATGCGGGTCCAGGGTCTGCGGGTCGAAGGCGCTGGCGATGCGCAGCACCGGGCCGGCGGCCTGCGCTGCCGGGGCCACTGCGGCTTGCAGCAGGCCGATCAGCAGCAGGCTTGTCAGCAGCGAGGCTGCGCGGGTATTCAGGGTCAGTGACATCGGGGCTCCAGGTGACGTCGGGTGATTCTGCGGCCTGCCACCGCGGACAGCGCCGCCACCGATGCGGCATTCGGAATCGCCTGCCGACGTGCCACGGCGACAACGGTTTTGAAACTACTTGTTATATGATTGCAAATCATTCTCATTTGCGATTCCTGGATCATTCCGTGAACGCAGCCAGGCAAGGGGACCGTTGTGCAGTGCAGGTGGTGGGCGGGGGCGCAGGGCGCCGGGGTGGCGGTGGTGCTGGGTGTCTCCATCTTGATGGCGGCATGCGGCGGCGGCAACAGCGCGGGCACGGCGGGCCTGCCCGCCGCGACGGCGCTGTCGGCGCAGGCCGCGTTGGGCGACAAGATCTTTGCCGATATGTCGCTGTCGGCATCGGGTCGCCAGTCCTGCGCCAGTTGCCACAGCACCGAGAACGCGCACGGCCCGGCCAATGACCTGCCGGTGCAGCCGGGCGGACTGCTGATGGACCTGCAGGGCCGGCGCAATTCACCGTCGATCAACTACCTGTCGTTCAACCCCGCGTTTTACTTTGCGGCCGACGGCACGCCCACCGGCGGCTTCTTTCTGGACGGCCGCGCCACGTCGCTGAAGGATCAGGCCGGCCAGCCCTTCTTGGGCGCGATCGAAATGGCCAACGCCGACAAGGCCGAGGTGGTGGCCCGCCTGGCGCGCGCTGCCTACGCCGACGAGTTCAAGCGGGTCTTCGGCGCCGACATCCTGTTGCGGCCCGACGATGCCTTCGACCGCATCTCGCTGGCCCTGCAGCAGTACCAGCGCGAGGACACCGGGTTTCGCGCTTTCTCCAGCCTCTACGACGCGTTCTTGCGCGGCACCGCCACGCTCTCAGCCGCCCAGACCCGCGGGCTGGCGCTGTTCAACAGCCCGGCCAAGGGCAATTGCGCGGCCTGCCACCCCTCAGCCAGGTCGGCTGACGGCAGCCTGCCGCTGTTCACCGATTTCAGCTACGACAACCTGGGCGTGCCGCGCAATCCGGCGATTGCCCGCAACGCCGACCCGGCTTATTTCGACCTGGGCCTGTGCGAGCAGCCCGGGCTGGCCCGGCGCACCGACCTGTGCGGCGCTTTCAAGGTGCCGTCGTTGCGCAATGTGGCGCTGCGGCGGGCCTTCTTTCACAACGGGCGCTTCGGCACGCTCAAGGACGCGCTGACGTTCTACCTGCAGCGCGACACCCGGCCCGAGAAGTGGTACGGGCGGGCAGCCGACGGCAGCGTCGACAAGTTCGACGACCTGCCGCCGGCCTACCGCGGCAATGTCAACACGACCGAGGCGCCCTACAACCGCCGCGCCGGTGACCCGCCGGCCCTGAGCGACGCCGAGATCGACGACGTGATCGCCTTCCTGAAGACCTTGAGCGACGGGTACCGGCCGTGAGCCGCCGGACCTGCCCACGCTATTCCAGCCTCAGCCTGTTTCCCCACCGGAGCCCCCAATGACCCCGAACAAGTCGCTGGCCCTGCCAGCCCGTACCGTGATGGCCGCCGCGCTGGCCCTGGCCGCCGGCGGTGCGCTGGCGCAGTCCGCCACCGAGACCGCGCTGGCGGTGCGGCTGGACCAGCTGTCCAGCGAGCTGGCAGCGGTCAAGGCCCAGATGGCCGTGCTGCAGCTGCGCGGCGCGCAGGCGCCGGCCACGTCGCCAGCCCCGGCACCTGTTGCGCTGCCCGGCGCCGCCCCACTGCCCGGCGGGTTCGACGCCGCCGCCCCCAGCGCGCCGGCCGGCCCGGCCACGGTGATCACCAGCTACGGCGAGATCAACTACAACCGGCCGGTGCACGCGCCGCAAAACGGCCAGGCCGATGTGCGGCGCTTGGTGCTGGGCTTTCAGCACCGCTTCGACGAGCGCACCAAGCTGGTGACCGAGCTGGAGGTCGAACATGCGGTGGCGTCAGCCAGCGACAAGGGCGAGGTCGCGGTCGAGCAGGCCTATATCGAGCGCCAGCTCACGCCCTTGTTGGCGCTGCGGGCGGGGCTGTTCTTGATGCCGGTGGGCCTGCTTAACGAGAACCATGAGCCGACCGCGTTTTACGGTGTCGAGCGCAACTTCGTCGAGACCGCCATCATCCCCAGCACCTGGCGCGAGGGCGGCGTGCAAGGGGTGGCCAGTTTCGACAACGGCCTGACCGCCCAGGGTGGCCTGAGCACCAGCTTCGATCTGAACAAGTGGGACGCAGCCTCGACCGAGGGGCGTGAATCTCCGTTGGGCGCCATCCACCAGGAGCTGTCGCAAGCGCGCAGCCGCGACCTGGCGGTGTTCGGTGCGCTGAACTGGCGCGGTGTGCCCGGCCTGTTGCTGGGCGGCTCGGTGTTCTCGGGCCAGGGCACCCAGGGCCAGGCCAGCACCACCGCCCGCATCACCCTCTGGGACGCCCATGCCCGCTGGACACCCGGCCGCTGGGATTTGTCCACCGTCTACGCCCGCGGCGACATCAGCAACACCGCCGCGCTGAACGCACCACTGGTGGGCAATCCGACGCTGATCCCCAAGACCTTCGACGGCTTTTACCTGCAGGGTGCCTACAAGCTGTGGTCGCGTGGTGATTACGCCTTGTCGCCATTCGTGCGTTGGGAGCGCTTCAACACCGCCAGCGCCTATGCCGACCTGGGCGCCGGGCTGACACCCGCCGCGGCCCGGGCCGAACGGGTCACCACACTGGGCGCCAACTTCGTGGTCTCACCCGGGGTGGTGCTCAAGGCCGACTGGCAGCGTTTCCGCGAGGCGCCCGACCTGGACCGGGTCAACCTCGGTTTGGGCTGGAGCTTCTGATGCGCTTCACCGTGCTGGCAGGCGCGCTGGCGGGTGCTGCGGCGGCGCTGGGGCCGGCCAGCGCTTTTGCGGTGGACTACCTCAGCGCCGAGCAGGCGGCGCGGCTGATGTTCCCCGATGCCGATGGCTTCGAGCTGCGGCGCCTGACGCTGGACGCCGCGCAGTTGCAGCAGCTCGACGCCCAAGGTGTACGGGCGCGGTCTGCCGGCTGGACGGTGCGGCTGGCGCAGCGCGCCGGCGTGCTGCAGGGTTTTGTGGTGGCCGACGAGGTGGTCGGCAAGGTCGAGCTGATCAGCTACGCGGTGGCGCTTGGGCTGGACGGCGCGGTTCGCCAGATCGAGATCCTGGCCTACCGCGAGAGCCACGGCCACGAGATCCGGTTGCCCGCCTGGCGACGGCAGTTTGTCGGCAAGGGCACGGCCGCCGCACTGCGTGTCGGCGAGGACATCAACAACATCAGCGGCGCCACACTGAGCTGCAGCCACGTCACCGACGGTGTGCGGCGCATCGTTGCGGTGCTGGCATTGGCGCGCCGCGCTGGCGCGCTGTGATGGGCAGTACCAGCGTGCCACCGGCGCTGCGACGGGCCCGGCCCTTGCTGGGCACGGTGGTGGAGATCGGCCTGCGATGGCCGGACGGGGTGGTTGACGGCACCGGCCCGCTGGCGGGCCCGGGCGGCGCATGGCGTGCAGATGCGGCAAACGCCGCGCTGGAGGCCGCATTTGCCGCCATCCACCACGCCCAGGCCTGCTTGTCGCGCTTCGATCCGGACAGTGACCTGTCGCGCTTTCAAGCGTTGGGCGCCGGCCAGCGGCTGGCCGTGCGTACCGTCACCCGGCAGGTGCTGGCGGCGGCGCAGGCCTTGCGGCTGGCCAGCGACGGCTTGTTTGACATCAGCCTGGGCTCGGCGCCCGCCGGTTGGTGGCTGGACGGGGCGTGGCTTGAAAAGCGCTGCAGCGCGGTGCGGCTCGACCTGGGCGGCATCGGCAAGGGCCATGCCGTGGACTTGGCCGTGCAGGCCTTGCAGCACCACGGCGCCGCGGCGGGCTGGGTCAATGCCGGTGGCGACTTGCGGGTCTTTGGTGACCTGGACCTGACGGTGCAGCTGCGCCACGCCGGTGGCGGTGCGCGGTTGTTTGGCCATCTGCGCGACGGCGCTTTTGCCACCAGCGCTTTCGGCCCGGGCCAGCGCTCACGCCTGGTGGGCCGTGGGGTGGGCCGTGGCGTGGGCGGTGCGGTGGGCGGTGCGGTGGGCGTTTTGGTGCAGACTGCGGCGGCCCGGACCGGCCGGTTGCACCCCGGCGGCAGTGCAGCCAAGCGCCGCGCCGCAGACGCTGCCCACGTCAGCGTGGCCGCACCCTTGTGCCTTTGGGCCGATGCACTGACCAAGCTGGTGGCCGCCAGTGGCAACCCGGCGCATGCCCTGCTGGCGCAACATGGCGCCAGTGCCTGGTGGCACGGGGTGCCGCCATGATGCGCACTGTCACTGCCCATGGCGGCCACCGCCTGGCACCTTGGCACCGGCAGGGCGTGCTGCTGGTCGGCGTGGTGCTGTTGCTGACGGGGCTGGGCTGGCTGGCGCTGCACTACCGCGCCGGCCTGGCTGCCGCGGCCGACGACTTGCCGCATCCGCTGGAAGCCTGGGCGCTGCGGCTGCACGGCCTGGCGGCGTATGGCGGGCTGTTCATGTTCGGCGTCCTCGCGGCCGCGCATCTGCCGCAAGGTTGGCGCTTGAGCCGACGGCCCCGCCGGGCCCACCAGCGCGCCAGCGGGGTGATGCTGAGTGGCCTGGCCGCGCTGCTGGCCGCCAGCGGCTATGGCCTGTACTACTTTGCGCCGGAATGGTTCAGACCCACGTTGGGTTGGACCCACGCCGCTGCCGGCCTGGCGATGGCCGCGGCGCTGGCCTGGCACCACCCGCGCCGGTCTGCGGCCCGCCGCTAAAGGCGCGTGCGGCGCCTCGGCTGGGCTGCTTGCGTCGCCGCCGGCCGGCGCCAACGCTGTCCGCCGCTGCTACGCTTGGGTGATGCCGACCGCCCTTGTACCCGCCACCCTGCTGGCCCGCTGGCTGGGCGACTGGACCCGTGAGGTAGACCGCAAGACGCTGCGCGCCGACGGCGTCGCCGGCCTGCTGGGTGCGCTGCTGGTGTTGCCACAGGCCATCGCCTTTGCCGCGCTGGCCGGCTTGCCCACGGCGATGGGGCTGGCCGCAGCCGTGCTGCCTTGCGCCGTGGCCGCGCTGGCGGGGTCGAGCCGGCATGTGTTGTCGGGCCCGACCAACGCCACCTCGCTGGCGCTGGGTGCGATGCTGGTGCCGCTGGCCGCCGGTGATGCCAGCCTGATCGTGCCGCTGGCGCTGGCGCTGACGCTGACCGTCGGCCTGATGCAGCTGGCGCTGGCGCTGGCGCGCCTGGGTACGCTGGCCAATTTCATCTCTCCCTCGGTGATGCTGGGCTTCACCACCGGGGCGGCCGGGCTGATCGCCTGGTACGCGCTGGCCGGGCTGATGGGTGCAGCCGGCCGGGCATCGCCGCTGCAGGCGTTGGCGGCACTTGCTGAGGGTAGGGCCCTGCCGTCGCTGGCGGTGGGGGGCCTGACCTTGGCGGTGGCCGCTGCCGGGCGGCGCTGGTGGCGCGGCGGGCCGCACCTGCTGTTGGCGCTGGTGGTGGGCATGGCGGCTTGCTGGGTCGTGACGCGGTACGGCGCGGCCTGGGGCGGGCCGTGGGCGGCTGGTGCGCCGCCGCTGCGCCTGGGCAGCCCGCCGTCGGCCTGGCCGCAGTGGCGCTGGCCGCTGGCCGATGCCGCCCGCCTGTCCACGCTGTGGCCGCAACTGCTGCCGGCAGCGCTGGCGCTGACCATCATCGCGCTGGGCCAGGCGATGGCGATCGCCAAGGCGCTGGCCGCCCGCACCGGCCAGCACATCGACGCCAACCGCGAATGTCTGGGCCAGGGCCTGGCCAACCTGACGGCATCTGTCAGTTCGGGCCTGGTGGTCTGCGGCTCGCTGAACCGGTCGCTGCCCAACCTGGAGTCCGGCGCCCGCACGCCGCTGTCGGGCGTGGCCGCAGCGCTGTGGCTGGTGGCGCTGGTGGCGCTGGCCGGGCCGCTGCTGGCCTGGATCCCGCTGGCCGGTGTGGCCGCATTGCTGCTGGTGGTGGCCTGGGCGCTGGTGGACCAGCCGGCTTGGCGCCGCGCCTGGCGGTTGGACCGCAGCGAGTTTGGCGTGGCGCTGGTGACCGCGCTGGCCACGCTGGCGCTGCGGCTGGAGGTGGCGGTGATGGCCGGTGTGATGTTGTCGCTGGTGGTCTACCTGTACCGCATGGCCAGGCCGGCGCTGCGCACGATGGGCTTTGACAGCCAGTCGCCGGGGCGGCCGTTTGTGGTGCTGGCCGATGCGGCGGGGCAGCCTCGGCCGTCGCTGCCGGGCGGGCACCCAAGCCCCTTGCCCGAGTGCCCGCAACTCAAGCTGCTGCGCATGGAGGGATCGGTCTGGTTCGGTGCCGTGCCGCATGTGGCCGAGCGCCTGCGCGCGCTGCGCCAGACCGCCGCAGCCCATGCGGACGGCCAACGCCACCTGCTGGTGATGGCCAAGAGCATGAACTCGATCGACCTGGCGGCCGCCGACCTGTGGGACGAGGAGTTGCTGCGCCGGCGCGAGCTGGGCGGCGCCTTGTACTTCCACCGGCCCCGGCCGCAGGTGTTGGCAATGTGGCGACGCACCGGATTTTTGCAGCGCCTGGGCCAGGCCCAGGTTTTCCCGGACAAACACCGCGCCATCGCCACCATCGTGCCCCGGCTGGACGCCGCGGTGTGTGCACGCTGCACGGTGCGGCTGTTTGACGAATGTGCCGACCGGCCCGGTGCGCCCCTGGCGCCATCGATATAAACCGGCCGTCTGCCACACTGAAACGTCTTGTTGCCAAGCGCATCAGAACTTGGCTTGACGGGCCCAACAGCGGCAGGAACAGTGTCGCTGTGCTCAATTCGGATGTTTTCTCCCTGCTCCAGCGGGCCGCCTTTTATGGCCGGCGCTGCTTGCCCGGTGCGCTGCTGGCGTTGGCCGCCCTGGCGCCGGCCGGGCTGGCCGGCGCGGGTGTCGCCGCATGCACCCCGTCCCAGATCTGCGCAGCCACCCCGCCCGTGCTGGCCATGCCATCCGGGCCGGTGATGCGGAGCGTCGCGCTGGGCGGCGCCGCGCCGCTGGCGCTGGTGCCGCATGCGCCGCTGGCGCTGGTGCCGCGTGCGCCGGTGGCACCGACGTTGCCGTCAGCGCGCAGCCGCCAAGGCGAGGGCGACGACCTGTCCGGGTCCGCCAGCTTCATGGTGCTGCTGGCGGCCATCGGCGCGATGGTCAGCCTGTCCTGGCGTCGCGCGGCGCGTTGACCGGCCCCGGCGAGTGGGGCGATCTAGCGGCGGCGGTCAGGCTGCGGCGTTCAGACGTTCAGCAGCGCGGTGGATGGCGGCGCGGATGCGCGGGTAGGTGCCGCAGCGGCACAGGTTGCCGTCCAACGCCGTGTCGATCTGGCTGTCGTCGGGCTTGGGCACGGCCTTGAGCAGCGCGGCCGCGGCCACCAACTGGCCGCTTTGGCAGTAGCCGCACTGCACCACGTCGATCTCGGTCCAGGCCTGGCGCAACACCGTGATCTCGCGGCCTTGCAGGCCTTCGATCGTGGTCACCGCACGCTGGCCCACGGCCGAGATCGGTGTCACGCAGGCGCGTGCCGGCTCGCCGTCGATCTGCACGGTGCAGGCGCCGCACAGCGCCATGCCGCAGCCGAACTTGGTGCCGGTCATCTGCAGCTCACCGCGCAACACCCACAGCAGCGGGGTGTCGGGCTCGGCCGTCACGGTGACGGGCTTGTTGTTGATGTTCAGGGTGGTGGTCATGGGGTGTCGGGGTACAGGGTACGGGGTACCGGGGGGTCGGTCAGGCCAGCTTGAGGGGCAGGCTGCGCAGGCGTTGGCCGGTCAGCGCAAACAGGGCGTTGGCCACGGCGGGTGCGATCGGCGGCGTGCCGGGCTCGCCCACGCCCTCGGGCGGCTCGGTGCTGGTGATGATGTGGGTCTCGATCACCGGGCAATCGCTCAGCCGCAGCAGCGCCTGCTGGTGGAAGTTGCCCTGCTGCACCTGGCCCTTGTCCAGCGTGATCTCGCCAAACAGCGCGGCGGTCAGGCCAAACACCACCGCGCTGTCCATCTGCTGGGCAATGCCGTTGGGGTTGACGGCCAAGCCGCAATCGATGGCCGCGACCACCCGGTGTACCCGGATGCGTTTGGGGTCTTTCGGGTCGAGCGAGACCTCGGCCACCTGGGCCACGGTGCTGCCAAAACTCGAATGCAGCGCGATGCCACGCGCCTTCTTGGCGCCGTCGGCAGCGGGTGCCAGCGGCTGGCCCCAGCCGGCTTGGTCGGCCGCACGCAGCAGCACGGCGCGGTGGCGCGGATGGCGGGCCAGCAAGGCCAGGCGGAAGGCCAGCGGGTCTTGTCCGGTGGCGTGGGCCGCCTCGTCGACAAAACTCTCCTTGAAAAACGCCTGGTGCGAATGGCCGACCGAGCGCCAGAAGCCCACCGGCAGCGGCAGTTCGACGATGGCGTGGCCGATGCGGGCGTTAGGCCACTCGTAGGCTTGGTCGAACGCACCCTCGGCGGTGGTCTTGTCCGGCCCGGCGCCAGGCAGGCCGAACTGCCGGTGCAAAAACTGCTGCACGATCGACGGCCCGGCGGACTTGGCGGTCCAGGCCACCGGCTTGCCCTGGGCGTCGAAGCCGGCCTCGTAACGCGCCACGCAAGGCGGGCGGTAGAAGTCGTGGGTCATGTCCTGCTCGCGGGTCCAGCAAGTCTGCACCGGCAGGCCGGGCAGGGCGCGGGCGATGCTGGCGGCCTGGGCAACAAAGTCCACATCCAGCCGCCGGCCAAAGCCACCGCCCAGCAGCGTGACGTTCATCTCGACCTGCTCGCTGTCCAGGCCCAGCGCCTTGGCCGCCACGTAGCGGGCCAAGCCGGGCACTTGCGTGGGTGCCCACACCGTCGCACGGCCGTCCAAGAACTGCACGGTGCAGTTTTGCGGCTCCAGCGTGGCGTGCGCCAGCAATGGCGCGCTGTACTCGGCCCGCAGGGTCTTGGCGGCTTGTTTCATCGCCCCGGCCGCGTCGCCATGGCTGTAGTAGCCAAAACCGTCGCCTGAATCCAGCGCCAGGCCGAGTTGCTGGTGGATGCCCGCACTGGACAACGTGGCCGCCGGGCCGTGGTCCCAGGCGACCGAGATTGCCTTGGCGGCCTGCATCGCGTGCCAGGGCGTGTCGGCCACAGCCGCCACCGCACCGCTGCCGCCGCGTTGGCCGGGCACGGACAGCACCTTCTTGACGCCCGGCATGGCCTCGATGGCCTTGGCGTCGAAGCTGGCCACGCTGCCGCCCAGGGTCGGGCACATCACCACGCTGGCGTACAACATGCCGGGCAGCACGGTGTCGATGCCAAAACGTGCGCTGCCGTCGTGCTTGCCGGCGGCCTCGCGTCGCTTTTGCGGCTGGCCGATCAGTTTGAACTCGGTGGCGGTCTTGAGCGTGACCGAGCCGGGCAGCGGCAGCTTGGCAGCGCGCTCGGCCAACTCGCCGAACTTGGCGCTGCGGCCCGACCCGGCATGGCTGACCACGCCCTTGACGACCCGGCACTCGGCCGCCGGCACGCCCCAGCCCTGTGCGGCGGCGGCCACCAGCATGGCGCGGGCGCTGGCGCCGGCTTCCCGCATCGGCAGCCACAGGTCCTTGATGCTGGACGATCCGCCGGTGGCCTGCAGGCCGATCTCGCGCATGGTCTTGGCCGTCAGCCAGGCGGCGGTGCGCTTGATCGCGCCTTGATCGTCGGGGTGGAACGGCAGGCCGTCGGCCACGGTGGCGATGTTGTTGTAGATCGCATCGATAGGCGGGTGCTCGGTGCGCAGCCGGTCCCAGTCGGCGTCCAGCTCATCGGCCAGCAGCATCGCCAGGCTGGTGGTCACGCCCTGGCCCATCTCGCTCTTGGGCACCATCACCGTCACGACGTCGTCGCTGCCGATCTTGACCCAGCCGTTGAAGGCGGTCTGGCCCGCTGCGACGGGCAAGGGCTTGCTGCCGGTCAGGCGCTGGCGGGGCGGCATCACGCCCCAACCCACCACCAGGGCGCCGGTGGCGGCCAGGCCGCCCAGAAGCAGGTGTCGACGTTTCATCAGGATGCGCTTTCGGCCCAACAGGCCAGTGGGGTGAAGGTGGCGGACAGGGTGGCGGTGGTGGGCGCAACGATCGGAGCGGCGGCCATGAAATCCACCAGGAATTGGCATTCGGCATCGTCTTGCAACTGCGACAGGTCGCCTGCGGCCACTGCAGCCACGTAGCGGCGCACCAGGGCCAGGCGGGCCATGCGGGCATCGATAGTGGCCACTTGGGCAGCGGCCAGTGCCTGCATGCGCGCTGGATCGATGGCGCCTTCGTCGCGTTCGGACAGCAGCAGCCCGATGTCGCGCAGCGTGAAGCCCAGTTCCTTCAGCAAGCGGATGGCCTGCACCCGGTCGACCGTGTCGGCCGGGTAGCGGCGGTAACCGGCGCTGCTGCGGGCCGGCGGCGCGAGCAGGCCCTCGGCTTCGTACAGCCGCAGCATGCCGCGGGTGGCGCTGGCGGCAGCGCACAGGCGCGCTGTGGTCAGCGGGGCGCCGCGTGTCTCGGGCGGTCGGGTTGGGCTGGGCATGGCGCTAGCTTAAACCCGGTACCTGGGTGCCGGGTCAAGCGGGCGTTTGAGGCAGCCTGGTCCGCCCTGGGGTCGGCTGCAAAGTTGGCAGGTCTGGGCTGCCGGGCAGCCGCTCAGGCACTCAATCCATCTTCAAGCCCAGTTTGCGGATCACAGCGCCCCAGCGCTCGTACTGCTCTTTGACCGACACCGCATGCTCGGCGGCGCTGGAGGCCACGATCTCGCTGGCGCCGTCGGCGTACAGCTTGGCCACTTCGGGGTCTTTGAGCGCGCTGGCCAGCGCAGCATTGATCTTGGCCAGCACCTCGGGTGGCAGGTTGCGCGGGCCGAAAAACTGCATGCCGCCGGTGACATCCACCCCCGGCACGCCGGCTTGCGCCATGTTGGGCAGGCTGCCCAGCGCGGCATAGGGCTTGGGGTCGGTGAAGGCCAGCATCTTCACCTTGCCGCCCCGGGCGTTGGCCAGCGCGGTGGTGGGGCCGTCGAACAAAAAATCCACCTGACCGCCCATCAACGCCATGCCGGCGTCGGCCGATCCCTTGAACGGGATGTGCGTCATCTCGGTGCCGGTGGCCTGCTGCATCAACTCGGCCACCAGGTGCGAGGTCGAGCCCAGCGAGTACGACGCATAGTTCAGTTTGCCCGGGTTGGCCTTGGCAAACTTGACCAGGTCGGCCACGCTGTTGAAGGGTGAGTTGGCCGGCACGGTGAGCACGGTGGACGAGCGTGCAGCAAACATGACCGGGGTCAGGTCCTTCATCGGGTCATAGGGCAGCTTGGTGAACAGGTGCGGGTTTTGTGCGGCGGTGACGCTGATGGTGTAGAGCAGCGTGTGGCCGTCGGCCGGGGCGCGCACCACCTCCATCGTGCCCAGGATGCTGGACGCGCCGGGCTTGTTGTCCACCAGCACGGTGACACCCAGCGCCGGCTGCAGCTTGGCCGCCAGCAGCCGCGCCTGGATATCGGTCTGACCACCGGCCGGGAAGGGCACGACGATGCGGATGACCTTGCCCGGAATGGGAAAGGCCTGTGCCAGCGCCGGTGCGGCCAGGCTGGAGAGGGCCAGCGGCAGCAGGCAGCGGGTGAGCATGGCAAGGGCAGTTCGGGTCAGCATCGGGTCACCTCCAGTTGGGATTTGGCTATGGTGAGGCGTGGCTGCGCGAGGTGGCACCCGGGGTTTCACTGTCAAGCGGGTGACATCGCCTTGCCGTGTCTGCACATCCGCGGCGGCGCGCGGTCCCCGGTCGGTCGGCCGGCGGGCGCACCGCCTTCAACGTGCGCAGCTGTGTCAAGAGTGCCCGGGTTGACCCGCTGAAGTCCGCCACGATCTCAGTTAGCGTAGCAGCATGACCGCCCTTATCGAGGACATTTACCGCCGAGACGGCCACGCCGCGTCTTCTCCACCCTGGTGCGCCTGCCGGGCAATATGGACGCTGCCGAAGAGGCGCTGCACGACGCGTGTGTCGCGGCGGCCGAGCAGTGGCCCATCCAAGGCATGCCGGCAAACCCGGTGGCCTGGCTGGTGTCGGCGGGCCGGTTCAAGGCCATAGACAGGGTTCGTCGCCAATCGCGCTTTGTATCGATCGACGCGGCACCCGAAGTGGCCGACGCCGCCGCAGCGGTGCCCGACGAACAGGCAACGGGCTGGGAGCAACGGTGGGACGCGCGCCATGACATCGAAGACGACCGCCTGCGCCTGATCTTCATCTGCTGCCACCCGAGCCTGGCCGAAGAGGCCCGCATCGCACTCACGCTGCGCGAGGTTTGCGGCTTGCCGACCGAGGCCATCGCCTCGGCATTTTTTGATCGCCACGCCGACGCTGGCGCAGCGAATCGTCCGCGCCAAGGCCAAGATCCTGGCGGCCAGGATCCCTTACGAAGTGCCGGGCCCGGCCGATCGGCCGTCCCGGCTGGCCAGCGTGCTGCGGGTGATCTACCTGGTCTTCAACGAAGGCTACTCGGCGCATGCCGGCGCGGCAGCGTTGCACCTTGAGTTGGCCGACGAGGCGATCCGCCTGGCGCGCCTGTTGCTGAGCCTGATGCCCGGTGAGCCCGAGGTGATGGGGCTGCTGGCGCTGATGCAACTGCACCATGCCCGCAGCGCGGCTCGCTGCACCGCAGCGGGCGACCTGGTGCCGCTGGATGAACAAGACCGCACCCGCTGGGACCACGGGCAAATCGCAGAAGGTGCGGCGCTGGCTGAAGCCGCACTGCGGCAGCGCGGCTTTGGCGCATACGCGCTGCAAGCGGCAATAGCCGCCGTGCATGCCGAAGCGGCAGAAGCGACAGCCACCGACTGGCCGCAAATCGTCGGCCTGTACGACGCGCTGTTGCGCAGCGAGCCGAGCCCGGTGGTGGCGCTGAACCGCGCGGTGGCGGTGGCCATGCGGGATGGCCCCGAAGCCGGCCTGGCGCTGATCGGCCCGCTGCTGCCGGCCTTGTCCGACTACCACCTGGCCCCCGCCGCGATGGCCGACCTGTGCCGCCGCGCCGGCCGGATCGAGGCTGCGCGGCAGCACTACCGCGCCGCTGCAGCGCTGGCGCAGCAGGCGCCCGAGCGCCGCTTTGCCCGCCGGCGGCCAGCTCTTTGCGGCCGACAGGCCGCCCGGCATGGAGCGCACCAGCTCAGGCGCCAGCAACGGCATCGCACTGACGCTGGAGTACGACGATGTCGCCGCCGGTGAAGCCGCCTTCAAGGCCCTGAGCGAAGGGGGCAACGTCTCGATGCCGATGGCCGCCAGCTTCTGGGTTGAGCGCTTTGGCATGCTGACCGACCGCTACGGCATCGGCTGGATGGTCAACGCCGGGCCGTCCAAGCTGTAATCCACCAGCACTCACCAGCACGCACCAGAACCCAGGAGCACGCCCATGACAGCCCGAACCGTCCATCTGCACCGCGTTTTGCGCGCCAAACCCGAAAAGGTCTACCGCGCATTTCTTGAACCCGGGGCCCTGAGCAAGTGGATGCCGCCCTATGGCTTCACTTGCACCGTCCACCAGATGGACGCCCAGGTCGGCGGCCGGTTCAAGATGTCGTTCCACAACTTCACGACCGGCCAGGCACACTCGTTCGGCGGTGAGTACCTCGAACTGAAGCCGAACGAGCTGATCCGCTACACCGACGTGTTCGACGACCCGAATATGCCGGACGTGTTGCAGGTCACGGTGACGCTCCGCCCCGTCGTCGTTGGCACCGAGATCAGCATCGAGCAAAGTGGCATTCCGGAGATGATTCCGCTGGAGATGTGCACCCTCGGTTGGCAAAAGTCGCTGGCGCAACTGGCCACGCTGGTCGAGCCCGAGATCGCCGGCGGACGACCCCCGACAAAAGAGCAGCCCCCATGAAGTACCTCTGCCTCGTCTACCTCGACGCCGAACACTGGGCCGCGTGCAGCGACCAGGTCTGCATGGACTGCGTGCGCGAGCTGCAAGCCAGCCAGCAACTCGTCGGCGGTGAGCCGCTGCATGCCACCCACACCGCCACCACGGTGCGGGTGCGCGGCGGGCAGGTGACGCTGTATGACGGACCGTTTGCCGAGACCAAGGAGATGCTGGCAGGCTTCTACCTGGTCGAAGCCAAGGACCTGAACGAAGCGATCCGCATCGCCAGCGGCATCCCGCCGGCCCAGTACGGCAGCATCGAGGTGCGGCCGGTAAGGGCGCTGGACGCCGTTTGACGGTCAGCAAACCCAAACAGGCTGCAGGTTGCGCCCATCAAGGACCAAGCGCCATGAGCCGATCTTCGATCCGCTCTCCAGCCCGCAAGGCCGCTGCAGCCCGCAACACCGCCACAGCGGGGCCCGTTCCGCTCCGAAGACAGGGGTGTCGCCTGGGCGCCCCTGGCAACGCATCGGCCGCAAGATGCCCAAGCGGGTGGGCGACTTCGGCTTCCCGATGGTCGTGCACCCACGCGACGCCGACACGGCCTGGGTGTTTCGGG
Organism: Burkholderiales bacterium; assembly: GCA_038316145.1. Taxonomy (GTDB): domain Bacteria; phylum Pseudomonadota; class Gammaproteobacteria; order Burkholderiales; family Burkholderiaceae_C; genus Pseudaquabacterium. The sequence goes on from JBBQAH010000010.1 coordinate 16,561, forward strand.
TGGACGGCGCCTCCGTCTGGCCGCGCACCAGCCCAAGGGCCGCCCCGCGGCCTGTGTCACGCGCAATGCCGGCAAGGCCTGGCGGCGCCTGGATCGGCGTCGAACTCGGCCAGCGCTGGCCTAGCGCAACTCGACCTCGACAAACACGAACTCGTGGTCGTTGTCGTTGACGACGTTGTGCTCGACGCCCACCGCCCGCGCATACGACACGCCAGCGGTCAGTGGGCTGCGCACCTCGCCGGTCGGCGTCTCGAGCAGCAGCGTCCCGCTGGTCATCGGCACCACGACATAGTCCATCGCATGTCGGTGCCAGCCGGTTTCGGCGCCGGGGGCGAAGCGCCACTCGGTCACCTTCACGCGGGCTTGGTCTATCTGCACGGTGGGCACGGCCTGCGGTCGGGTCATGGGGAACGTCCTTTCGGGAGGGGTGGGTGTCGGCCAGGCTGCCGCCGGGCGAAGATTTCAGTAGCCGAAACCTTTGTCGACCGCTCGCGGCGGGCGCAGGCTGCTGTCGATCTGCGCCAGGTTCTCGAGTGTCTGCCAGGCAATCACGGCCAGCGCCGTGCGGGTGGCGATGGGCGGCGTGACGGTGATGCGGGCACCGTGCCAGAACGGGTGCCCGGGCGGCAGCGGCTCGGTCCTGAAGGCGTCGAGCGTGGCAGCGGCGATCTGGGCCGGACGCGAGCGCGTCGAGCAGGTCGCCCTCGAGCAGGTGCGCGCCGCGCGCCGAGCGCATCGACATCCGCGCCATGGCGCAGGTCGATGCCCGGGCACGCGGCGCTGAAGGCCGGCGCCAGGCAGCGCATGTCGATCTGCGCGGTGAGCAGCGCGATGCACGGCGTGCTGGTTGCGGTCGGTTCTGAGGCCCATCGGCGCGACCTTGTCCAATCGCGCAACCCGGTCGGTGCCGGCGCTTCGAGCTGCCTCAGCATCGCCCGCCGCTTGCACGTTTGCGGGTTGGGTGTGCATGGGCGCCTCACTCTCTCGCGGTTCAGTGGGCGTAACCGACAGCCGCCAGCGGCGCCACCTCGACCGCGGTGTCGTAGTAGGTCGCGCCGCGGCCGATGTCGGTCAGCGCGCCCGAGGTGACGGCATTCGCGTTCTCGCCGTCGGCGCTCAGCTTCTGCCACCAGATCGATGGCGCGACGACAACACCGGTGCGCACCCGGTCGGAGACGCGGGCTGCCACGGTGAACGCGCCACGGTCGTTGTGCACCCGCACCGCCATGCCGTCTGCGATGCCACGCGCCGCCGCGTCGGCGGGGTGGATCTCCAGGGTCGGCTCGCCGGTGTCGCGGCGCAGCGAGGCCATCGACGAGAAGCTGGCGTTCAGGTAGTGGCGCGATGGCGGCGTCAGCAGCACCAGCGGATAGCGCGCGGCGAGCACCGCATTGCCGAGCGCCGACTCACGCGGCGGAATGAACGCCGGCAGCGCACCGAAGCCTTGCCGCCTTGCCGTCTCGCTCTCGAACTCGCAGCGGCCCGACGGCGTCGGGAACTTGCCTTCGGCAAACGGCGCCCAGCGCTCGGGCACGGCCAGCCGCTGCCAGCCGCAGCGCTTGAGCACCTCGAAGTCGAGCGTCGCGTTGACCGGAGCCGCGCGGTCGTGCGCACCACGCGCGACGTCTTCATCGGTCTCGCTGAAGCACGGCTCGGTGTAACCCATCCGCGCGGCCAGACGGCGGAACAGCTCGGCGTTCGAGCAGGCCTCGCCGAGCGGCGCGATCGCGGGCTCGTTCCACATCGTGTAGAGCGTGCCGTAGGGGCGGTGGATGTCGAGCTGTTCGAGTTGCGTCGTCGCCGGCAGCACGATGTCGGCGTAGTCGCAGGTGTCGGTCGGGAAGATCTCGTGGACCACCGTGAACAGGTCGGGCCGCAGCAGCCCTTGCCGCACCCGGGTGTTGTCGGGCGCGACTGCCGCAGGGTTGGACGCGTAGACGATGAGCGCGCGGATCGGCGGGTCCGTGAGGGTCAGCAGCGCATCACCCAGCTGCGCCATGCTGACGTTGCGCGGTGGCGGGTCGGGCAGCAGGTGGCGCGCGTCGAGCCGCGGCTGATCGACCGCATGCACACCCGTCTGGTCGAGCAGCACACCGCCCGAGGCCTCGCGCCAAGCGCCCGTCAGCGCCGGCAAACAGGCGATGGCACGCACCGCATTGCCGCCGCCGGCATGGCGCTGCAGGCCGAAGTTGACGCGGATCGCCGACGTGCGCTCGGCACCGTAGGCCTCGGCCAGCCGCACGATGTCGTCGGCAGCCAGGCCGGTGATCGCCGCCACCTTCTCTGGCGGGTAGTCGGCCGCGCGCGCCGCCAACGCGTCGAAGCCGAGCGTGTGGCGCGCGATGTAGTCGTGGTCGATCAGCTTGCGGGCGATCAGCACCTGCATCAGCCCGAACGCCAGCGCGGCATCGGTGCCGGGCAGTGGCGCCAGGTGCCAGTCGGACTTTTCGGCCGACAGCGACCGGTACGGGTCGATCGCGATGACGCGTGCGCCCTTGCGCCGGGCCTCGGCGATGCGTGTCCACAGGTGCAGGTTGGAGCTGATCGGGTTGGTGCCCCACAACACGATCAGCTTGGCATCGGCAAACGCCGTGATGTCGGTGCCGACCGGTGCGCCGACGACCAGGCTGTAGCCGGCCCGACCGGCGGTCGAGCACAGCACACGCTCGGGCAGCGAGGCGCCGAGCTTGTGGAAAAAGCGCCGTGGCATGCCGAAGTTGTGCACCAGCCCGAGCGTGCCCGAGTAGGCGTACGGCAGGATCGCCTGCGGGTCGTCGGCGGCGATCGTTTTCAGTTTTGCCGCGATCTCGCCGAGTGCCTCGTCCCACGAGATGCGCACCCAAGCGCCCTGGCCCGGACCCTTCGGCCCGACCCGGCGCATCGGGTGCAGCACCCGGTCGGCACTGTAGGTGCGCTCCAGCGTGCGCGAGACCTTGGTGCACAGCACCCCCTGCGTGGTCGGGTGGGCCGGGTCGCCCCGGACCTGGGTCGCCACGCCGTCCTGCACCGTGACCAGCATCGCGCAGGTGTCGGGGCAGTCGTGCGGGCAGGTCTGGTGGACGACGCGCTCGGGGTGGATGGTGATGGTCGCAGCGGTCATTGCATGCCCAAGTCGAACAGGCGACCCAGCGCATCAGCGTCGAGCGGTCGCGGGTTGGTCGGCAGGCTGTGGTCGGCCAGCGCGCCGGCCACCACCCGGGCCCGCGCTGCGGCTGTCACGCCCATCGCGGCCAGGCTGGCCGGCATGCCGATGCGGGCATTCAACGCGACGAAGGCGCCGGCAAGATCGGCGCCCGCATCAAGCCCGAACGCCGCCCGCAGCCGCTGAAACTTGTCGCCGACGTGGCCCTGGTTGAAGCGCAGCACATGAGGCAGCAGCACCGCGTTGACCGTGCCGTGGTGCAGCGTCGGGGCGGTCAGCGCGCCGAGCGGGTGCGACAGCGCGTGCACCGCACCCAGCCCTTTCTGGAACGCCAGCCCGCCGTGCAGGCCGGCGATCATCATCTCGCTGCGCGCCGCGAGATCGCTTGGCTGACTAACCGCCTGCGCCAGCCAGCGCCAGGCCCGGGCTGCACCATCGAGCGCGATCGCCTCGGCGGGCGGGTTGAAACGCGGCGACAGGAAGGTTTCGACACAGTGGGCGAGCGCGTCCATGCCGGTGCCGGCCGTCATCAAAGCCGACATGCCGACGGTGAGGGCCGGGTCGCAGAGCGCGCGCCTGGGCAGCAGGTGCGGGCTGACGAAGACCAGCTTCCTGCCATCGGCCAGGCAGAGCAACGCGCCACGGCCGACCTCGCTGCCGGTGCCGGCGGTTGTCGGCACCGCGACGATCGGCGCGCACGGCCCGATCATGCCCAGCGCGGCCATGCCGGCCCAACGCGAGAGCGGCCCGTCGTGCGTGGCCATCAGCGCCACGCCCTTCGCCAGGTCGATCGGTGATCCGCCACCGAGTGCCACGATGCCGTCGCAACCGGCCTCGCGGTAGCGGCGCAGCGCGGCCCCGACCGCGGCTTCGGTCGGGTTGGGCGGCGTCGCATCGAACACCGTGTCGCGCTCGACCGGCTGCGCAAATGCGGCGGCCACGCGGTCGAACAGGCCGGCGTCGACGATGCCCCGGTCGGTGACCCAGAGCGGCCGGTGGATGCCGAGGTCGGCGAGCACGCCCGGCAGCAGCGCCGACACGCCGGCGCCGAACTCGATCGTCGTCAGGTACTGGATGGTCGCCACGCTGCTTCTCCTTTTGGCTGTGTTCGCAGGCTGTCAGACCGGCAGCGGCAGCACGCCGCCACCGGGTAGAGGTACGGTGCCGCCCACGTCGCCCTCATCGCCCGCCACTGCCCGCGTCGGGTTCCAACCCTGCCCGGGCACCGCTGCGATCAGCGCCTGGGTGTAGGCATGCTGCGGGTCCTCGAAGATCTGGCGCGGGCTGCCGCGCTCGACAACGCGGCCGCGGTGCATCACCAGCACGGTGTCGCAGATCTGCGCTGCGACACGCAGGTCGTGGGTGATGAAGACCAGCGCCAGCCGCAGCCGCTGCTGCAACTCGCGCAGCAGTGCCAGCACCTGCGCCTGTACCGAGACGTCGAGGGCAGAGACGGCTTCGTCGGCGACCAGCACCTTCGGGTCGAGCGCCAGCGCGCGGGCGATGCCGATGCGCTGCCGCTGGCCGCCGGAGAACTGGTTCGGGTAGCGGTCGAACGCACCGTCGTCCAGCCCGACCAGCGATAGCAGCTCACGCGCACGGACCTGCGCCTGCGCGCGGGTGGCGCCGCTCGCTACCGGCCCGTCGGAGACGATGCGACCCGCCGTCTGGCGCGGGTTCAGCGACGCGTACGGATCCTGGAAGACCATCTGGATCTCGCGCCGCAGCGGCCGGAACGTGTGCGCCGACAGCGGCGCGATGTCGCGGCCTTCGAACAGGATGCGGCCGCTGTCGATTGCGACCAGCTTGAGCAAACACTTGCCGATCGTCGACTTGCCCGACCCCGACTCGCCGACGATGCCGAGGGTTTCGCCGCGCGCCACACAGAAGTCGACGCCGTCGACCGCCCGCACCACCCGCCGCGGCGTGCGCCAGCCGCCGCGCGTCACGTAGTGCTTGTGCAGGCCCTGCACTTCGAGCACCGGCGCCAGCGGCGTCTGGACATTCGGTGACGCCCCGGCCCGCGCTTCGTCGCGCCGCCTCGGCACCGCGGCGATCAACCGCCGGGTGTAGGCGTGGTTCGGCGCGTTCAACACCTGATCGGCGGTGCCCGTCTCGACCACCACGCCGTGCTCCATCACCGCCACGCGGTCGGCGATCTCGGCAACCACCCCGAAGTCGTGGGTGATGAAGAGAACGCCCATGCCCGCCGTGCGCTGCAGGCTGCGGATCAGCGCGAGGATCTGCGACTGGGTCGTGACGTCGAGCGCGGTTGTCGGCTCGTCGGCGATCAGGATTCGGGGTTCGAGCGCGAGCGCCATCGCGATCATCACCCGCTGGCGCTGGCCGCCCGACAACTGGAACGGATAGGCGTGGGCCAGCGTCATCGGGTCGGGCAGGCCGACACGGTCGAGTTGCAAAAGCACCTTCTGTCCGACCGCGGCCGCATCGCGCTGGCCGTGCACGCGGTAGACCTCGGCCACTTGCGCGCCGACGCGCATCACCGGGTTCAGGGCTGACAGCGGCTCCTGGAAGATCATGCCGATCGAGGCGCCGCGCAGCTTGCGCAGACCGGGCTCGTCGAGCGCGAGCAGGTCGCGGCCTTCAAAGACGATGCGGCCGGCGCTGGCCTTGAGCGGCTCGGGCAGCAGACCCATCACCGCGTTGGCGCACATCGACTTGCCTGACCCCGATTCACCGACCACGCAGTGGATCTCGCCGCTGTTCAGCACCAGGTCGACGCTGCTCAACGCGTTGCGCCGTGCTCCGCCCGGCAGCGGCACGGTGAGGCCTTCGATGCTGAGCAGCGGCGCCTTGCCCGCAGTCGTCGTCATGCGTCGCCCCGCGACCGCAGGTGCGGGTTCAAGGCGTCGTTCAGGCCCTCGCCGATCAGGTTCACCGCGAGCACCGTGAGCAGGATCGCCAGGCCCGGCAGAAAGCTCATCCACCAGGCCTCGCGGATCATGGTCCGGGCCGCGCCGATCATGAAGCCCCAACTCATCAGGTTGCGGTCCCCCAGGCCGAGGAACGACAGCGCCGACTCGGTCAGGATCGCCGTGGCGATCATCAGCGAGGCGGTGACGATGATCGGCGACATCGTGTTGGGCAGGATCTGGGTGAAGATGATGCGCGGCGCGCTCTGGCCGATGACCACCGCCGCCTGCACAAACTCGCGCGAGCGCAGCGACAGGAACTCGCCGCGCACCAGCCGCGCCACCGGCGGCCACGACACGATGGCGATGGCCGAGATGATCGAGCCCAGCGTGGGCTGGAAGATGGCGACCAGCACGATCGCCATCGCCAGCGTCGGGATGGTCTGAAAAAACTCGGTGAGCCGCATCAGCACATCGTCGATGCGGCCGCCGTAGTAGCCGGCCACAGCGCCGATCGAGATGCCGATGAGTGTGGCCACTGCGGTGCTGACCAGGCCGACGAGCAGCGAGACGCGCGCGCCGTGCGCCAGTCCCGCGGCGATGTCGCGGCCGAGCATGTCGGTGCCGAGCCAGTGGGCCGGGTCGGCGAGCGGGTCGAGCAGCGGGTCGCCCGACGATGTCCACGGGCTGGCGGGAAACACGGTGCCGGCCAACAGCGCGACCAGGATCACCAGCGCTGCGATCACCAGCCCGACCAGCGCGCCCTTGTTGCGCGCGAAGCGGCGCATGAATTGACCGTTCATGCAGCGGCCTCGATGCGCGGGTCGACCAGGCGGTACAGCACGTCGGTCAGCAGGTTGACCAGCACCACCATCACCGAGGTGACCAGAAAGGCGCCGAGCAGCACCGGGTAGTCGCGCTGCAACAGCGCGTCGAACATCAGGCGGCCGATGCCGGGCCAGGCGAACACGGTCTCGGTCAGCACCGCGCCGCCGAGGATCTGGCCGGTCTGGATGCCGGCGAAAGTGAACACCGGCAGCATGGCGTTGCGCAGAATGTGGCGGCGCTGGATCTGCCCGGGTGGCACGCCTTTGGCCTTGGCCGTCTTGACAAAATCGAGCGAGGCCACCTCGAGCATCGTGGCGCGTGTCAGCCGGGTGTAGATGGCGGTGAAGAAGAGGCCGAGTGTGGCGACCGGCAGCACCATGTGCTGGGCAATGTCCCAAGCGCGCGCCAGTCCGGTATGGCCGGCGCCGATGCTCTCCATGCCGAACGGCGGCAGCCAGTCGAGCTGAATGGAGAACACCAGCATCGCCATCAGCGAGACCCAGAACAGCGGCGTCGCGTAGAACAGCAAGGCGCCCGCCATGATCAGCGAATCGGCCAGCTTGCCGCGCCGCGCCGCGGCGAGTGCGCCGAGCGTGACGCCGAGCACCAGCGAGAACACGAAGGCCGACGCGCTCAGCAGCAAGGTGGCCGGCAGGCGGTCGAGGATCAGCTCGGCGACCGGCAGGTTGTTGCGGTACGAGATGCCCATGTTCAACGTGAACACGCCCTTCAAGTAGAGCCAGAGCTGCACGTGCAGCGGCCGGTCGAGGCCGAACTGGTGGCGCAGTTGCGCCAGGAAGATCGGGTCGCCCGCACCCGATTCGCCCGCCATCACGGTCGCCGGGTCGCCCGGCGCCAGATGGATCAGCAAAAAGTTCAGCACCACGACGCCGACCACCACGAAGGCGGCCTTGACGACGCGGCGGGCGAAGAACTCTAGCGTCTCCACGCCGGCTGTCCCTGAGGCCGCCGGCTACTTGCCGATCCAGACGTTGTCGAGCGACTCGTTCAGGCCGATGCCTGTCGTCACCAGGTTGTGCACCTTGTTGCGGTAGAGCGTGGCGAACTGCAGCTCCACCAGGTTGACCACCGCCACGTCGTCGACCAGGATGCGCTGCACCTCGCTGTACATGCGCTGGCGGGCGTCGGCGCTCTTGACCACCGGCGCTGCACCGAACAGCCGGTCGACCTCGGGGTTGACATAGCCGTGGTTGTTGCCGAACGGCGTGCCCTTGATGATGTTGGTAGACACATAGTTGCGCGCCACGCCGATCGCCGGGTCGGCGTACTGGTAGAGGAAGTTCATCGTCATGTCGAAGTCCCAGTCGGAGACCTTCTTGCCCCAGCCGGCCGGGTCGGTCGGCTCGATCACGACCTTGAAGCCGAGCTGCTCCATCTGCTGCTTGGTGTACTCGGCCAGGCGGTCCCAGACCGAGCCGTAGGGCACCGGCAGCATGCGCAGCGTGTAGTCGCCCGGCTTGATGCCGGTCTCGGCGATCATCTTCTTCGCCAGCGCCATGTCGTAGGCGTAATTGGTGACGTTTTTGTCGTAGTAGAGCGTGGTCGAGGCGATCGGGCCGGTGGCCAGCTTGCCCAGCCCGAAGTAGATGTTCTTCAGGATGAAGTTGCGGTCCATCGCATGCATGATGGCCTGGCGCACCTTCTTGTTGTCGAACGGCGGCTTGCGCAGGTTCAGCTGCAGCCACAGCACCGGCGAGAACATCTCCCAGCCGGCGGTCGTCACCGTCACGCCGGGCAACTTTTGCAGGCGCCGCACCTCGAAGTTCTCGACGTCGCCGCCGCGCAGCACATCGACCGTGCCGCGCTCAAAAGCCACGGCGCGCGAGGCCGCGTCGGGGATCACGCGCAGGTAGATGTTGTCGAGGTACGGCAGGCCGGGCTTGAAGTAGTCGGGGTTCTTGACCAGGTGAATGTAGGCGCCGCGCTTCCACTCAGCGAGCTTGAACGGGCCGGTGCCGATCGGTGTGTTGTTGGCCGGGTTGTTGCGGTAGTCGGTGCCGTCGTAGATGTGCTTCGGGATCATCGGCATGGTCGAGACCTCGAACGCGTAGATGAACGGGTTGAAGGGCTCTTTCAACTTGAAGACGACCTTGTCGTCGCCGTCGGCCGTGACCGACGCCACGCGCTGGTTCATCAGCGCCCGCAGGCGCGGGTGCACCTCGCGCAGAAACTTGTCGGCGCTGAAGACGACATCGGCCGAAGTGAAAGGCTTGCCGTCGTGCCACTTCACGCCCTTTTGCAGCACGAAGCTGTAGGTCAGGCCGTCGGGCGAGATCGTCCACGACGCCGCGAGCGACGGCAGCGGCTTCAGGTCGGGCCCGTAGGCGAGCAGCGACTGGTAGATCTTGCTGGCCGCGAACTGCGTCGGCCCGAGCTGGTTCAGGCCCAGCATCAGCGACGGTGGTTCGGGCTGGACCAGCATGTTGAGCGTGCCGCCGGCGACGGGCTTGTCCTGCGCCAGTGCGCTTGCCATCGGCAGCGCCATACCGAGTGCTGCCGCGCTCGCGAGCAGCCGGGTGAAAACCAGGCGGGTAATGACCAGGCGGGTGAAAAAACGTCGCGTCAGGGTGTGCATGGGTTGAGTCCTCGGTGGTGGTGGCGGGGTGGGGGTCGCGGTCGGGATCGGGATCGGGAACGGGGTCGGTCAGGCGGTGGCGCCGGGGGCCGCCTTGGCGCTGCGGTCAGCCAGTGATCGCATCACGGTCGCGGTAGCGGCGCGGTAACTCGGTGCGGTGTGCACGATGTGGTCGGCCAGCAGGGCATGCAGCCCAGGCAAGGCATGGAAGGGCACGGCCGGGTAGGCATGGTGCTCGGCGTGGTACGGCATGTTCCAGGCGAAGCGGCGCACAACCGCGTTGGTGAACGTGGTGCGGGTGTTTTCGAGCATGTCGCGCGAATGGCCGCAGCCGGTGTGCTCGGCCAGCAGGTAAGGACGCAGAAAGACCTGCCCGACCATCATCGGCACGATCCAGAGCCAGACCGCGGCCATTGAGTGCGTCGCAAGCGAGACGGTGGCCACGAGCGCGTAGAACGCCAGGTAGCAGCGCGCCTCGCGCACGATCAGCGGGCGCTTGTCGGCCGCGACCCACGGCGCCGTCACGCGGCCGAGTGCGCCGTGCACCAGCCGCAGGTGGATGCGGTCGCGCCAGGTCGGCAGGCCGCTGAAGTACCAGAGCAGAGGCCAGCCGCGGGCCGGCAGCGGGGTCGAGAGTTCGGGGTCGCGTTCGGCATCTTGGGTGTAGCGGTGGTGGTCCCAGTGGAAGGCGCGGTAGTACTCATAAGGCAGCAGCAGGGCCAGACCCGACAGGTGGCCGAGCAGGGTGTTGCCGGCACGGCTGCGGAACGCCGTCTGGTGCGCACACTCGTGCAGCGCCGTGAAGAGGAAGGCCTGCAAGTAGCCGAGCAGCACCGTCAGCGGCAGCGCCCACAGCGTGCCGAGCGCTTGCCACAGCAGCGCGGCGGTGACGGCGATGGCGCCCAGGTGCACCAGCGTCTGCCGCGTGGCCGGGCCGTTCGAGCGCAGTGCCAGCGCTTTCAGTTCGGCGGCCCTCAGGCGGAACGGTGGGGCTGCGGCAGGCGCCGCTGTCATGACCGGGGCACAGACGGGCGCATCGGCGGGGGCATCGACCAAAGTGTTCAACATGTCAGCTCGCCAGCAATGCGCGCACGCGACTTTCGATGAAGGCGCGGTCGGTTGGTTGGTTCGCCGGGTTGCCGGCGCGGTGGCCCCAGTCCGACGGGATCGGTGCGAGCACGGCATTGCGCAGGTGCGGCATCTCTAGCCGGTTGTCATCGACCTGAAAGTAGAGGTCGTGGTCGCCCGGCATCAGCAGCACGCGGGCCCGGATCGCCACCAGTGCCGCCGGCAAGTCGCCGCCATACAGCGCATTGGCGCTGATGTCGCCGTTCTGCCAGGTCCAGAACTGGGCCAGCAGATCGGCAGCATCGCGTCGCGCGAAATTGCGGTCCCAGTAGGTCTCCAGGTAGGCGTCGAGAGAAGGGGCACCGAGGCTGCGCCAGAGTTCGTCCCGGTAGAAGGTCTGCGACAGCGCCCAGCCGGCATAAACCCGCCCCATCGCGCGGTAGCCGCGCTCCGGCGGCGCAGTGAACACGCCGTTCTGATACGCCGCATCAGCCATCAACGCATGCTTGGCGCCTTCGATGAAGACCCGGTTGTGCGGCGCGCAGCGCGCCGAGCCGCAGACCACTGCGATTCGGTCCACCGCATCGGGGAACAGCGCTGCCCAGTGGTAGGCCTGCATCGCGCCCATCGACCAGCCATAGACCAGTGCAACCCGCTCGATGCCCCACAGATCGGTGAGCATGCGGCGTTGCACCTGCACCGCATCGAAGTAGGTGATGCCCGGGTACGGCAGGCCCACGCCGCCGTCGTAGGCAGCGGCCGGTGTGTTCGACGGCGAACTCGACAGCCCGTTGCCAAACAGGTTCGGGATCACGATGAACCAGCGCGACGGGTCGAGCGCCGCACCCTCGCCGACCATGAACTGGGTGTCGTGGTGCTGCGCGCTGTATGACGTCGGATAGACGATCACGTTCGACCGGTCGGCGTTGAGCGTGCCGAAGGTCTTGTACGCGATCTGCATGCCGCGAAAGACGCGGCCGGACTGCAGGGTCACGTCGCCGGCTGGGTAGGTCTGGTGGTCGGGGGTGGGCGGGGTCATCAGGCAACCTCCATGCTTCGCATTGCGGTGTATTCGCCTTTCGGGCGGCCGGGCAGGCTCATGTCGGTGCCGCGTGGTTTGATTTCCAGATAACTGTACGCGGTGTACAGTAACAGATATGAAGCAAACCATGTGCCAGCTTCAACGGCCGCCCATGCACCATTTTGAACGCCGCCGCCCTGCGCCGGTCGGCGCCAGAACACGCCACGCAAAAGGTCGCCGGTGAGAACCGGGCCGGCCGATGCGCCGCGCCGCGCCGGCCGGCCGCGCTCCGAGAGCGCAGCGCTGGCGGTACTCGACGCCGCCTACCGGTTGACCGCCGAAGCCGGCCTCAAGGGCGCGACGATGCAGGCCATCGCCGCCGCGTCGGGCGTCTCGAAGATGACCATCTACAAGTGGTGGGAGAGCCGGCTGCACCTGCTGATCGACGCCTACCTGCGCCAGGCGACGCTGCTGCTGCCGATCTCCGAGACCGAGCCGCCGGCCGAGGCGATCCGCGCGCACGCGGTGCACTACCTGGGTGCGCTGCAGGGCGATCTCGGCCGGGTGCAGATGGCGGTATTGGCCGAATGCCTGGCCGAGACCGGCGACTCGCGCGTCTTCGTCGACCGCTACCTCAGCATCCGCCGCGCTATCGGCCTGCGCGTGATCCGCTGCGGCCAGGTCGACGGCAGCATCGACGTGCACCTACCCGCCGAACTGCTCTACGACCAGATCTACGGGACGATCTTCTACCGTTATCAGTTCCGCCTGCCCGGGCTCGACACGGCCTTCATCGACCAGCTGGTCGCGTCCGTGCTGGGCGGTGCGATGCCGGATGCGTCGTCGACCGCAGCCGCTCGGGGCGCTTGATGGGTTGGCCGATCGGCCGGTTGACCCGAGCGGGCTGTGCAGGGCCGCTACCGGACCCGCTGGACCTGCCGAACCTGCCGAGCCTGCCGAGCCTGCCGAACCCGCCTCAAGCCCGCATCAAGGTGCTCTTGCCAAACAGGCTTTCGATCAGGTCCACCGCCAGCTCGGCGGTCTGGTTGCGCACATCCAGTGCCGGGTTGAGCTCCATCACGTCCAGGCTGGCCAGCCGGCCGGTGTCGGCAATCATCTCCATGCAGAGCTGGGCCTCGCGGTAGGTGGGACCGCCGGGCACGGTGGTGCCCACGCCGGGGGCGATGGCCGGGTCGAGAAAGTCGACGTCGAAGCTGACATGAAGATGCGTATTGGCGTCCAGCGTGGCCAGCGCCAGCTCCATCGTGTGGCGCATGCCCATCTCGTCGATGTAGCGCATGTCGAACACCTCCAGGCCGACCTGGTGCACCAGCCGCTTCTCGCCGGCATCGACCGAGCGGATGCCGATCTGGCGCAACCACTTCGGATTGATCGCCGGCACCTGCCCACCGATCTCGATCAGCGATTGCGGCCCCAGCCCGCACAGGCACGCCACCGGCATGCCATGGGTGTTGCCGCTGGGCGTCAGCAGGTGGGTGTTGAAGTCGGCATGGGCGTCCAGCCACAGCACGCGCAGCTTCTTGCCGGTCTCGCGGCAGTGTTTGGCCACCGCGCTGATCGAGCCCAGGCCCAGGCAGTGGTCACCGCCCAGCAGGATCGGCAGTTGGCCGGCGCGCAACTCGGCCAGCATCGCGTCATGCACTGCCTGGTTCCAGGCCACCACTTCTGCCAGATGGCGGTAGCCGTCCACCGGCGGCAGCCAGGGGTTGGGCGGGCCGGCCAGGTTGCCGCGGTCGGCAACCGTCAGGCCGTGGCCTTCCAGCACCGTCTGCAGGCCGGCCACCCGCATCGCCTCCGGGCCCATGCTGGCGCCGCGGCTGCCGGCGCCAATGTCGGTGGGCGCGCCGATCAGGCTGATGCGCGGCTTCATGCGTCGTCTCCCTGAGGTTCAGCCGCGGCGGCAAAACCGTAATGCTCGTCCAGGCACTGCCAGGCCTGCTCGGCAGTCTCGACAAAGTGGAACAGCCCCAGGTCGCTGGCGCTGATCATGCCGGTATCCACCAGGTGCTCGAAGTTGATCAGCTTCTCCCAGAAAGCCTGGCCGAACAGCAGTATCGGCCGGGGCCGGCTCTTGCCGGTTTGCACCAAGGTCATGGTCTCGAACAGCTCGTCCAGCGTGCCGAAGCCACCCGGAAAACACACCAGCGCGATGCTGCGCATCAGAAAGTGCATCTTGCGCAGCGCGAAGTAGTGAAACTGGAAGCACAGCTCGGGCGTGATGAACGCGTTCGGCTGTTGCTCGTGCGGCAGCACGATATTGAGGCCAATGCTCTTGCCGCCCACGTCAAACGCACCGCGGTTGCCGGCCTCCATGATGCCCGGCCCGCCGCCGGTGACGACGTAGATCGGTGTCGGCAGGGCGCGTGACCGCTCGGTCACCAGACCCGCAAAGCGCCGGGCCTCTTCGTAAAAATGGCTCATCGCCAGCGCCGATTCGGCCACGCGCAGCGCCTGCGGGTTGTCGGTGGCCCGGGCTGCGGCCAGCCTGGCGGTTGCGTCCTCGAAGCTGGCGATGCGGGCACTGCCAAAAATCACGATCGTCGATTCGATGCCCTGTTCCTGCTGCACCAGCTCGGGCTTGAGCAGTTCGAGCTGCATGCGCACCGGGCGCAGTTCTTCGCGAAGCAAAAAATCGATGTCGGTAAACGCCAGGCGATAGGCACTCTCCGGCCCGCCGTAACGGGTCGGTGGTTGCACGGCCAGTGCGTCTTGCTGGGCTGTGGGAAAGTTGCGGGCGGTCAGTTCGGGTAGCGGCTTGTCCATGCGCGCAGCTTAGCGTGTGCCACGCCGCTACCATGCCCGGCTGATGACCGTGCAAGCCCTCACACTCGACCTCGACGACACGCTTTGGCCTGTTTTGCCAACCCTGCGCCGGGCCGAAGCCGCGTTGCGCGACTGGCTTGTGCAGCACGCGCCCGCCACCGCCGCGGCCCATGACGCTGCGGCGATGCGCGCCTTGCGCGAGGCCGTGCTGCGTGACCGTCCCGACTGGGCGCACGACCTGGGCGCATTGCGCCAGGAGTGCATCCGGCGGGCCTTGCAAGCCGGTGGCGACGACCCGGCCCGCGCCGCCGACGGCTTCGAGGTGTTTTTCAGCGAGCGCCAGCGGGTGGATTTGTTCGATGATGTGCTGCCCGCGCTGGAGCGGCTGGCCGCCCGCTGGCCTGTCGTTGCGCTGTCCAACGGCAATGCCGATGTTCACCGGGTGCCGGGCCTGGGGCGGTGGTTTCACGCCGCCGTCAGCGCGCAGCAACTGGGCGTGGGCAAACCTGCGCCCGCGGCTTTTGCCGAAGCCTGCCGCCGGGCCGGTGCCGCGCCGGCCCACACCCTGCACATCGGCGACGACGCGGTGCTGGATGTGGACGGTGCGCTGGACGCCGGACTGCAGGCGGCCTGGGTCTGCCGGCCTGGATTGACGGCCGCGGGCAGCGCCGCGCCGCGCGGCCGGCCGCACCACGTGGTGGCCAGCCTGACCGAGCTGGCAGACCGCCTGGGGGTCTGAATCGCGCCGTCCATCCAACAGGGCGCGTAAATGTATGCAACTATCGCGCCAGTAGCCACTCTCAAGCAAGACCCCCCGCTTTATACTGGGTGGACATTCGGCAAGTTGGCGGGCCTCCACAGGCCAGGGCAGGACAAATGACGGTCAAATTCAAGGTTGTGGGTCTGCTGGCGCTGGGCGCCGTGGCAGGTGCACTCACCACCATGCAGCTGCAGGCCTTTGCGCGCAGTTCGCTAGCCCCCTTGCCGCTCGAGGAGTTGCAGCAACTCGCAGCCGTGTTCGGCATGGTCAAGAGCGACTATGTCGAGCCGGTGGACGAGAAAAAGCTGATCTCCGACGCCATCGGCGGTATGGTCGCCGGCCTGGATCCGCACTCGGTCTACTTCGACAAGAAGAGTTTCAAAGAGTTTCGCGAAGGCACGACCGGCAAGTTTGTCGGGGTCGGCATCGAGATCGGGCTCGAGGACGGCCTGGTCAAGGTGGTCTCGCCGATCGAGGGCTCACCGGCGTTTCGCGCCGGTCTCAAGCCGGGTGACCTGATCACCCGGATCGACGACACCCCGGTCAAAGGGCTCGGCATGGAGCAGGCCGTCAAGCGCATGCGCGGCGAGCCCAACACCAAAGTGCAGCTGATGATCTTCCGCAAGGACGAGAGCCGCAGCTTCCCGGTGACCATCGTGCGCGAGGAGATCCGCGTGCAGAGCGTGCGCGCCAAGACGATCGAGCCGGGTTATGCCTGGATCCGCGTCAGCCAGTTCCAGGACCGCACGATCGATGATTTCGCCCGCAAGATGGAAGAGATCTACAAGGCCGACCCCAACTTGAAGGGTTTGGTGCTGGACCTGCGCAACGATCCGGGCGGCCTGCTCGAAGGCGCGGTGGCGCTGTCGGCGGCCTTCTTGCCAGCCGATGTGACGGTGGTCTCCACCAACGGCCAGATTGCCGAATCGCGCGCCACGTTCAAGGCGTCGCCCGGCGATTACGCCCGTCGCGGCAATGCCGACCCGCTGCGCAAGCTGCCGGCCGGCTTGAAGACGGTGCCGCTGGTGGTGCTGGTCAACGAGGGCTCGGCCTCGGCCAGCGAGATCGTGGCCGGTGCGCTGCAGGACTACAAGCGCGCCACGGTCATGGGTGCGCAGACCTTCGGCAAGGGGTCGGTGCAGACCGTTCGGCCATTGCCTGGCGACACCGGCCTGAAGATCACCACCGCACGCTACTTCACCCCCAGCGGCCGGTCGATCCAGGCCAAGGGCATCGTGCCGGACGTGTGGCTGGACGAAACCGCCGAGGGCAATGTATTTGCCGCGCTGCGCATGCGCGAGGCTGATCTGGAAAAGCACCTGGGCAACGGCAAGGAAGAAAAAGACGAAGCCCGCGAGAAAGCCCGCGACGAAGCGCGCAAGAAGCTCGAAGAGCTGTCCGCCAAGACCAAAGAGCCGCCCAAGCCCTTGCCGGAGTACGGTGGCCCTGAGGACTTCCCGCTGCTGCAGGCGCTGAACCAGCTCAAGGGCCGGCCGGTCGCGGTCAGCAAGACCATGAGCGAGCGCAAGGCCGCGCTGGACGCTGACAAGCAGTAGCCCGCGTTGCCCCGTCAAGCCCAAAGCCCACCGCCCGGTGGGCTTTGTTGCTTCTGGCGGCGGCCTACCCGCTGGGCATCCGGCGGACACGCGCCGCAGCGGTATGCTTGTCCGGATGAACGATGACCAGCTGCTGCGCTACTCGCGCCACATCCT
>JBBQAH010000085.1:0-13344 GCA_038316145.1 Burkholderiales bacterium
CAGCAGCTGGCGCCCTAGCCCCTGAAAGCCTCCTGACATGCAAAGCCTGCTCACCAACCCCAGCCTGATGGACTGCCGGCGCCTGTTTTTGCGCGACTACGAGGTCTGGATCAACATCGGCGTGCACGAGTTCGAGAAAAAAGGCGAGCAGCGCGTCAAGATCAATGTGGATCTTTATGTGCCGCTGGCACTGTCCACCCCCACCCAGGACCAACTCGACGAAGTGCTGGACTACGACTTCATCCGCCGCACCATTGCCGAGCGGGTCTCGCGCGGCCACATCCACCTGCAAGAGACGCTGGCCGACGACGTGCTGCGCCTGATGCTGGCCCACCCCAGCGTGCGGGCAGCCCGGGTGGCCACTGAAAAGCCGGATGTCTACCCGGATTGCGACGCGGTGGGTTGCGAGGTGTTTGGCATGAAGGACGCGGCGTGATCACCGCCACGGTCAACGCCACACCCGGCGCCGCCAACCAGCCCGTCCAGGCTGATGCGGCGCCCGACAGCCGGGCCAGGAAAGACGCCTTCGAGCTGAACAAGCTCAGCAAGCGCCTGCACCGCCAGGTGGGCCAGGCCATCGTCGACTTCAACATGATCGAAGAAGGCGACCGGGTGATGGTCTGCCTGTCGGGTGGCAAGGACAGCTACGGCATGCTCGACATCCTGCTGGGCCTGCAAAAGCGCGCCCCGATCCGCTTCGAGCTGATCGCCGTCAACCTGGACCAGAAGCAGCCCGGGTTTCCGGCCGAGGTGCTGCCCGCCTACTTGCGTGGCCGCGGCCTGCCGTTCCACATCGAGAACCAGGACACCTACAGCATCGTCACCCGCCTGGTGCCCGAGGGACGGACGATGTGCAGCCTGTGCTCGCGCTTGCGGCGCGGCATCCTGTACCGGGTGGCGGGTGAGCTGGGGGCCACCAAGATTGCACTCGGCCACCACCGCGACGACATGGTGGTCACCCTGCTGATGAACATGTTTTTTGGCAGCCGCTTGAAAGGCATGCCGCCCAAGCTGGTCAGCGACGACGGCCAGCACACCGTGATCCGGCCGCTGGCCTATGTGGCCGAGGCCGACCTGGTGCGCTGGGCCGGGCACCAGCAGTTCCCGATCATCCCGTGCACGCTGTGCGGCAGCCAGGACAACCTGCAGCGGGTGCAGATCAAGAAGATGATCAACGACTGGGAGCGCCAGTACCCCGGCCGGGTCGAAAACATGGCCCGGGCGATGGGCAACATCACCTTGTCGCATTTGATGGACCGCAGCTTGTTCCCGTTCAGCACGCTGGTGCCCAGCGGCCGGCCCGACACCACCGGCGACAAGGCGTTCGATGACGATGACGAGGCCTGCGCGCCCAGGGTGGGCGGCCCGGTGGTGACGCTGGTCCGGCCCGCGCCGCCTGCGGCCGACACCGGCTGGCCGTCGGGCGACTGACAGCGCCCCCCCGGTCCGGTCCGCATCCCAGACCCCAGCCACCCGCCAGGAGCACCACCGCATGAAGTCACATCAAACGACACCTTGGACCCGACGGGTCGCACTGGCCACTGCGCTGGCCGGCGTGCTGGCGGGATCGGCGCTGATGTCGGGATGCGCCGCCATCAACTCGATGTCGGTCGAAATCGCCAGCTATGGCGACTGGCCGGCCGGGCGCACGCCCGGTCTGTACCGGTTTGAACGCTTGCCCTCGCAACAGGCCCGGGCAGACGAAGCCCGGTTGCTGGAGGATGCCGCCGCGCCGGCGCTGGCGCGTGCCGGCTTCATCGCCGCGCCCACCGGCAGCGAGCCCGATGTACTGGTGCAGGTCGGCGCCCGGGTGTCGCGCAGCGACCGCTCACCCTGGGACGATCCGTTCTGGTGGGGCAGCGGCCACCGCTCCTATGGTGGTTATGGCGCGTGGCGCCACGGGCCGTGGCGCGGCCCCTACCTGGGCGGTTATTGGGGCGGCCCTTGGGGCGGATCGGTGTATTTCGGGCAGCCACGCTACGACCGCGAGGTGGCGTTGCTGCTGCGCGACCGGGCCAGTGGCCAACCGCTGTTCGAGGCCCGTGCCAGCACCGAAGGCTTCCAGCGCGACAGCGCCGCCCAACTCGCGCCGATGTTTGGCGCTGCACTGACGGACTTTCCGCGCAACGGCATCAACCCGCGCCAGGTGACTGTGCCAGTTTTACCCGATTGAGCGCCGGATCGAGCGTCGGTTTGACCGCCAGCCCAGGTGGTCGTCGCCAAGGCCTCGCCCAGCTTCAGTGCACGGCCTTCTTCTTGGCCGCGGGCTTGGCGTCTGCCGGCTCGTCGACCGCGTCACCGTCATCCGGCGCCGATGCCGCACCTCTTGGCGGCTTGGGCGGCTCGACCGGGATCACCGGCAGCACCGGCTCCAGCTTGTTTTCGCGCATGTACTCGCTCATCTCGCGCCAGCCGGCGAACATCGACGCCTTATCGGCCTTCTTGTTGAGGGTGTAGCAGTCCTCGATGGCGCGGCCGGCGTGGCGGCAGGCGCCGCCGGTGGCCTTGCCGTCGGCCTCCTTGCGGGCCGTCACGGCGGCGGTTGACTCGATGCCCAGCTGGTCGCAGCCCGACAGCAGCAAGGCGCACAGCAACAGGGGGGCGGAGACACGGCGCATGACCGGATATCGGCCAGGCGGCGCTGTAACTTGAGCGGCGGGGCTTCTTGTGCTTGGTCCCGGCCCGTTCAGGCGGGTCTCAACGCCCGGGTTGCTGCGCCATCGCCATCAGCGCCGCCACCCGCTCCTCGGTCGGTGGGTGGGTCGAGAACAGCCCGCGCAGGCCGCCGGCCGACAGCGGGTTCATGATCATCATCTGGGCGGTCTCGGGGTGGCGCTCGGCCGGGCCCAGCGGGATGCCCTGGGCATAGCGGTGGATCTTGTCCAGCGCCGAGGCCAACGCCGCCGGGTCGCCCGAGATCTCGGCGCCGCCCCGGTCGGCCTCGAACTCACGCGCCCGGCTGATCGCCATCTGGATCAGGCTGGCCGCCAGCGGGGCCAGGATCGCCACCAGGATGCCGGCGATCGGGTTGGCCGGCCGGCCCTCGCTGTTGCGCCCGCCGAACATCATGCCGAAGCTGGCCAGCATGCCGATGGCACCGGCCATCGTGGCGCTGATGGTCGACAGCAGGATGTCGCGGTGCTTGACGTGGGCCAGCTCGTGCGCCATCACACCGCGCAGTTCACGCTCGCCCAGCACCCGGATGATGCCGGTGGTGGCGGCCACCGCCGCGTGCTCGGGGTTGCGGCCGGTGGCAAAGGCGTTGGGCGCGTCCTCGTCGATCAGGTAGACCTTGGGCATCGGGATGTTGGCGCGCTGCGCCAGGTCGCGCACCATCGCGACGAACTGCGGCGCGGTGCTGTCGTCGACCTCGCGGGCGTTGTACATCTTCAGCACGATCTTGTCGGAAAACCAGTAGCTGAAGAAGTTCATGCCCAGCGCCACCACCAGCGCCAGCATCATGCCGGCCTGGCCGCCCATCCAGCGGCCGATCAGCATGAACAGGGCGGTGATGGCAGCCATCAGGATGGCCGTCTTCATCAGATTGAACATGGTGTGCGGGTATCCTGGGCTGGGTTGAGGGGGCGCCGGCGCAGAGCCACCGGCAGGCATCAGATGCGGCCACCGGCCTCAAGTTCAATCATTCACCCCGCCAGTCAGGCGGGCAGCGGGGCCAACAGTCGGCCAACCAGGCCAGGCCGACCCTGCAGCGACTGCAAAAAGGCGACCACATCCAGGCGCCGCCCGCCTGGGCGCTGCAGTTGCAACAGGTCGAGTGCGCCGTCGCCGCAGGCCACCGTCAGCTGGCCACCGTGGGCGGCCAGCACCTCGCCGGGCTGGCCGGACAGCCCGGGCCGCAGCCGGGCGCGCCACAACTTCACCGCCTCACCGTCGAGCATGAAGCTGGCGCCGGGAAACGGATCAAAAGCCCGCAGCCGGCGCTCGATCTCGGCCGCGGGCTGGGCCCAGTTGATCGCCGCCTCGGCCTTGTCGATCTTGTGGGCGTAGCGCACGCCGTCGGCCGGCTGCGGGTTGTGCACCAAACCACCACCGGCGGCCTGCGGCAACGCGCTGCCATCCAGCCGGGCCAGGCCCTGCACCACCAGCCGCGCGCCCAGCAGGGCCAGCCGGTCGTGCAGGCTGGCGGTGCTGTCGTCGGGCCGGATCGGCTCATGTGCCACCAGCAGCATGTCGCCGGTGTCCAGGCCGGCGTCCATCTGCATCAGCGTGATGCCGGTGCTGGTATCACCCGCCTCGATCGCCCGGTGGATCGGTGCAGCACCTCGCCAGCGCGGCAAGACCGAGCCGTGGATGTTGAGGCAGCCCAGCCGCGGCAGGTCCAGCACCCACTGCGGCAGGATCAGGCCATAGGCGGCCACCACCATCACGTCCAGCTCAGCCGCCAGCAGCGCGGCGCGTGCGGCCAGCGCGTCGTCGGGGTATTTGCCGTCCAGCCGCAGGCTGCGCGGCTGGGCCAGCGCCAGGCCGTGCTGCAGCGCCAGCGCCTTGACGGGAGACGGCTGCAATTTCAAGCCGCGGCCGGCCGGCCGGTCGGGCTGGGTCAGCACCAGCGGCACCGGGTGGCCGGCGGCCAGCAGCGCGGCCAACGCGGTGGCGGCAAATTCAGGGGTGCCGGCGAAGGCGACGCGCAAGGCTTGGGGCATGGCGGGCGGACGGGCGATCAAAGGGCGCGGGGTCGGCGGGCGCGTGGTCAGCAGGGCGGTGCTCAGCGGCCGCGCCGGCCCAGCTCGTCGCGGGTCTTCTTGAGCATCTTGGTCTTGATGCGCTCGCGCTTGAGCGGGCTCAAGTACTCGACAAACACCTTGCCCAGCAGGTGGTCCATCTCGTGCTGCACGCAGACGGCGGCCAGGCCTTCTGCCTCGAACTCGACCACTTCACCGTCACGGCCAGTGGCCCGCACGGTAACCCGGGCGTAGCGTTCGACCTGGTCGTAGATGGTGGGCACCGACAGGCAACCCTCCTCGTTGAGCTTCCAGTCCTCGCTGTGGGCGATCAGCTCGGGGTTGATCAGCACCTGCGGCTGGTCGCGGTTTTCGGAGGTGTCCATCACCAGCAGCCGCTCGTGCACGTCCACCTGGGTGGCGGCCAGGCCGACGCCGTCGGCCTCGTACATGGTCTCGATCATGTCGTCGACCAGGCGGCGGATGCGCGTATCGACCTGCGCCACGGGCTTGGCCACGGTGTGCAGGCGCGGGTCGGGAAAGCGGAGGATGTTGAGCAGGGCCATGGACGAAGGTGGGCGGAAAGACGCGCCTGGTCATGCGCGACCGGTGGCCGACACATGGGGATACAAAGTGGACATTCAACAACGCCAAGGCCGGCAAAGCTGCCGGATCGGGCCAGGCCAGCCAGTGCTTTTCGTTGCGATATCAAGGGTTTACCGGCAGAATCTGCGGCGCAGCATGAACAAGTTTCGGCCCATCGGGCCAGCCTGCTGCGGGTGCTGCAACCAATCCGCCAGGGCTGGATTGTCGCACCGGCCCACCCGGAGACAAGTCACGATGACCGCATGCCCGCCTCGCCCTGCCCGCGACACCAGCGGTTTCCGGCCTGGGCGCTTCACACTGGTTTTGCCGCTGGGCTGGCCGGTCGGCTGGCAGACCCTGCAACGGGGCAATCGGTCTGCCCTGCTGGCCGCCAGCCTGGTCTGCACCGCGCTGCTCAGTGCGCCAGCGCTGGCCGCCGACCCGATAACCCCTGCGCAACGCGCCAGCGCGCAGCAGGTGGCGCAAACCGGCGTGCCGCTGTCGGCGCTGGCGGACAACGCGCCGGCCTCGCACACCGTGCAGCGTGGCGACACGCTGTGGGCGATCTCCACGCTGTTCCTCAAGAGCCCGTGGCGCTGGCCCGAGCTGTGGGGCATGAACCTGGCCGAGATTGCCAACCCGCACCTGATCTACCCCGGCCAGGTGCTGCTGCTGGTCAAGAACGGCGACAGCGCCCAGCTGCGCCTGGCCCGGGGCGACGGCAGCGCCATCGGCCAGCCGCCCACCAACACCGTCAAGCTGTCGCCCCGGGTGCGCAGCCAGTTGCTGGACAACGGCGCCATCGCGTCGATCCCGCTGCACCTGATCGGCCCGTTCCTCAACGAGGCGATGGTGTTCGACCAGAACGAGCTGGCCAGCGCGCCGCGCATCGTCGCCACGCAAGAGGGCCGGGTGATGGTCTCGCGCGGCGAAACCGCCTACTTGCGCGGCGACCTGCGCGGCGCACGCAGCTTCACGCTGTTTCGCGAGGCCAGGCCACTGCGCGACCCGTCCACCAACGAGGTGCTGGGCTATGAAGCCGCCTTTGTCGGCACCGCCGACTTCGTGCGCGCCGAGGGCATGTCGGGCGCCAACGGCCTGCCGGTGCCCGCCACCTTCGTGATGACCAGCACACGCCAGGAGGCCGGCGTGGGCGACCGCCTGGCCCCCGTGCCGCCGCGCGACTTCAGCGCCTACATGCCGCACCCGCCGGCCAGCCCGATGAACGGCCAGGTGGTGACGGTCTACGGCGAGGCGCTGAACGCTGGGCAGAACCAGATCGTGGCGCTGAACCGCGGTGTGCGCGACGGCATCGAGCGTGGCCACGTGCTGGCGCTGTGGCGCGCCGGCGCGCCCGCCACCGACACCACTGGCGCCCGTGCGCAGCCCATCCAGTTGCCCGACGAACGCAGCGGTCTGCTGTTTGTCTTCCGCGTGTTCGACCGGGTGTCGTACGCGCTGATCCTGTCGGCGGTGGACCCGGTGCGCGCCGGCGACAGGGTCACCCAGCCATGACCGTGCCACCCAGCCCCGGCGCGCCGCTGGGCGACGACGAGCTGGGCGCCTGGCTGCACCTGCTGCACAGCGCCGGTGTGGGCCGCGAGACCGCGCGCCGCTTGCTGGCGTTTTTTGGCAGCCCGCAGGCGGTGCTGGATGCCGACACCGCAACCCGCGCCGGTCTGGTCGACGCCGAGGTGGCGGCCAGCCTGGGCACACCCCCCGAGGGCCACGCCTTGCGCCTGGCCAACACCCTGGCCTGGCGCAGTGCAGCGCCCAATCGCCGGGTGATGGTGCTGGGCGACGCCGACTACCCGCCGCTGCTGCTGCACAGCGCCGATCCACCCTTGCTGTTGTACCTGCTGGGCCGTGCCGAGCTGCTGGGCGCACCGTCGGTGGCCATCGTCGGCAGCCGGCTGGCCAGCGCCCAAGGGCTGGACAACGCCCGCGGCTTCGCCCGCAGCCTGGCGCAACACGGCTGGGCCATCGTGTCGGGGCTGGCCGCCGGCATCGACGCCGCCGCGCACCAGGGCGCGCTCGATGCCGGTGCTGCCGGCGCCGGCACGATCGCGGTGATCGGCACCGGCATCGACCGCATCTACCCGAACAGCAACCGTGCGCTGGCCCAGCGCATCGCGGCGCAAGGGCTGTTGGTCAGTGAGCTGGCGGTGGGCACGCCGCCGCTGGGGCAGAATTTTCCCCAGCGCAACCGGCTGATCGCCGGCTTGAGCCGCGGCACGCTGGTGGTCGAAGCCGCGCTGCGATCAGGATCGCTGATCACCGCCCGCCTGGCGGCCGAGGCCGGCCGCGAGGTGATGGCCCTGCCCGGCTCGCTGCTGGCGCCGCAATCCCACGGTTGCCATGCGCTGATCCGGCAAGGCGCCGCGCTGGTGGTGTCGCCCGAGCAGGTGCTGGACGAGCTCAACGGCCTGCCGGCGCTGTCCTTGCTGGATGCGTTGTCGGGGCCGACACCGGATGCCGGGGCCACCGAAACCGGCACCGACACGGGCAGCGAAGCTGCACCATCAACCGGAGGCGCCGACGGCAGCGGTGATGACAGCGACGCCGTGTTGCGGGCGCTCGGCCACGACCCGCTCTCGCTGGATGCGCTGATCAACCGCTGCGGCTGGCCGGCGGCCGCACTGTCGGCGCACCTGATGACGCTGGAGCTCGACGGCAAGGTGGCGCGCCTGCCGGGCGGGCTGTACCAGCGCCGGCACTTCAGCTGAGCCGGTCGCCGGACAGCGCCGCAGCCTGCACCGGCAGCCGGTCATGGGCCGGCGCCGGACCTCGCTTTTCAAGCCAAGGGGCTGCGGTATAGTGGTTTCATGTTCGAGGTTCTGGTTTATCTCTATGAGACGTATTGGCGGCCCGACGCCTGCCCCGACCACGACCAGCTCACGCGCAAACTGTCGGCGGTAGGCTTCGAGACCGATGAGATCGCCGACGCGCTGACCTGGTTGGACGGCCTGGCCGAGACCGCCCAGGCCCACACCGGCGAGCAGTCGGCCGACAGCCTGCGGGTCTATTCCGCCGCGGAGATCGACCGCCTGGGCGAGGATTCGATCGGCTTCGTCGCGTTTCTCGAATCCGCCGGTGTGCTGCCGCCGGCCATGCGCGAGATGGTGATCGACCGCGCCACCGCCGTCGGCGACAGCCCGGTGGCGCTGGAAGACTTGAAGGTCATCGTGCTGATGGTGTTCTGGAGCCTGGGCGAAGAGCCCGACGCACTGATCCTCGACGAGTTGTTCGTCGCGCCGGAAGAGCGGCTGATGCACTAGCCTGGAGGGCGCCGGCCGAGCGCTCGGCCGCTCCGGAGCCGGCCGGCCACCCGCCCGGCGGGTGGAGGCGGTACGCCGCCTCCGGGTGCCCCATTTCAAGCCATCAAGCGCGACGGGTCGGCATCCAACCGGGCCAGCGCATTGCGCGTGGCCTTGACGGTGAGCGACTCGTCCTGCGCCGGCAGCAGCAAGCCAGCCTGCAAAAACGCCGCCAACCGTTGTTGCTGAAACAGCACGCAGCGGCCCTTGGGCGTGACAAACAGCGACAGCTGGCGCCGCAGGCCGTGCCAGGCCAGTTGCACCGGCTCGTGCCGGCCGCGGTATTCCAGCGTGTACCAGCTGCCCACCAGCAGCTCACGCGACCAGGCCACCATCGGCGCCGATGGCATGGTGCCGCCATCGGACACCACCTCCAGCTCGGAGCTTTCGTGGCCTGACAGGTCCAGCACCAGCGATTCGTCGATCTCGACATCCGCCGCGCCAGGCAGCAGCTCTTCCAGCGACTCCAGGCGCTCCATCAGGTCCTGCAGCCGGTCGTTGGAGATGACCGCCGCCTTGGCCGTGAAAGCCGCGGCCAGCGCGTTGTTCAGCGAGTTGATGCGCTCGTCCTGGCGCTCAGGCGTCATCTTCGCCGAGGCCATGCCCTCGCGCAGGCGCTTGAGCAGTGGCGGCAGGCGGCGGATCACCTCGGCGCGCTCCTCGCGCGTGACCTTGGCGCTGGCCGACCAGATCAGGTCGGCGGCGGCGCGCTTCATCAGCTTGGTCTCGGGCCCCTGGCCGCCGTAGCGCACCGCCGAGGTGGCCAGCACATCGGCCCAGACCTGGAACAAAAACTGGCGCACGCCTTCTTGCACCGGCACCTCGTTGAGCATGCGGCGCAACTCGATGGTGTACTGGATCGCCAGCGTCTCGCGCTGCTCGACCTGCTGGGCCAGCGACACACCGCGCTTGCTGGCCTCGTTTTCGTTCTTGAAGAAGTGTTCGAGAAACTTCTCGAACTCCACCAGCACGGTCTGGAACACCCGCCGCCCGGTGTCCGGGTAGGCCTCGACCACCTGCACCACCCGTTTGATCTCTTTCTCGAGCGCATCGCCGATGGTCCGGCTGGCGTTGTCCAGGCCCATCACGCAGGCGCCCATGCGGTCGATCAGGCGGCGCGCCGGGTGGTCGAGCGAGCCGAAAAAGTCAGGCTCGCTGACCGCCACCCGCAGCACCGGCATCTGCAGGCGGGCAAACCAGACCCGCATCGCGGCCGGGATGCGCTCTTCGGTCAGGATGCTCTGGAACATCAGCGCCACGATCTCGATCGTGGCGCGTTCGGCCGGTGTGCTGGCGGCCTGCTTGAGCGCCTGCTTGTTCTGCTGCAACTCGTCGAGCAGCATCGGCCCGGTGGGTGCGATGGCCGGCAGCGGCTTGCCCGACGGGCTCAACTCGGGCGCTGCGCCCTCCGCCGGCGCAAAGCGCTTGCGCAGATTTTGCTGGGCGTTGTTGATGGCCGCCGACAGCGCGTCGGTTACCGGCCGGGCCTGGGTGGTGTCGGCAAAGCCGGGCAAATGCCGACCGACCAGCCGGTTGAGCCGGCCCAGCACCGCCTCGGCATGGTCACTGCCACGCGCCATCGGCCCGGCGCGCGTCATCATCCGGGTCTCTTCACCCACGTCCGCCGCGCGCTCGTGCGACGAGGCGGCGCGCCCGCCTGCACTGCGCGAAGCACCATCCTCGGACGCCGGGCCACGCCAGGCCGTGGTGGCATAACCCGCGCCAGCGGTCACACCGGACGCGGCACGACCGGGCGTTGGGTGCGGCGGGCTGAGGCCGGCCGTGGCCACCGCTCCAGGCGCGCTGCTGTCGATGGAGCGCCGGATATAGGGCCGCAAATCCACGTCGGGCATTACCCGCTGCTCGATCAACCAGCGGTTGGTCTCGTGGTAAGCCTCCTCGGCCAGCGCCGCAAAACCCTCGTGCAGCAGGGGCTGGGCCTCGCGCCAGTCGGTGGCGGACAAGCCCACGGCGCGCCAGCCGTCCAGCACGACACGCGCCAGGATGTGCGCCCGCAGCATGTCGTGGGTGTCGATCTCGGCCCGTCGCTCAAGCATCGCCACGCGCGAGCGCAGGTCGGTGAACTCCCACCCGGCGCGGTCCATGATGGCCAGTGCCAGGCGCGAGGTGAGGATCTCGCGCTCGATGGTGTCGTTGTCGACAAGGCTCAACGCATCGCCCAGCATCGGTGGCAGCTCGGCCATCGGCACGGCCGTGACGCCGTGCTGCAGCACATGGCGCAAGCCGGTGGCCACGGTGCGCTGCCAATTGCCGGCCTGCTTCATCAGGCCCGCCACCAGATCACGCCGACGCTGGGCGGTGAGGTACTCGGCTGGCTTGTCCAGCAAGTCGCGGGCGCTGCCGCTGATGTGGCTGACCAGCCCGGGCAGGCCACGCAGCAGGCCGTCTATATAGCGCTGCCGGGCTTGAGCAGCAATCTGGGCGTGTTCTGCGGCTTTCGCCATGGTGGACGGGTGGGTAGCGGCTGACGGGTGTGAACCCGATCTATACCACGGCGCCGGCGTTCGGATCGTTGGGGTCTTGCTCTTTCCCCCCAGCTTTGACCAGGTCTTCGCGCTTGACGCCCAGCCACATCGCGATGGCCGCGGCCACGAACACCGACGAATAGATGCCGAACAGGATGCCGATGGTCAGTGCCACCGCAAAGTAGTGCAGCGTGGGGCCACCGAACAGCAGCATCGACAGCACCATCATCTGGGTCGAGCCGTGGGTGATGACGGTGCGGCTGATGGTGCTGGTGATGGCGTGGTCGATGACCTGCGGTGTGTCGAGCTTGCGAAACTTGCGAAAGCCCTCGCGGATCCGGTCGAAGATCACCACCGACTCGTTCACCGAGTAGCCCAGCACCGCCAGCACCGCGGCCAGCACCGCCAGCGAAAACTCCCACTGGAAGAAGGCAAAAAAGCCCAGGATGATGATCACGTCGTGCAGGTTGGCGATGATGGCCGCAACCGAGAACTTCCACTCGAAGCGAATCGCCAGATAGGCCATGATGCCCAGCACCACGAAGGCCAGCGCCTTGGCGCCGTCGCTGGCGAGCTCATCGCCCACCGCCGGCCCGACAAACTCGGTGCGCGACAGCTTGAGCGGCTCGACGCCCGCCGGGGTGCTGCAAGACGGCCGGCTGACCTGCTCGCCCTGCGGCGAGGTGTAGGCCTTGATCGCCACCGTGCCGCCTTCAGCCGCGCACAGGGTGCCAAACACCAGCGGCGCCACATCGGCCTGCTTGATGTTTGCGCGCACCGGCAAGCGCACCAACACGTCGTGCGAGCTGCCGAAGTTTTGCACCTGCACCTCGCCAAAACCGAGCTTGTCGACGGCGGCGCGGGTTTTCTCCAGGTTGGCCGTCTGGGTGTATTCAACCTCCAGCACGGTGCCGCCGGTGAACTCGATGGACAGGTGCAGGCCCCGCGTGAGCAGAAAGAAGACCGCCAGCGCAAACGTGACGAAAGAGAAGATGTTGAATATCAGCGCATGCCGCATGAACGGGATGTCGCGGCTGATCCGGAAGAATTCCATTTTTTTGCTCTCCAGCTCAGCGCTTGGTGGACGGGGTGGCCGCCGGTGCCTGGGGCGGACGGGCCGCCGCACCGTCAGGCGCCAAACCCGCTGCCAGATCTGCCGACAAATCCAGCCCGACCGCGGGCGAGCCCGCCGGCCGCCAGACCTGGCCGATCGACACCGACTTCAGCCGCTTCTGGCCGCCGTACCAGAGGTTGACCAGGCCGCGCGAGAACATCACCGACGAAAACATCGAGGTCATGATGCCCAGGCAGTGCACCACCGCAAAACCGCGCACAAAGCCCGAGCCGAAGGCCAGCAGCGCCAGACCGGCGATCAAGGTGGTGATGTTGGAGTCCAGGATGGTGGCAAACGCCCGCTCGTAACCGGTATTGATCGCCGCCTGCGGCGAGGCGCCGCCGCGCAATTCCTCGCGCACCCGCTCGTTGATCAGCACGTTGGCGTCGATCGCCATCCCGAGCGTCAGCGCGATGGCCGCGATGCCCGGCAACGTCAAGGTCGCCTGCAGCATCGACAGCACCGCGACGAGCAGCAGCAGGTTGAAGCCGAGCGCGAGCGTCGAGATCACGCCGAACAGCTGGTAGTAGACGCACATGAACAGCGCGATCGCCAGGAAGCCGAAGATCACGCTGTTGAAGCCCTTCGAGATGTTCTCGGCACCGAGACTCGGTCCGATCGTGCGTTCCTCGATGATGTCCATCGGCGCGGCGAGCGATCCGGCGCGCAGCAGCAGCGAGGTGTCGTTCGCTTCCGCCGTCGTCATGCGGCCCGAGATCTGGATGCGGCTGCCGAGCTCGGAGCGAATCACCGGGGCCGTGATGACCTCGCCTTTCCCTCGCTCGAACAGCAGGATCGCCATCCGCTTGCCGATGTTCTCGCGCGAAATGTCGCGAATGATGCGAGCGCCCTTTGCGTCGAGCGTCAAGTGCACGACCGATTCCTGCGTCTGGCTGTCGAAGCCGGGCTGCGCATCGGTCAGGCTGTCTCCGGTCAGCACGACCTGGCGCTTGACGATCAACGGCGCACCGCCGCGCTCGACATAGCGTTCGGTGCCGAAGGGCACCGGCCCGGTCCCGCCCGCCGCGGCGCGGCCTTCGACGCTGTCGTCCACCATCCGCAATTCGAGCGTCGCGGTGCGTCCGATGATGTCCTTTGCCTTCGCGGTGTCCTGCACGCCGGGCAGCTGCACGACGACGCGGTCGGCGCCCTGCTGCTGG
>JBBQAH010000540.1:0-1922 GCA_038316145.1 Burkholderiales bacterium
CGCATCTGCCCTACAAACATGTAACGGTGACGTTCCTGTACCGATTTAGTGACGACAAAAATACGGACACAATTGTATTCGATCGTGTCCACGTTTTTGTTTTTGTTTTTGTCTCGGGCGGACATAGATTTTGATTAGGGAATGAATGTTAAAGGTAATGCACGTAAATGTAAATAATATCTTTTAAATTTCATGCTACGAGGTATTGTTTAACTATATCGGCAGATATTAAATAAGGCTAGGCACGGAGAGTTGTGTATAATTTTGGACAGTTTTATGTTGCGAACAACTCTGTCATTTTTCATCCGATTCAAGCTAAAATTGTCTCCAACAATTGAGAAAATGTTGTAAAAAATTCTTGAACGTTGAAAAGTTACGTTTCTAGAGTTGAAACATTAAAAAAATTCGGTCAAAAAAAAGCCATCTCAAATATCGAGGTTTTTCAGATGGATTCCTGAGACAAACTATCTACCTGTTCATAGTTTGCAAGCATTACTTTTTCGACATGCTGAATTTTCTGCAATACTTGCTTGATCGAATGAGATCGCCCGGGAAATGATTGAGTAATTTGCAAAACAAAATTATTATACACAAACAACGCTTTGTCCAAAATGAGACACAATTCCTTGTACACACAGCAGCAACTGCATGCAATACGTTAACCTTTCTGAAACCTGCTGTGTTCGCTGGTCGCTTCGTTAATACAGTATGAGGCTTGAGGCCTGGGACGGCCACTCCAAAAAAAGCGTCCTAGGTCGGCCACCCCGCCGTTTCTTTCTCAGAGTCGCCAACAAGAAACAGATACGGCCATCGTGTTCTAAATCAATTTTCGTCATTTGAGACAAATATCAGATTTACAAAAAAGTTGTTAGATTAGCAACGGCGAGAGATTAAACTCTTGTTGATTGATTGATCAGCATAAAATTTGTCATGTTACATCAATCAATCAACCGTAGTCTCAAATCTATCAGAGCTTTTTCAAATTTTCTAGAAATTAGTTTCTTTAGACTCACAATTATTTTATTCTGACATCTGTCCCAAAGATCAACTTTTTGTTACGAACAAATAGACAGTCTCAGACTACATGTGATAAGTGAAGGTGGGGGAAAAATTGGGGTGGCCGTCCCAGGGCGCTTTTTTTGGGGTGGCCGTCCCAGGCTCCAAGCCTCGTACATACTCTTTACTCTGTAATAAAATACATTACAATCTGCTGAGTTACTGAATCTGCTAAAGTACAGCTGTTACTCTGTAATATAGATGTTCCGTATAGAGAATACGTCAAAGGGCTCAGTGTTAGTAAACGAAAAGTTTGCATTATTATGTTATTTCTCAAAAAACTGAGAAAAATCACGAAAAAACTTGCCCAGCAGTACGCTTCTGAAGGCAGCTTTGTTGAAAATTAAGTAAAAAATATGTTTTAAGTAATTAAGAAGCCTGAGAGCTGGAAATTCTGATCAAACTGATACTACTCTCGTACAACCGAGCAATCAAGCAAAGGAAATTATGTCTCGTCACTGAAATTTTTCAGTTATTGGGTTTTTCAAAGTTTAATCAGTTATGGTAAAGCAAAACAAGCTACATGCACCTCGGTGGCCACCACCAAGCCGCAAAGCGGTTTGGGTATTCACGTAGTTATAGATGCATTCCGCCTGTTTAGGATCCCATCCCGAATACAAACTTTTCTTACCTTATCAACACGGACCGACCAAAACTCGGACATGTTTGTCCCCACAATCAGGGCATGGTTGTTGCCGATCTTTTAGGCGATGAGATACAGCTAGTCATGGATGAAGACTGCCTCTACCTTGATGTCTACCTGCCACCGATTAGGATGAATGAAAGCGAGACATGGCCGGTGCTGTTTTGGATTCAAGGCGGCAGTTTTAAATGTAAAATGGCGCGAAAGCACTGCATTTATATTA
>JBBQAH010000064.1:0-15561 GCA_038316145.1 Burkholderiales bacterium
GGCGGGTCGGTGGCGCTGGCTGGCACTGCCAACCAAATAGCCGGTGGGCTGGCCGTGCGCAGCGGCGACGCCAACTCGCCCTGGGCGGCCAACCTGGTCAGCGATCCGACCGGCGCGACCAGCATCCAGTACTCGATGCAGAGCCGGATTCGGGTCACCGGCACCCAGGTCAACCTGGGTGGGGCGGGCTTCGAGGCCGATGTGGTGGCCATCAAGGCCGACTCGGTGAGAACGCCGGGCGACGCGGTGATCGTTGCCAGACTGCCCTACGACAACCTGGCGGGGACCTTGAACTCAGCCCCCGGCCTGACCTTCGATCTGACGCCCGCGGCTTTCCTGGCGCCGTTCAGCTACGGCAAACGTGGCAGCGAGATCAACATCAACGTCGGCAACAAGGCCTTCGGCCCGCGCACGCAGTCTCCGCTCGACAGTGGCTACATCACCGTGCTGCCGCGGGGAATGGGGAGTAGCGACACAGCGCTGTCACTGAAGGGTCCGTTGGTGGCGGGCACCTATGGCTTCTTCTACGACGGCGCCGGCCGGCAATCCGAGGTGGCGGTGTTCTACAACGGTGTGTCGGCCGTGACACCCCAGGTCGCGGGCTCGATCTCGTCGACAGTGTCGGTCTCGGAGGGCGCCCGCAAGGAGCGTTTCGAAGAAGCCATCCGCACTGAAAACGTCGCGCTCCGGCTGCGCTCGGGTGTGATTGCCGAAGTCGGCCCCGGCACGCCGGCCACCACCAGCACCGTAGCGCTGGATCCGATGCGGCCCACGATCTGCCCACCTGCGGGCAGCAGCTTGGGCTGTGCCGTGCCGCCATGAACCCTGTGACGCCCATGCAAAAAGACACCGAGACCGTGACCTCACCGCGTCGCCGCAGGCTGCTGCATTGGGCGACCATGGCAGGCAGCGGGCTGGCCCTGGCTCCCGCATGGCTGCGGGCGGCCGACCCGCCCTACAGCGGCAAGACCACCGAAGCCACCGAGACCACCGAGCCGCCTCGACTTGCCTTGTTGATCGGCAACCGCGATTACCCAGACGATCAAGACCTGCCGCCCATCCACAAGAACGTGCGCGATTTGCGTGCGGCACTGGAAATGCGAGGTTTTACGGTGACCGATGCCGTGGATCTGGACCTGCCGAGCGCACGGGCCTTGGTCGATCGCTTCAGCGCCACCGTGAAGGCTGCGCCGCCCGATGCGACCGTGTTTTTCTATTTTTCTGGTCATGGCGCCCAGGTCGATGCGGAGAACCTGCTGGTGTCGGCGCGGGTCAATCCGAAGTCCAGGCCGGAAGCGCTGGCCCGCGGCAGCATGACACTGACCAAGGATGTGCTCGACCTGCTGCCGCACCGGCCCGACGGGCTGACGATTGCGGTGGTGGATGCTTGCCGCACGGAGTTGCGGACGCTTGCGCCGGGCGAAGGCCTCAACCAGGTCGAGGCGCCACCCGGTTACCTGATTGCATTCGCCACCGGCGCCGGCAAGCCGGCGATTGCGCCCAACCACGACCGCGACAACACCTTTTACACCGCGTCATTGGTGCGGGTGCTCAACAATGCCTCGGGCGAAACGCCGTTCTCGGATCTGTTCAGGCTGGTCAAGTCCGACACCCGAAGCACGATGCTCAAACACCCTGTTGAAGCCGTGCGCAATTTGGCGCAGGAGCCCTTCATCGCCGAGAACCTCAAGATCCGCCGCCGTGTGGCGCCCCGGGTGGCCAATGCTGGGCGGCCGCCGCCACGCAAGGAGGACGAGGCGGCTGACTGGGCCAGGCTCGAGGCGCTGATCTGGCCGCCGGACGTGGCCAGGTCGGCCGCCCAGTACATCGCCGACTACCCCGGCAGCGCCTTGGTCGGCAGCGCACAAGTGGCGCGCGACGGCGCACTGGAGGCCGCCAAGATCCTGCGCCGCAGCGATGTGCGGCTGTATCGCAGCGCGTTCCAGCTCTCAGGCCAGACTCCAGCAGACGAAGTGGACGACATCGTCAAGGCGGGGCGTGGCGACAAGGATGCCGCGGCACGGCTGGGTCAGCGTCACAAGCCAAAGACCGAGCTTGGCAGCGGCGGCATCGACAAGTCGGGGCGCTTCGAGGGCTGGATGCAATACGCCGCAGCGCTGGGCAACGGGATCGCGAGCTACCGCCTGGCGTTGTACTACCGCCGCA
Source organism: Burkholderiales bacterium (assembly GCA_038316145.1). Taxonomy (GTDB): domain Bacteria; phylum Pseudomonadota; class Gammaproteobacteria; order Burkholderiales; family Burkholderiaceae_C; genus Pseudaquabacterium. The sequence continues at coordinate 2,167 of JBBQAH010000064.1, forward strand.
GCGAGCAGCCGCAGCTGGCCTCACAGTTCGAGGCGCTGGCACGCAAGTTGGGCTACACGCCGCCCCCTTCGCTGGACAACTCCCGCAAGTAGCGCTTGACCGGCCGCTGTTCCGCCGTCCAGGGTTCGTCCAGACGGGCCTGCCCGGTATCATCGGCACCCGGGCGCGGGTGACGGAATCGGTAGACGTAGCGGGCTTAAAACCCGCAACCTTCGGGTGTACGGGTTCAAGTCCCGTCCCGCGCACCAGGGTTGGTTCCTGGGCTTTGCAAACCCCTGCTTGCAGTGTCTCTGCGGGTGTGGGCAAACCGCCAGAATGACGCTGGCCGGCAGTCGCCCTGTGGCGGCGGTTGGCGTTGAGGTGCCTGGCTTCGCACCGCGTTTGAATCGCAGCGGGCGGGCCCGTCAGGCCAGGTCAGGCAGGTTCAGCCACTCAGGCCGGGCGAGTGGATCGACCCAACGCCTGGCCGCACGTTGCAGTCCCTCGGGCGGTCCGGTGCTGAGCAAGCGGGGCATGCTGGGGGCCCGGGGCGGTGAGCCGGCCGGTGCCGGGCCCGTGGCGTCCGATCCCAGCAGCTTAAGCACCTGCCGCACCACGGCGTCGGTCGTGTCCACCAGCGCCACGCCGGGCCCCAGGCGCTGCGCCAGGGCCGCCGCCACCAGAGGGTAGTGCGTGCAGGCCAGCACCACGGTATCAACAGCGGCCTCTTTCAAGGTGCTGGCAATAGCGTCCAGCCTGGCCTCCAGCCGCAGGTCGGCAGCCGGGCTGGCACCGGCTTGTTCAATCGCATCGGCCAGCCCCGGGCAGGGCAGGCTCAGCAGTCTGGTGTCCAGGGCGTGGGCTTCAACCAGTTGGCCAAAACGTGCGCTGGCCAGCGTGGCCGAGGTGCCCAGCACGGCGATCCGGCCGCTCTGACTGGCGGCGGCGGCCGGTTTGATGCCGGGCTCGACGCCGACAAACAGCTGCTTTGGCCACCGCGCCCTCAACGCCCCGATCGCCAGCGTGCTGGCGGTGTTGCAAGCCACCAGCACCAGGTCGGCGCCGGCGTCAGTCAGGTGGGTACTCAATTGCAGGCTGCGCCCGATCACCCACGGCGCTGTGCGGTCGCCCCAGGGGGTGTAGCGGGCGTCGGCCAGGTAGGTGATGTCGGCCTGTGGAAGTTGTCGGCGCAGGTTGCGCAGCACCGACAGGCCGCCGATGCCGGAGTCGAAGATGCCGATGCGTGGGGCTTCAGAAGCGGCCATGAGGCGCGCAGTCTAACCAGCTGACCCTGGACGCTGGGCGGTCAACGGACCGCGGCGCGCCGCCCGGTTGGGGCACAATGGCAAAAAATAGCACGACCGTTCGATTTTCTGCCATGCCGGGGGTTTTGACCGGCGCATAGAATTCATTGCAGTCAAGATCAACCTCAATTCAACCTGTCCTGGAGCCGTCCGATATGAAGGTATTGGTACCCGTCAAACGCGTTGTGGATTACAACGTCAAGGTGCGTGTGAAGTCCGATGGCACGGGCGTGGACATTGCCAACGTCAAGATGAGCATGAACCCCTTCGACGAGATCGCCATCGAAGAAGCCGTGCGCCTGCGTGAAAAAGGCGTGGTCACCGAGGTCATCGCCGTGTCCTGCGGCGTAACCCAGTGCCAGGAAACCCTGCGCACCGCGATGGCCATCGGCGCTGACCGGGCCATCCTGGTCGAATGCGCTGATGAGTTGCAGCCGCTGGCGGTGGCCAAACTGCTCAAGGCGCTGGTCGACAGGGAGCAGCCCGGCATGGTGATTCTGGGCAAGCAGGCGATCGACGACGACAACAACCAGACCGGCCAGATGCTGGCCGCGCTGGCCGGCCTGCCGCAAGCCACGTTTGCCAGCAAGGTTGAAGTGGTGGACGGCAAGGTGCAAGTCACGCGTGAGATCGACGGCGGCTCCGAGACCCTGAGCCTCAGCCTGCCGGCGGTGATCACCACCGACCTGCGCCTGAACGAGCCGCGCTACGTCACGCTGCCCAACATCATGAAGGCGAAGAAGAAGACACTCGAAGTCTTCAAGCCGGCCGACCTGGGGGTGGATGTGAGTTCGCGCATCAAGACGCTGAAGGTCAGCGAGCCGCCCAAGCGCGGTGCCGGCATCAAGGTGGCCGATGTGGCCGCGTTGGTGGACAAGCTCAAGAACGAAGCGAAGGTGATCTGACATGGCTGCACTGGTGATTGCCGAACACGACCACGCGTCGATCAAGGGCGCGACGTTCAATACCGTCACCGCCGCGCTGCAGTGCGGTGGCGAAGTGCATGTGCTGGTGGCGGGCCACAACGCGGGTGCTGCGGCTGCGGCTGCGGCGCAAATCGCGGGCGTTGCCAAGGTGCTGCATGCCGACGCCGAAGGCTTTGCCCACGGTCTGGCCGAGAACGTCGCGGCCCAGGTGCTGGCGCTGGCGCCGGCTTACAGCCACCTGCTGTTCCCGGCCACGGCGGCCGGCAAAAACGTGGCGCCGCGGGTGGCTGCGCTGCTGGACGTGGGCCAGATCAGCGAGGCCAGCAAGGTCATCAGCGCCGACACCTTCGAGCGCCCGATCTACGCCGGCAACGCGATTGCCACGGTGCAGAGCGCCGACACCATCAAGGTGATCACGGTGCGCACCACCGGCTTCGACGCGGCTGCAGCGTCCGGTGGCAGTGCGGCGGTCGAGACGCTGGCGGCGGTAGTCGATTCAGGCAGCAGTGCGTTCCTGGGCAGCGAGATCGCCCGCAACGACCGGCCTGAGCTGACAGCGGCCAAAATCATTGTCTCCGGCGGCCGGGCGATGGGCAGCAGCGAGAAGTTCAACGACGTGCTGACCCCATTGGCCGACAAGCTGGGTGCTGCACTGGGTGCCAGCCGCGCAGCAGTGGACGCCGGCTACGCGCCCAACGACTGGCAGGTCGGCCAGACCGGCAAGATCGTCGCGCCCGCGCTCTACATTGCCTGCGGCATCTCGGGTGCGATCCAGCACCTGGCCGGCATGAAGGACAGCAAGGTCATCGTCGCGATCAACAAGGACGCCGAGGCGCCGATCTTCAGCGTGGCCGACTACGGCCTGGAGGCCGACCTGTTCACCGCCGTGCCCGAGCTGGTCGCCGCCCTGTGACCGCGCTGTGACTTTTTGCAGCTGATGCCATATTGACCCCCTCAAGGGCGCCCTCGTTGGCGCCCTTGTTTCATCTGGAGACTGAAGTGACCTACCGCGCCCCTGTCAAAGACATGCTGTTCGTGATGAAGGAACTGGCCGGCATCGAGTCCGTGGCCAGCCTGCCCGGGTTTGAAGAGGCCGGTTTGGAGACCGCCGCCGCCGTTTTGGATGAATGTGCCAAGCTCAACCAGGACGTCATCGCCCCGCTGAACTGGACCGGCGACCAGCAGCCGTCATCCTTCAAGGACGGCGTGGTCACCACCACGCCCGGCTTCAAGGCGGCGTTCCGCCAGTTTGCCGATGGCGGCTGGCAAGGCTTGCACCATCCTGAGGGTTTTGGCGGCCAGGGCCTGCCCAAGCTGATCCATGCCGCCTGCATCGAGATGCTCAACAGCGCCAACCTGAGCTTTGCGCTGTGCCCGCTGCTGACCGACGGCGCGATCGAGGCCCTGCTGACCGCCGGCAGCGAAACATTGCAAGCCGCCTACCTGCCCAAGATGATCGCCGGCCAGTGGACCGGCACGATGAACCTGACCGAGCCGCAGGCCGGCTCGGATCTGGCGGCGGTGCGCAGCCGTGCCGAGCCCCAGCCCGACGGCAGCTACAAGCTGTTCGGCACCAAGATCTATATCACCTACGGTGAGCACGACATGGCCGAGAACATCGTCCATCTGGTGCTGGCCCGGGTCACCGGTGCGCCCGAGGGTGTCAAGGGCATTTCGCTGTTTGTGGTGCCGAAGTTCATGGTCAACCCCGACGGCAGCCTGGGGGCACGCAACGACGTGCAGTGCGTCAGCATCGAGCACAAGCTGGGCATCAAGGCCAGCCCGACGGCGGTGCTGCAGTACGGCGACGGCACGGCGGCGGTCTGTGCAAACGGCGCCGGACCCGGCGCCGTGGGATACGTCATCGGCCAGGAGAACCGAGGCCTGGAGTACATGTTCGTGATGATGAACGCCGCCCGGTATGCCGTGGGCGTGCAGGGCATCGCGGTGGCCGAGCGGGCCTACCAGAAGGCGGTGGGCTACGCCCGTGACCGGGTGCAGAGCCGGCCGGTCGATGGATCGATGAACGCGGCCGCACCCATCATCCACCACCCTGATGTCAAGCGCATGCTGATGACGATGCGTGCCTACACCGAGGGCTGCCGGGCCATGGCGCTGGTGGCCGCCGCGGCACAGGATGCCGCCCATGCCCACCCGGACGCTGCGGTGCGCAAGCAAAACCAGGCCTTCTACGAGTTCATGGTGCCGCTGATCAAGGGCTACTGCACCGAAATGAGCCTGGAAGTGACCAGCCTGGGCGTGCAGGTGCACGGGGGCATGGGTTTCATCGAGGAGACCGGCGCGGCCCAGTATTACCGCGATGCCAAGATCCTGACGATCTACGAAGGCACCACCGCGATCCAGGCCAACGACCTGATCGGCCGCAAGACTGCCCGCGACGGCGGCGCCACCGCCCGCGCCATTGCCGGCCAGATCGAGGCGACCGAAGGCGAGCTGGCGGCACGCCCGAGCGAGGCCTCGAAAGCCATGCTCAAACGCCTGACGGCCGCCCGCATTGCCTTCCTGGATGTGGTGGGTTTTGTCGCGGGTGCCATGGCCAAAGGCAGTACCGCCAGCCCGAACGCGGTGTTTGCCGGCAGCGTGCCTTACCTGATGCTGGCCGGCAACCTGATCGCCGGCTGGCAGATGGCGCGGGCGCTGATGGTGGCCGAGGACAAGCTGGCGCTGGGCGAAGAGGCCGACTTCATGCGTGCCAAGATCAACACCGCGCGCTTTTACGGTGACCATTTGCTGAGCAAAGCGCCCGGCCTGCGCGACAGCATCGTCGAGGGTGCGGCCGGCACGGTGGACATGGCGGTCGAGGCGTTCTGACCGCCGCCTGCGCCGTTTTGCGCTTTTCTACAGGCCGCGGCAGCCAGCGCTGCCGAGGCCTGTCCCCCGCGTGATAGTGACCGGCCGGTGCGTGCTTGCACACTGGCCGGTGTTTTTGTAAATCTGATCCGGAGTTGCCCGTGCCCTTGCCCGCCGCCTTGTCGAACCTGCCGCTGCCCATCATTGCCGCGCCGCTGTTCATCATCAGCAACCCCAAGCTCGTGATCGAGCAGTGCAAGGCCGGTGTGGTGGGCTCGATGCCTGCGCTCAACGCCCGCCCTGCCGCCCAGCTCGACGACTGGCTGGCCGAGATCACCGAAACCCTGGCCGCCTGGGACCAGGCCCACCCCGAGCAGAAAGCCGCGCCGTATGCGATCAACCAGATCGTGCACAAAAGCAGCGACCGGCTGGACCACGACATGGCCATGTGCGCCAAGTACCACGTGCCGATCATCATCACCAGCCTGGGCGCACGCACCGACGTCAACGATGCGGTGCACGGCTGGGGCGGCGTGGTGCTGCACGACATCATCAACAACAAGCACGCCCACAAGGCGATCGAAAAAGGCGCCGACGGCCTGATCGCGGTGGCTGCGGGTGCGGGAGGGCACGCCGGCACCAAGAGCCCGTTTGCGCTGGTGCAGGAGATCCGCCAGTGGTTCGACGGCCCGCTGGCGCTCTCGGGCAGCATCGCCTCCGGCGACGCGGTGCTGGCCGCGCTGGCGATGGGGGCTGACTTTGCCTACATCGGCTCGGCCTTCATCGCTACCGACGAGGCGCGCGCCACCGACCCGCACAAGCAGGCCATCGTCGATGCCAACTCCGACGACATCATCTACAGCAACCTGTTCACGGGTGTACATGGCAATTACCTGGCGCCGTCGATCCGCAACGCCGGGCTCGACCCATCGAACCTGCCCGAGAGCGACGCCAGCAAGATGAACTTTGGCGGGGACGCCAAGAAGGCCTGGAAGGACATCTGGGGCTGTGGCCAGGGCATCGGCGCGGTAGGCAAAGTGATGAAGACGGCCGACTTTGTCGCCAAGCTCAAGGCGGAGTTGGCTGCGGCGCGTAGACGGCTGGGCCTGGTCGAAGACGGCGTGGCGATGGCCTGATCACAAGCGCCACCATGCGCGCCCCGCAACGCCAGGTGCTGCGCAATGCGCGGCCGTTCGACAGTGCAAGCGGCCTGATCGGTCCGCTGTCGCAGATCATCATCGAAGGCGCGCGCATCGCCGCCATCTCGGCAGAGGCGATCCAGGTGGACGATGCCCAAGTCATCGACGCCGGTGGCCGGGTGGTGTTGCCGGGCCTGATCGATGCCCATGTGCATGTGGTGGCGGGGTCACACGACCTGACGGCGCTGGGCCTGCAACCACCGTCGCTGGTGACAGCCCAGGCCAGCGCGATCATGCGCGGCATGCTCAACCGGGGCTTCACGACGGTGCGCGACGCGGCGGGTGCCGACTTCGGCCTGCAAGAAGCGCAAATGCGCGGCCTGTTTGAGGGCCCGCGCCTCTACATCGCCGGCTTCCCGGTCAGCCAGACCGGCGGCCATGCCGACATGCGGCCCAAGGGCGTGCGCACCCGCGAGATGTTCTGCGCCTGCGCCGGCCTGGGCCTGATCGGCGCCATCGCCGACGGCGTGGGCGAGGTGCGTCGTGCGGTGCGTGAGCAGGTGCGCAACGGCGCCAACCAGATCAAGATCATGGCCGGCGGCGGCATCTCCAGCCCGACCGACCCGCTCGAAGGCACCCAGTTTTCCATCGACGAGCTGCGCGCCGCTTGCGAGGAGGCCGAGGCCGCCAACCTGTATGCGATGGCCCACGCCTATTCACCCCGCGCCGTCACCCGGGCGGTGCAGGCGGGTGTTCGCTCGATCGAGCACGGCAACCTGATCGACGTGGCGACCGCCCGCGAGATGAAGCGTTGCGGCGCTTACCTGGTGCCCACGCTGTCGACCTACGCCGCGCTGGCCGACGAAGGCGCGCGGCTGGGCTGGTCGGCGGCGATGCTGGACAAGCTCGCCACCGTGCAAAGCCGCGGCATCGAGGCGGTGCGCATCGCACTGGACGCGGGCGTGCCCGTGGTTTTTGGCACCGACCTGCTGGGCCACATGCATGACCGGCAATCGGGCGAGTTCGACCTGCGGCTGCAAGCCATGTCGCCGGTGCAGGCGCTGCAAAGCGCCACCCTCGTTGCCGCGCGATTGATGCGGGCTGAAGGTGACATCGGCCAATTGGTGCCGGGCGCCTGGGCCGACTTGTTGGTGGTCGAGGGCGATCCAACCGTGGGGCTGGCCATGCTCACCGCGCCCGAGACCGGCATCCGGCTGCTGATGCAGGGCGGCCGGACGGTGCGCAGCAGCCTCTGAAGTGGCCGGCCGCCACACACCCGCCACACACCCGCCACACACCCGCCCACACCCGCCACACACCCACCAGAAGCCCGCATGACCGATTTGAGGGATCTGAAACCTGTCGCCGCCAGTCGCCTGGCCTCCCAGATCGACCTGGCAGCCCGTGCCGCCGAAGCCAGGGTCATCGCCTGGCGCCGCGACTTCCATGCCAACCCCGAGCTGGGCAACCGCGAATTCCGCACCGCCGGCATCGTCGCCGAGCATTTGAAGGCCATGGGCTTCGACACCGTGCAAACCGGCGTCGCCCACACTGGCGTGGTCGGGCTGCTGGTCGGCGGCTTGCCCGGTCCGGTGGTGGCCTTGCGCGCCGACATGGACGCGCTGCCGGTGGCCGAGGAGCTGGACCTGCCGTTTGCTTCCAAGGTGCGCACCGTCTGGAACGGCGAGACCGTGGGCGTGATGCACGCCTGCGGCCATGATGCCCATGTCGCCATTCTGATGGGTGTGGCCGAGGTGTTGGCCGGCTTGCGGTCCGGCCTGTGCGGCAGCATCAAGTTCCTGTTCCAGCCGGCCGAAGAACTGCCGCCCGAGGGCGAGGAGGGCGGCGCCAAGCTGATGGTCGAGCAGGGTGCGATGGACAACCCGCGGCCGGCGGCGGTGTTTGGTCTGCATGTCACCTCGCGTTTGCCGGTGGGCGTGATCGGCTACCGGCCCGGACCGGCGATGGCCAGCGCCGACAACCTCAAGATCACCATCCACGGCCGCCAGACCCACGGCGCAATGCCCTGGCTGGGGGTGGACCCTATCGTCACCTCGGCTCAAGTCATCCTGGGGCTGCAGACGGTGGTCAGCCGCCAGACCGACCTGACGCAGGAGCCGGCGGTGCTCACCATCGGCATGATCAAGGGCGGCCTGCGCGAAAACATCATCCCGGACTCGGTCGAGATGCGCGGCACCATCCGCACCTTCGACGAGGGCATGCGCGACGACATCCATGAGCGTGTCACCTACCTGGCCGAGGCCATCAGCCGGGGCTCACGCGCCGGCTGCACCGTCTGTATCCGCAAAAACTACCCCGTCACCGTCAACGACCCGGCCTTGACGGCGGCGATGCTGCCCAGCCTGCAGCGGGTGGCGGGCGCTGATCAGGTGCAACTGGTGCCCAAGGTAATGGGCTCGGAGGATTTTTCGTTTTTCCAGCGGGTTTCGCCGGGTCTGTTCTTTTTCCTGGGTGTTGCGACCGACGCCAGCGCGGCGGCCAGCGCGGCGCCCAACCATTCGCCGCTATTTTTTATCGATGAGCGTGCCCTGGTCACCGGCGTGCGGGCACTGGCGCAGGTGGCTTGCGATTACCTGGAGGCCGGCACCGCGGCAGCGTGATCGCCACCTGATCTGATCGGCAGCGCGGCAGAGCAGCGTCTGCTCGCCAAGAAAAAAGGCCCCGAAGGGCCTTTATTTGCTGCCGCACCCGCCGTCGGTCGCGCTGACCGGCGGCAGCTTTTGCTCACTTCACCGAGGTAAAGCGCGCCTCCGGCCGGTCATCCGAGCGGTGCACCGTGCTGACACCGGCCTTCATCGCCCAGGGCCGCATCTGGTGGTGCAGCGGCAGCAGCAGGTACTCGTCGCGGGTGCGCACCAGCGCGTCCTTGATCATCCCGTTGCGCTTGGCGACGTCGGTCTCGGTCTTCATCGCATCGATCAGCGCGTCGAGCTTGGCATCGCTGATCTTGTTGAAGTTGAAATTGCCATCGGCGCCGCTGGTCTTGGTGCGGATCAGCGACTGCAGCGTGTACTGCGCATCGTAAGTGGCCACACCCCAGCCCAGCATGTAGGCCGACGCGTCGAAGTTCTGGAACTTCAGGCTGTGCTGGGCCATCGGCTCGGCCACCAGCTTGTTGCGGATGCCGACCTTGGCCCACATCGACAGCAGCGCCTGGCAAATCTCTTCGTCGTTGACGTAGCGGTTGTTCGGGCAGTTGAGCTGAAACTCGAAGCCGTTCGGGTAGCCCGCCTCGGCCAGCAATTTCTTGGCGCGCTCGGGGTCGGGTTTGGCCGCGACATCGATGTCCGGCGTATTGCCGTTCACGCCCGGTGCCACCATGATCGCGGCCGGGATGGCCAGGCCGCGCATGATGTTGCGCTTGATCGCCTCGCGGTCCACCGCCAGGCTCAGCGCTTCGCGCACACGCTTGTCCTTGAACGGGTTTTTTCCCTTGACGTCCGAGTACTTCAGCTCGTCGCTGCCCTGGTCGAGCGCGATGAAGATGGTCCGCACCTCGGGGCCGTCCACGATCTTGATTTTTGTGTCCTGGCGCAGCTTGGCCACGTCCTGGGTCGGCAGGTCGGTGAGCATGTCGACGTCACCGGCCAGCAGCGCGGCGACCCGGGTCGGGTCGCTCTTGATCGGGGTGTAGACCACCTCGGTCACGTTGCTGGTGGTCTTGTCCCACCAGGCCGGATTGACCTTCATCGTCACGCGCTGGTCGGGCACCCAGCCGGTGATCTGGTAAGGCCCGGTGCCGTTGACGTTGCGTGCGGCGTAGTTTTCTTCCTTGGCCTTGTAGTTCTGGGTGTCGGTGGTCTTGTTCTTCTCGGCCCAGCCCTTGCTCATCATGCGGAAGTCGATGATGTTGCGCAGCAGGATGGGTTGTGGCGCCGACAGGATCAGATCGACCGTGTAGTCGTCGATCTTCTTGATCTCGTTGATGCCGGTGACGTAGATCTGCATCGTGCCTTGCGGCTGCTTGATGCGGCCGAAGGTGAAGACCACGTCATCGGCGGTAAATGGCGCGCCGTCGTGAAATTTCACGCCCTTGCGCAGCTCGAACCGCACCTGGGTCGGTGTGATGTAGGTCCATTTTGTCGCCAGAGCGGGCTCAACCGTGTAGGTCGCCGAATAGCGGGTCAGGCCTTCGTACGAGTGCATCAGGATCGCGTTGGTGGTGGCATGGTTCTGGGCATGCGGGTCCAGTGTCAGGATGTCGTTCTGGGCAGCCCAGCGCAGGGTGGCAGCCTGGGCTGGCGCCATGGCAAGGCCGGCGAGCAACGCAGCGGCGGTGAATGCGGCTTTCAGGATCATGGAAACAACTCCGGTGGATGCAAAAGCGGCATGCTAAAGGCAACCGGTGGTCCAGCCCAGGGGATGATCCCGATGAGCGCTTGCCCGCCGCCGGCAATCAGCCCGGCCTGGGCACAGGTGCAGCCACTTCTGCCTCCAGGTCGCTGTCACAGCCCAGCCCTGCAGCAATCCAGCGCCGGGCCAAGTGCATCAGCGGCGCGCGCAAGGCCAGCGGCAGCCGGGGCCACACTGCCAGCGGGTCCGCCACCACCGCGCAGTCGTAACGTTGGGCATCGGCCTGCCAGCGCAGCGCGGCGCAGGCGCCGTGGCGCCGGCCGCTGACCAGCACCCCAAGCGGGCAGGGCGCAACCGTGCAGCACACGCCGCAGCCGTTGCAGGGTTTGCCCGCAGCCGGCTTGGCCGGCGCTTGCGGGTGAAGGTGGATCACCGTGGGCCTCATGTTGCACCGAGTCTGGCGGCAAACGCGCGCCGTTTGTCAGCAAAACAAAAGCCTGGACGTTGTCTAATCCTGGGCGCGGGTGCAAAACAAGGGTGCTACAGTGCCCGCCAAGCAGTAAAAGAGTCCCTTTCGTGCCCCTTGCTGGTCAGCCTTGTGCTGATCGAGACAAACAGCAAGGCGGGTCGCAATCCGCCAACCGGTCGAGCCGGGCCGCGGAAGGTTTCCAACCCATCGAAGCCCTGGATACCGGGGTAAAAGGTGAGCGAGCGATGATGCAGCACTACAGGTCTAATTCGTACCTGTTCGGGGGCAATGCCCCTTATGTCGAAGAGCTTTACGAGGCTTACCTCGACAACCCCGGCAGCGTGCCCGATACCTGGCGCACCTACTTCGACAACCTGCAAAACGTGCCGGCCGGTGACGGCTCGGAATCGCGCGACGTGGCCCATGCGCCGGTCGTCGAATCGTTTGCGCAGCGTGCCAAGGCCAATGCGTTTGCCTTGAGGGCAAGTTCGGCCGACTTGGCCGTGGCGCGCAAACAGGTGCATGTGCAGTCGCTGATTGCCGCTTACCGCTTTTTGGGCTCGCGCTGGGCCGATCTGGACCCGCTCAAGCGCACCGAGCGCCCCAAGATCCCCGAGCTGGAGCCGGCGTTCTACGACCTGTCCGAGTCGGACATGGACATCACCTTCAGCGCGGCCAACACGTATTTCGGCAAGTCCGAGAACATGACGCTGCGCGAAATCATGCAGGCGCTGCGCGAGACCTACTGCGGCTCCGTGGGCGCCGAGTACATGCACTGCACCGACCCGACCGAGAAGCGCTGGTGGCAAGAGCGGCTGGAGTCATCGCGCAGCAAACCCAGCTTCTCGATCGACCAGAAAAAGCACATCCTCGACCGCCTCACCGCCGCCGAGGGTCTCGAGCGCTACCTGCACACCAAATACGTCGGCCAAAAGCGGTTTTCGCTCGAAGGCAGCGAGAGCTTCATCGCCTCGATGGACGAGGTGGTGCAGCGCGCCGGCAGCCACGGCGTGCAGGAGATGGTCATCGGCATGGCCCACCGCGGCCGGCTGAATGTGCTGGTCAACACCCTGGGCAAGATGCCCAAGGACTTGTTCGCCGAGTTCGACCACACCGCGCCCGAGAACCTGCCCTCCGGTGACGTCAAATACCACCAGGGTTTTTCCAGCGACATCACCACCCCCGGTGGCCCGCTGCACTTGAGCCTGGCCTTCAACCCGTCGCACCTGGAGATCGTCAACCCGGTGGTCGAGGGCTCGGTCAAGGCCCGCATGGACCGCCGCGGCGACCTGACCGGCGCGCAAGTGCTGCCGGTGCTGGTGCACGGTGATGCAGCCTTTGCCGGCCAGGGTGTGGTGATGGAGACGCTGGCGCTGGCACAGACGCGGGGTTACTTCACCGGCGGCACGCTGCATCTGGTGATCAACAACCAGATCGGCTTCACCACCAGCGACCCGCGGGATTCACGCTCGACGCTGTACTGCACCGACGTCGTCAAGATGATCGAGGCCCCGGTGCTGCACGTCAACGGCGACGACCCGGAAGCGGTGGTGTACTGCACCCAGCTTGCGCTCGACTACCGCCAGCAGTTCAAGAAGGATGTGGTGGTCGACATCATCTGCTTCCGCAAACTGGGCCACAACGAGCAGGACACCCCCGCGCTGACCCAGCCGCTGATGTACAAGGTGATCGCCAAGCACCCCGGCACCCGCAAGCTGTACGGCGAAAAACTGGTGGCGCAAAACGTGCTGCCCGAGGGCGGCCCGGAGGCGATGGTCAAGCAGTTGCGGGCTGCGTTCGACGAAGGCCGTCACACCATGGACCCGGTGCTGACCAACTTCAAGAGCAAGTACGCGGTCGATTGGGCGCCGTTCCTGGGCAAGAAGTGGACCGACGCGGCCGATACCGCGCTGCCGCTGGCCGAGATCAAGCGCCTGGCCGAGCGGGTCACCACCGTGCCTGCCAACTTCAAGGTGCACCCGCTGGTCGAAAAGGTGCTGGCCGACCGCGCGGCGATGGGCCGGGGCGAGATCAACGTCGATTGGGGCATGGGCGAGACCTTGGCCTATGCGTCGCTGGTGGCCAGCGGCTATGCGGTGCGCTTGTCGGGCGAGGACTGCGGCCGGGGCACTTTTGTGCACCGCCACGCGGTGCTGCACGACCAGAACCGCGAAAAGTGGGACGTCGGCACCTACACCCCGTTGCAGCACATCACCGAGGGCCAGGCGCCGTTTGTCGTGATCGACTCGATCCTGTCCGAAGAAGCCGTGCTCGGCTTCGAGTACGGCTACGCCAGTGCCGAGCCGAACACGCTGACGATCTGGGAAGGCCAGTTTGGCGACTTCGTCAACGGCGCGCAGGTGGTGATCGACCAGTTCATCGCCTCGGGCGAGGTCAAGTGGGGCCGGGCCAACGGCATCACGCTGATGCTGCCGCACGGCTACGAGGGCCAG
>JBBQAH010000497.1:0-2340 GCA_038316145.1 Burkholderiales bacterium
CCCGTCCCCGGTCCCCCGTCCCGGTTCTCTCGACTCAGCCCGTCTTCCGCCCCGACTCCGGCTCGCTCGCTCCCCGCGCCCGCGTCACCCCAGGCCCCAGCGGCACCGCCGGCACCGCCAGCCCCGCATGGAGGTCTCTCACGACCCGCCGCCACACCTGCGCCTGCGCGATGCACTCTCGCTCGCGCACGCCTCCCGCGGCGCCCTCTTCGGCCCGGTAGCGGCGCGCGAAGTCCAGCGCGCGGCGCGCCGCTTCGCGGTAGCCCGCGGCCAGCGTGCGCTCGCGCGCGACGCGCGCGATCTCCGGCTCGTCGAGGGGCTCTTCCGGCCGCGCCATCACTAGCCGGCCTTGCTCTTCTTCTTGTCGGCCTTCTCGGGCTTCTCGCGCGGCTCGGCCTTCTTCGGGCCGCCCTTCGCGGAGGGAGGCGCGGTGTCGTCGTTCGAGACCTGCTTCGTGTCGACCTGCGCGACGCTGCGCTTCAGCGCCTCGAGGAGATCGATGATCTGCGCCTTCGGTGCCTCGGGGGCCGCTTGCACGTCCTCGCCGGCGATCTTCTTCTCGACCGCCTCCTTGACCTTGTCGGCCCAGGTGTCGCGGAAGCGCGAAGGCTCGAACTTCTCCTGGTCGAGCTGCTCGATCAGCTTGTTCGCGAGCTCCAGCTCGATGGGCTTGAAGTCGAACGCGCCGCCCGTGTCGATGTCGGCGAAGTCACGGACCTCGTCGGCGTAGTAGCACTCGTGCAGGATCAGCCCCTTCTTGTAGGGGCGCACGAGCACGAGGTTGTCCTTGCCGCGCTGGGCGAAGCGTCCGACCGCGAGCCGGTCGGCCTTCTCGAGCGCCTCGGAGAGCAAGCGATAAGCGCGATCGCCGCCCTTGTCCGGGCCGAGGAAGTACGTTTTTTCGATCTGCAGGAAGTCGACGGTGTTCGCCGGCACGAACTCGAGCAGCTCGAGGGAGTCGGTGCGCGCGGCCTCCATGGCCTTCAGCTCCTCGTCCGTGAACTTCACGTACTGGTCGCGCGCGTACTCGAACCCGCGGATCGTGTCCGAACGCTCCACCACCACGTTGTCGACCGGGCAGAGGAGCTGCTGCTTCAGCCGCCCTCCGCAGGTCTTGTGGAGCATGTTGAACCCTACCGATTTCGGCGAAACAGCCGTGTAGAGCTTGATGGGAATCGAGACGAGGCCGAAGGAGATGGTTCCTGAGCCGATCGAGCGCGCCGCCATGGTCCCGATCGTAGTAGCTCGTCGCCGCCACGTCGAAAAACCCTGCGAAGACTCCATGTTGGAGCTCGTTTCGGGATGCAGCTCTTCCATGGTTCCGAGGAGTTACAGCCAGGCCGGCGCATTCCGCCTTGACGGTAGTGTGAGCTAGGGTAGGACAGGCGCGCCTGATGAAGGTTTGAGTCGCATCCGTTCGAAGGGATTGGTCATGAAGCTCTCGGTGGTCCTCGCCTCGGTTCTCGCTCTCTCGGCCGCTGCCTGCGCAGGACGACCCGTCGCTGCGCCCGCGCTCATCGCCGAGACGAAGCCCGTCGTGACCTCCGACATGACGCCCGCCACCGGCCGCTCGACCACCCTCGCCACCAAGATCAACGGCGCCGCCGAGCAGAGCACCGAGGCGAAGTCCGACGAGCCGGCGCCCATCCCCTCCTCCTGCGCGGCCGAGGGCTCCGTCAAGGACGCGAGGCCCTGCATGCCCAACCGTGCCTACGCCAAGAAGCTTTGCAGCGGCGTCTACCCCGAGGTCGCGCTCGGCCTGTTCGGCAAGGGCACGCCCTTCACCCGCGTGTACCTCGCGGGCGACGTCGAGGCCTGGAACGCCTCGGGCGGACGCACGCATCGCGCGAAGCTCGCCTTCGTCGAGGAGGACATCGTCCTCGCGAAGAACGGCGCCGCGGCCATGGGCGGGATCGTCATGACCGGCGCGCAGAACAGCTACGACGTCCTCCGCTGGGACGGCACCTGCGTCTCCATCATGGACGGCGAGCTCACGACGAAGCGCCCGCCCGCGCCGAAGCCGGCAGAGCTCGCCTTCAATCGCCTCGAGGAGCCCACGCGGCACGCGCTGCTCGAGGCCCCGAAGGTGAAGGCCACGCACGCTGCGCTCGGCAGGGCCTGCGTGATCTCGGCGACCGCGACCAGCGCGAACAAGAAGGCGTGCGAGAAGGCAGACAAGGCCTTCTCGCAGGCGATCGTCGATACGGTTCGCAGCGGCGCCGCCCTGCCCGCCCCCTCGCGCCGCCCCTGACCCTCTAGATCACTCGCAGGCTTTCTGCGCGAAGCCCGGGCTCGCCACCATCGCGCAGAAGTCGGCAGCGTTGACGTTCGTGTCGGCCC
>JBBQAH010000434.1:0-3340 GCA_038316145.1 Burkholderiales bacterium
CCCCCCCCCCCCCCCCCCCCCCCGTAAAAGCTCAGGTTTTCATTATCATCAGAAGAATCCCTCAGTGCACACACATTCCCCGCTTAATCACTTGGAAATCATTTTATCGACAACCGTGAGCGCCGCCGCCGTCGTCCAGCGTTTTTTACACCTATCGGAATAAAAATTCAGGTCGATCATTGCAAACGTCCCGGAAATGCGATTGTAGGGATTGTGGAGTTTTCCCCCCTCGGCTTCTAATGTTATTTCGGCATTTGCCTTGTCAGAGATCGCTGATTGCAGTGCTGTTTGTAAGTCAATTTATTTTTTATTTTGTCAGTCCGTTGCTGGAACATTTCGCTAAAATAAAACGATTTTGTATAAACTAAACATCTACTAATACTAGATAAAAAATCGATTTGATACCGGTATTGTTAAATATCATAGAATATATAAACGTAACATCCAGTAATACAGCTTAAACAGTATTACGGCGCATTACTTATATGTTATTGTTACATTACATATTATAGTTGCAAATTACCGGATATCACATTAAGTAATAAAATAATGTAGCAATTTCTAGCGTTCCCGTGTATAAAATAAAATCCAAAATAACACTCTGGAGGAAAATCGATCGAATTTCACAGTCCACATAAGGCAGAGTCGGTATATACTGTTCCCGAGCATGAGTGACATGATAAAAAAGTAAGCCTTTCAATTTGACTCCCATTCACGCCCGATAAACGTTCTCATTATGTCAGAAACGTCATCTTCAGCGGGTCCCAATTGCGTAAATATTTGATGAGGGTTTGGAAGAAGATACACAACATAGTAACCTACTAGTTTACTACGAGGGTAAAAATAAAAGCCGGGACACCGTCAAAAAGTAATGAAAGTCGGGACACAAGCAAACTTTTTTCTAAACAATTCTGTCTTTGGTATCATTAAATCGGGCTTAAATTCCTTTAAAAAGACCAGCTGTGAAAATCGAACAAAGAATAAAATCTGAATTTAGAAAAATAAAACACGGAAGGCATTCCGCTTTACTTTTTTTTCAGACCGTTTTTTCTTTTTCTAAATTCAGATTTGAAACTTGGCTCGGTTTTGATTATCGGGGTTTTTAAAGGAATTTAAGCCCGATTAAATGATATCAAAGACATAATTGTTTGGAAAAAAAGTTTGCTTGTGTCCCGACTTTCATTACTTTTTGACGGTGTCCCGGCTTTCATTTTTACCCTCGTACAACAGATACTGTATGTGAAGCTACAGGGGCTGCCTGTATTATGCCGGCCCGGTTCCTTTTCCTTACAGGATCCATAGTGGCTGTAGTCCAACCTGCTCAAAGACGCCGTAATTCACACACACACAACAGACATAAAAGAACTTTATGCAAGAGCAAAGAAATTTTTCATGTACAAAACATCAGTCGACCTATTTTCTACTCCCGGGCAAAAGCTCCCAAAATCTGACACTACCGTACTGCCTCTATGATCGTTGACTCCATTATCCATTACGATTCCTGTGGGTTCCGCTAATAAAATATACCTGGTGCTTCATTTTTTTTGCATAAAATTATCCAACAGTTTGTTCAATTTGTTTGTGTTTTCAGATTTGAAATCATGACGAATTTCCCGGCTCTCATCTGTTATTTTTGCGTGCTCCTCTGCGCCGGTACCACAACTCTCGCCTTCAACAACTGCCCACAAGCCTGCAAGTGCCAATGGCAAAACGGAATGCCGACCGCGGACTGCAGCAACCTCAACCTCACCTCCATCCCCGACAATATCCCCGCCAACGTGCTCGTGCTGGACCTCAGCGGCAATAGCATTCGCCGCGTGGCGAATTCCACCTTTCTCCGGCACAATCTGGCGCACCTGATCAAACTGGACCTGTCCCACTGCGAGGTGGAGCACATTGACACGTCCGCCTTCGCCGGCATGTCAAACCTGCGCGAGCTCAACCTCGACGGCAACAACCTGGCCGGCTTCCCCGGCGGCATCTTCACCGGGGACATCCATAACCTCCGAGCGCTCTCGCTCCGTGCCAACCACCTCCAAACCATTCCACGGGACGCTTTCGTGGCGCTTAAACAGCTGGAGACATTAGACGTGAGCGCCGCGCAAATTAATCACATTGACGAGGAGGGCTTTCGGGGATTAGCGCAGCTCCGATCGCTCCAGCTTAATGGTAACCAACTGCGCCGGCTGACGGTGCCGACATTGATCGCCTTGAAATCCCTGCAACAACTCGATCTTCATAATAATCCATGGAACTGCGACTGTCGTGTACGGTAGGTTGACAAACTCAGTATTAATCGGGCAAAACTTCCACGTACCAAGTACGAATGCTCCCTATATGAAACAGTCCTGCAAGTGTGAAACAAAAAAGCACGCCTTCTAGTTGATTGTTTGATTTTAGTACCTGGTAATCAATCAATCAATCAATTAATTGCTTAATTAATCAATCAATTAATCAATCGAGCAATCAATCAGTAAATCAATCGACCATTTTGCATTACTGTTTTACATTTGGATTTTCGACTTTTCTTGGTACTTTTCTGTACAAGGACACCCAATTCCGGACATCGTGTTTTGACTCCCAATTCCGGACATGAATAACTGTTTCACTTCTCAACTGATTCAACCCAAACTGAGATAAATGGAACGATAAGAATTTGAAGAAATAGCAGGATCCCACAAAGTTCGACTTTTCAACTTGAAAATGATGAAATTGTTCGTCTCAAAAAACAAAAATAAACGGGGGGCGGATATTTGAGATTTACTTTTTCGCGTTTTCGGATATTTTAACTTCAAAAATTATACCTTTCTTGATTTCTGAATATGTATGTAATTATTCCCGTTCGATTAAGGCCAGTGTGGGCTGAATCAGATCAGAAATGAAGAGGCAGGCATAAAAAATGTCCGGAATTGGGAGTCAAAACACGCTGTCCGGAATTGGGTGCCAATCCTTGTAATTCAAATCAAATTAACGCTGTGGAAGATCACGAATATATAACAATTAATCATAACGTTTTATTTATACCAGGGATATCAGTCTGTGGATGCGCCAGCGTCAAGTCGGCTCGGGATTCCGTCCCACATGTGCGAGCCCGGCGGAATACCACGGCGCCACGTGGCATGCCGTTCCGATGGACCGGCTGGTCTGCGCGCCGGAAATCCTCTCCATCGAGGCCTTTGACATTCTCCCGGGCCGGAATATCAGCATCGAGTGCGCCGTCTTTGGCGATCCCCTCCCAGCGGTCACGTGGCACTACCAGAATGCGCCCATCGATTTCCGGGCCAATTCCAGCAAGTTCGAGGCGTACTCGCAGAACATCACCCACCACTTTGTCCACATT
>JBBQAH010000373.1:0-1536 GCA_038316145.1 Burkholderiales bacterium
TCGGGACTCGATGCCAACATTTTTCGAGTAAACAGTTTAGTGTACATTTTTTAAGTTCCTCCCACCCGAAAGACGCCTGTCCCGGGTCGTGATCGTTGGCACGCTTCCACGGCGCTGTTCGAATTTTAGAGATGCTATCGAGTTTTTGAATGGAGATATAATACTTAGAAAAATATTTTGCATCGAATGGCCGTTGCCGAAATCTGAAAAAAAAACGAAAAAAAATCCCACCTGGGAGTCGAACCCGTGCGGTACCACAGTGCGAAGCCCATTCGATCGAGTGAGCAAATTCGTAAAGCCCATTCATCGCGGGCCAGTGTAAAATGGACAGTAGCCTGAGAACAACCATGAAAAGTGCCCTCTACATACTGGGTGGGCGAACTTCGGGAGTTGTCGTGGTACAGTAACATTACTGCTGTTGGAAGATACAGTGCACCTTTCTTTACTATTTTGTCCAATTCGTAAATTAATGCAATTTGTGTAACTCTACAGAGTATATTCTCAATTTTTATTAAGACTCACAATTATGCTGGTTGGAATTATTTCTTTGTAAAGTACTGCAGGCTAATAATTTTTTGTTGATTCACTGGCCGACATTTGCATCCTATAGCCGGAAGAGGAGAAAATACAGAAATCTCAGTCCCAGTGATTTTATCGCCTACTGCTAACAATTTTGTATAATTACGTTGTATAGTTTCTCAGAGTATGGATAAAAACAATTGTAATCGCGAACAATTTTGTAATTGTACTTGATAGTTTTTTTTAAACCCGAAGAACGCGTAACACAATGCATTTAAAAGGATGCCTTCCCAGGTGCGCCGATTAATTTTCACGCTTGTTTTGAATGTTCATCGGATTAGCATCTCTAAAATTCGAACAGCGCCGTGGAAGCGTGCCAACGATCACGACCCGGGACAGGCGTCTTTCGGGTGGGAGGAACTTAAAAAATGTACACTAAACTGTTTACTCGAAAAATGTTGGCATCGAGTCCCGAAACGGGGGCAGGACCGGCCGGGTCCGTGCCGGTGGAATGCTCTCTGGATGTCGACCTCTAATTCCGCCAGATTTGACCGATCTAATAAAACACCCGGGCCATTTCAGTGCATTGCCAGGGGTCAGCGGGACTGTCACCGACTCTGTCTTATACTCTTATTGTACCAGTACACACTGCCGGTACCTTACGACCATGCCGAGAACGAGCAAAGTGCAGAGGTCTTCGTTCCATGGGGCAGCATTTGTGACGAAATGCTACAATTCAATCTCCGTAGTCTACGTCCTGCACTGGAGAGACAGTAGTTTTGATTTCTACGAACGGGCCTTTTTTTGGTTATAGAGTCCAACTCTAAACGGGCCTTGAATATATAAATACAGTCCGACCTCCGTTAAGTGGACAGTCGCGTGACTGTCCATTTCGTGCCGCGTTTCTTTCTGAATAATAGGACATCATGGATACTAAAGAACGCAAATCGTCATGAAAATCGTAACGAAACGAGAGAAAGAGCTTTTACAAAATGACGAAACGAACGATAACGAAAC
>JBBQAH010000499.1:0-2951 GCA_038316145.1 Burkholderiales bacterium
CGTTGGGCCGCGTGGCGTCGATATCCCGACGGGGCGATCTGCAGCACCTTGCAGATCGGCTCGACCCCGTGAACGTCACGATGCTCGTCGATGAACTCCCTCATGACTTGAACCGGCGGTCGAGCTCCGCCTGCGCGAAAACGCGCTCGCCAGCTTCAAGATCTCGTTGGCCTTGCGCAGTTCGCGCACTTCGCGTTCGAGTTCCTTGACCCGCTTCTGGTCAGCCGTGGTCGGCCCTCGCGCTGGCCACTGTCGCGCTCATGCTGGCGAACCCACCCGCGCAGCGTCTCGGCTGTGCAACCAATCTTGGCCGCGATCGACACGATCGCCGCCCACTCCGAATCGTGCTGACCCGTGACCTCCACGACCATCCGTACGGCGCGCTCCCGGACTTCCGGCGAAAACCTCGTCGACTTCTTCATGGCTCCATCCTCTCAAAGATTGGAGCCTCCTGAAATACCGGGGCGGTTCAAACTGTGCAGGTCGGCCCAAGGGTGACACCGACGCCACGTTGACCGTTCAACTTGGCGGTATGAAAATCCTACGCGCACCGGGTGGTGCATTCGTCGGCCGAGTCGCGGGCTACCGGCACCGATCGTGTCATTGAGTCCGCGGAGGGGACGATCTAATGGACGAAGCGAAACTTAACGAGTTCATGGGCAAGCTCGTCATCGACATGGGTGGCGCGGCCATCATGGCCAATGTGATCCTTGGTGAGGAACTGGGGTTGTACCGGGCGATGGCCGACGGAAACCCGGTTACGCCAGAGCAACTAGCCGAGCGCACCAGCTGCAACGCCCGGCTCGTTCGTGAGTGGCTCAGCGGCCAAGCGGCGAGCGGCTACGTCGAACACGATCAGGGCCGGTTCAGCCTGCCCGAAGAGCAGGCCATGGCGCTGGCGCAAGAGGACTCGCCGGTCTACGTGGCCGGCGGAGCAGTCGTGCTTGCCAGCATGTACTTCGACAAGGACAAGATGGTCACCGCGATGCGTGGTGACGGCGCGCTGTCGTGGGCCGATCACCATCCCTGCCTCTTCTCCGGCACCGAGCGCTTCTTCCGGCCCGGCTATCGCGCCCACCTGGTCAGCGAATGGCTGCCGGCGCTTGACGGCGTGGTGCCCCGGCTCGAACAGGGCGCCAAAGTCGCCGACATCGGCTGCGGTCATGGTGCGTCGACCTTGATCATGGCGAAGGCATATCCGAAGTCGACGTTCCACGGATTCGACTTTCACGATCGCTCGATCGAGCAGGCGCGCCAGCGCGCGGCGGAAGCCGCCGTTGGCGACCGGGTGGAGTTCACCCAAGCGACTGCACGCAATTTCCCGGGCAGCGATTTCGATCTGGTGTGCTTCTTCGACTGCCTGCACGACATGGGCGACCCCGTCGGGGCAGCCCAGCGCGCGCACGAGGCGTTGAAGCCGGGAGGCACAGTGCTGCTGGTCGAGCCCTTTGCAAACGACGATCTCGACGAGAACCTCAATCCTGTGGGCCGGCTATTCTACGCGGCGTCGACTTGCATCTGCACGCCCAACTCACTGTCACAGGAGGTCAAGCTGGGGCTGGGCGCGCAGGCTGGCGAACGCCGGCTGAGGCATGTTTTCGCTGAGGCGGGCTTCTCCCGCTTCCGCCGCGCGACCGAGACGCCTTTCAACTTGGTGCTCGAGGCGCGCAAGTAGCACCGTCGCTAAAAGCTGGTGTACATGGGCCCCCAGGCCCACGGCTCGCGGGCGAAGGTTCTGCCGGCCCGGGGATTCGGTTTGGTGAGCGGAAGCCGCGGGTGATCCGCAGCATGCAAAGAGACCTGCTTGAACTTCCGCTTGCGCTGCATTGCTGTCGTCCACCATCAGGGGCTGAAGGACAGCTGAGGGTCCGAGAGCGGTCGTCGGCTGGCTACTGTCCCGGTCAGAAGGAGTCGTGGCTGGCGGGAAGATCCCAGCCGCCTACTGCTGCCGCGCCGCTCAGATGACCCGTCGGCCCCGATCTTTCCAGTACCGATCCCGCAGCGAACGCTTGTAGAGCTTGCCGGTCGGAAGACGCGGCAACTCGGCGGTGAAGTCGACGGATCGCGGGCACTTCATTGGCGCAAGGTGCTGTCTGCAGAACGAAAGCAGCAATTGCGCGAAGGCCTCGCTTCCCTCGACGCCCGGCAATGGCTGAACGACGGCCTTTACCTCTTCACCCAGATCGTCATTGGGAACTCCGAAGACCGCGGCATCTGCGACATCCGGATGCGTGATCAACAGGTTCTCGCATTCCTGCGGATAGATGTTGACTCCGCCCGAGATGATCATGAAGCTTGAGCGATCCGTGAGGTAGAGGTAGCCGTCGTCGTCGACATGACCCACGTCACCCACGGTGGTCATGGTGCCATCCGGCGAGCGACTGGCCTGGGTGCGCTCGGGATCCTTGAAGTAGGTGAAGGGGTTGGCAGTCTTGAACCAGAGCTCGCCGGGCACTCCCCTGGGCAACGGTTGCATCGCCTCGCCGAGCACATGTAGGTCGCCCAGAAGCACTTTGCCCACAGTGCCCCGGTGCGCGAGCCACTCCGCGCTGTCGCAGGCCGCGAACCCCATTCCCTCCGTCGCGCCGTAGTACTCGTGGAGGATCGGTCCCAGCCAGTTGATCATCTTCTCCTTCACTTGCGGAGGGCATGGGGCCGCGCCGTGGAGGAGGAACCGGAGCGAACTAACGTCGTACTGCCGTTTGACCGCATCCGGAAGCTTTAGCAGCCTGCCGAGCATCGTGGGCACGACCTGCGAATGCGTCACCCGGTAGCGCTCGACCAGCGCAAGAAACTGCTCCGGATCGAAGCGCTCCATGATGACTACGGTGCCGCCGTTGCGGATCGTCAGCGCGGCGTTCGCGGTCGGCGCGGCGTGATAGAGCGGCGCGGGCGAGAGGAACACCATGGCCTCGGCGCACCGATACACGCCGTTCAAGAAGCGGTGCACT
>JBBQAH010000220.1:0-3409 GCA_038316145.1 Burkholderiales bacterium
GCGCGCGGCCAACGCGGCCTCCAGCAGGATGCGGGCGTCGGCCGGCTCACGCTGCTCGGCGAAGTTCTGCTGCGCCAGCAGCAGCGCGCGGGCGGTGTCGCCCGTGCCACGCTTTAGCGCCAGCACGAAGCGCGATTCCTCCTTGCGGTGCGAGGCGTCGCCGCGCTGGCGGGCGGCGTCGAAGCGCGCGGCCAGGGCGTCACGCCAGCGTGTGGCGTCGCGTGTGCCGGCGGCATGTGCCGCCAGCGCCAGGCGCAGCAGCAGCACATCGGCGCGGGCGCCGTCGGCCAGCAGGGTCAGCACTTCGGCCGGCCGGCCGCGGTCGAGCAAGAAGTCGGCATAGGCCGCTTGCAGGTACACATCGGACAGGCCCAGTGCCAGCCCAGCGCGGAAGGCCGCCTCGGCCTGGGGATACGCGCCGCGGCGCTCCTCGTTTTCGGCCAGGCGGGTCAGGCTCCACAGCCGCTCGGCGGCGTCGGCCTGGGGGTTGGCGTGCAGCGCGGCGCGCAGGCGGTCGGCGGCAGCGGCGGCGTGGCCGGTCACCGCGTCCACCTGCGCCAGGCAGGCCGCGCCGATCAGCGGTGTGGCCAGTGGCGCCAGGCGTTCGCAGCTTTGCCGCGCGCGGCCGTAGTCGGCCTGCACCATCAGGATGGCGGTGCGCCACGACCAGGCGGTGCCGTTGTCGGGCTGGGCGGCCAGCGCTGCGTCCAGGTCGGCCAGCGCGGCATCAAAATGGTGATCGAACTGCAGCAGCTGCGCCCGCAGCACCCGCACCGCCACGGGGGGTGCGGGCAGCGTCCACCAGGGCTGCAGCACCGCCTGGGCCTGGCCGATGTAGCGCGGATCACCCTCGACGCCCACTTGCGCAAAGCTGCGCCCGGCAAGGCGCAGGGCGGTCGCCAGGTCATTGGGCTGCTGGCGCCAGGCTTGGCGCAGGGCGGCCAGCTCACGCGCGGCCGGGTTGCTGGCGCGTGCCGGCACGGTGGCCAGCACCTGAGCATCGCTGGAGGGGGTGAAAGGCGCCGCCGTGGCCGGCGCGCACACCCACAGCAGCAGCAGCGGGCACAGGCGTTGCCAGGGGGAAGGACGTAGCGGATGGCGCAAGGAAGTCACCGGCCACATTGTCGCCCGCCCCGGCCGGCGCATGGCGCGGTGCGCTGCCGCACCGACGGCACATGCCGATCGTGTCAACCGATGGCGCGGCCGGGCGTTGAACCTGCACGGCGGCGCTTTCGACAGGATGCGTCGCCAGCACTGAGGGTCGCGGTTGTTATCGGGTGAATTCCTGAAGCTTCGTGGCCGCTCCTTTTGAGTTTCCACACCACTGCAAAGACCGACACCATGAACAAGCTCATCACCGCCCTCGCCCTCGCCGCCTTCGCCCTGGGCGCCCAGGCCGCCTCCCACGCCGGTGGCGCCCCGATGAAGGCCGAGGCTGCCAAGCCCGCCGCCAGCGCCGCCAGTGGTGCCAAGAAGGCCGCCAAGCACGACGCCAAGCACGACGCCAAGAAAGACGCCAAGAAGGAAGAAGCCAAGAAGTAATTCCAGGCTCCAGGCTTTGATGAGGGCTGGCGCCGTGAGGCGCCCGCCCTTTTTTCTGCGCGTCGCTCAGTCATGGCGGCCCACCTTGCCGCACAGCGCCTTCACCGCGCCGTACGGCACCGCACGACTGCCCTCCACCGGCCGGCGCTGCGAGCCTTTGGTGGGCTGGGTGGCGCGGCAGGCTTTGGGCGCAGGGGCGGCGGCTTCGATCAGCTCGCGCAGCCGGGCCATCGCGTCTTGCGGGTTACGCTGCTGGCCGGAGGGCAGAACTTTCAATCAAACGCCGGTGTTGGGGCCCGCGGGTCGCCGGATTCGCCCGGGTCATGGCAAGCGGCCGATCACCCGGCCGATGCTCAGGCCTCGGGCAGCGGCATCACCCCCGCCACGCCGGGTAGCGACACGCCACCGCGCTGGCCCGGCAGCACATTGCCGTAGCGCTGGGCATACACCGGCGGCAGCGGCTGACCATCGTCGGGCGCCAGCCACAGGCGCAGCAGGTGGCGGCGCTGGCTGGGGTCAGGCCAGTCCTCGAAGGCCATGCGGTCATGCAACAGGCGGTGGTTGTGCACAAACTGCAGATCGCCGGGTGCCAGCGCCATGGTCAGGTTCAGCGTCGGGTCGTTGGCCAGCGTATCGAGCAGGTCCAAGGCCTCGACCTGGGCGGCGCCGAGCCGCGGCGCATCGGCAAAACGCTGGCCCGAATTGACATACTGGCGCTGGTAGATCGCCGCAAATTGGCCTTGGTGCCAGTTGAACACCGGGATCTCGAAGTACGGTTTGGCGCCTGGCGGCACCTCGCCGCGCCGGTCGGTGGCCACCGGCTGGAACAGCAGCGCCGCCAGATCGGGACGCTGCGCGCGCAGATGGTTGTAGAGCGTGACCGAGGACACCAGCGCCGACTCGCCACCCGACCGCGCGGTCTGCAGGCAGAGCAGGCCGACGATGTCGCAGGAGTCGGTGTGAAAGCTCTGGCGTTCATGCGTCTGGTAGATGCGCACCGCCGGGTCATCGGCGCGCAGGCCCATGTCGCGCACATGGCCCAGCAGGTGGCCCTGGGCGTTTTGCGGCCGTGGCCGGCCCAGGTGCGCGCCTAGGCCGTAGAACGCCACCGCGCTGAAGCGCCGACCCCAGCGCGCCACCGGCAGGCCGCGCAGCAGCACAAAACCGCGGCCGCGCTGCAGTTCAGCACGCAGTGCCGCCAGCCGCGGACCCAGGGTGGGCAGTGCAAAACCGGGGATATCAAGCAAGTTGAGCGCCGCACTGTCTTGCTCGGCGCGCGCCAGCCAGGGTCCGGTGGCGGCTTCGAGTTCGGCCAGTTCGGCCTCGTCCAGCCGCTGCAGCCAGTCACCCGCAGCCAGCACGTCTGGCCCGCGCCAGGCGGCGGCGCCGGTCAGACACGCCGGCAAGCCGGCCGGAAAGCCGTCGGCGTCCAGCGCCAGGCCGCCCGCGGGTGCTGCGGATGTGCGGCCCGTCTGCGGCTCGAGGGCGCGGCTCATGCCACCTGGCGCCGCAATGCCGCCCGGGCCTGGGCCTGTCCCAGGGTGCGCACGCCCAACGCGCGTACCCGGTCGACGAAGGCCGCGGCCTGCGCCTCGAAACCGACGAACGGCGCCACCGGATCGCCAGCCCCGGTGCGCCGATACGGCGGGTGGGCGATGTCGTGGCAGTGGTGCGAAGCCCCCGTGATGCCAGCGATCTGCTGGTGCGCGGCATGGATAAAGCCTGTCAGCCGCTCCAGGTCGGCAGGGGCGCCGGGCACCGGCAGCGCCGGTGTCAGGCGCTGGCCGCTGCGGGCGTCGACCGGGCAGAAGGCCGGCGGCAGATCGCAGAAGTCGTTCTGCGCGTCGATGATCAGCAACTCGACAGG
>JBBQAH010000015.1:0-28025 GCA_038316145.1 Burkholderiales bacterium
TTGCCAGCTCGGGCACCGGCGGCATCGGTCATTTGCAAATGGAGCTGTTCAAGAACCTGTCGGGCACCTTCATCACCCACATTCCGTACCGCGGCGCGGGGCCGGCGCTCAACGACACGGTGGCCGGCCAGGTGCCGATCATTTTCGACAACATGCCGTCGGCGCTGCCCTTCATCAAGGACGGCCGGCTGGTGCCCATCGTCGTGTCGGCGCCGCAGCGCCTGACCCAGCTGCCCAACGTGCCGACCTTCAAGGAGGTCGGGCTGGAGCCGGTCAACCGCATGGCCTATTACGGCATCTACGGCCCCAAGGGCCTGCCCAAGGAGGTGGTGGACAAGGTTTACGCCGCCGTCAAGAAGACCACCGAGCTGCCCGACGTGAAGGCCCGGATCGAGGGTACCGGCTCGCAGGTGGTGGCCAACACCCCGGCCGAGTTCGCCGCCCAGATCAAGGCCGAGTTCGAGGTCTACAAGCGCGTGGTCGAAGCGCAGAAGCTCAAGCTCGATTGAGCGCCTGAACATGGCTGCTGCCGGCGGTGGGTCAGGGCGCCGGGTGCGGCTGGAGGACGATACCGGATTGGCCTTGCCGCTGGCCAGCCGCACGCTGATCGGGCGCTTTGTCGATGCGCTCTGGATCGAGGACGGCCTGGCCAAGCTCACGCTGGAGGCCTACCGCCGCGACCTGACGCTGTACGCACACTGGCTGGCCGATACCAGCGCCCGCGCGATTGCCACCAGCACCGAATCCGACCTGTTGGCCTATATCGCCCACCGCCACGCCGGCAGCCGTGCCACGACGGCCAACCGGCGGCTCACCGTGTTCAAGCGGTTTTTTCGCTGGGCGCTGCGCGAGCGGCTGGTCGCCGAGGACGCCACGCTGCGCCTGAGCAGCGCACGCCAGGCGTTGCGGGTGCCCAAGGTCTTGTCCGAGGGTCAGGTCGAGGCCCTGCTCGACGCACCCGATGTCGCCCTGCCACTGGGCCTGCGCGACCGCGCCATGCTCGAGCTGATGTACGCCAGCGGCCTGCGGGTGAGCGAGTTGGTGGGCATCGCCACGGTGCGGGTGGGCCTGACCGAAGGCGTGCTGCGGGTGGTGGGCAAGGGCAGCAAGGAGCGCCTGGTGCCGTTTGGCGCCGCGGCGCAAGACTGGATCGAGCGCTACCTGGCGCAGGCCCGCGAGACCATTCTGGGCGGCCAGCGCAGCGACGCCTTGTTTGTCACCGCGCGCGGTGGTGCGATGACACGCCAGATGTTCTGGTCGCTGGTCAAGCGCCATGCGCAGACCGCCGGCATCCTGGCGCCGTTGTCGCCGCACACCTTGCGCCACGCCTTTGCCACCCATTTGCTGAACCACGGCGCGGATTTGCGTGCGGTGCAGCTGCTGCTGGGCCACGCCGACATCGCCACCACCACGATCTACACCCACGTCGCGCGCGAGCGGCTGCGGCAGCTGCACGCGATGCACCATCCTCGCGGTTAGCCCATCAAACTACCGGGCCGGGCTCGGCCTGCGGCTTCAGCCGGCTGCGCTGCCAGGCGCACAGTGCGCCCAGCGCCGGATCGGCGGCCAGCGCGGCGATCAGTGCCTCGGCCTCGGCACGCTGGCCGGCGGCGATGGTCAGGTTCAGCCTGTGCCAGGTCGCCGCCAACCGGTCGGCCGCGCCATCCTGCCCGCGGCGCCAGCGCAAGGGATGCCACACGGGCACCGGTGCCGACCGGCCACGCACCGTCACCTCGCCCAGGGACAGGCAGAGCTGGTCACCCAGCGCGGCGTGGGTGCTGCCGCCGACGACCAGGCCCAGGCCATGCTCGCTGCACAGCGCCTGCAGCCGCGCCGCCAGGTTGACCGCGTCGCCCATCACCGTGTAGGCCAGCCGGTGCCGCGAGCCCATGTCACCCACCACCATCTCACCGCTGTTGACACCGATGCCCAGGCGCAGCGCTGGCCAGCCACGTGCCGCCATCTCGGCATGCAAGGCCGGCAGGCACTGCTGCATCGCCAGCGCCGCCTGTACCGCATGGCGGGCATGGTCGGCATCGTCCATCGGCGCGCCCCAGAAGGCCATCACCGCGTCGCCGATGTACTTGTCCAGTGTGCCGCGCTGCGCCCGGATCGCCTCGGTGAGGTGCGAGAACACCAGGTTCATCATCTCGCCCAGTTCGCCCGGCGGCTTGTGCTCGGCCAGGCCGGAAAAGCCCTGCACATCGGCAAACAGCACGCTCATCTCGGCGCTGCGGCCGTGCATGCTGTAGCGCCCGGGGTCGCGGCTCATCTGCTGCACCAGCTCGGGTGGCAGGTACTGGCCAAAGCGCTGCGCCAGGGCCCGGCGCGCGGCGCTGGACTGGCCAAACGCCAGCAGCAGATGCAGCACCAGCAGGGCCGCCGGCAACAACAGGGCGCTGGCCAGTGGCAATACCAGGCCAGCCACCTGGCCCGCGACGCCATGACCCACCAGCAGCAAGGCGATCAAGCCCATGCAGAGCAGCGCGCCCTGCCACAGCACCAGCCGGGGCAGCGCCCAAACGAGCAGCCCGCCCAGCACAAGCAGCGTGGCGGCCTCGATCCAGGCGACCTGTGCGGGCGCCGCCTGCACCCGGCCGTCGAGCAGGCCCGAGAGCAAGTGGGCGTGCACCAGCGTGCCCAGCATCGCCTGATCGACCGGCGTGGCGCGTTGATCGATCAAGCCGGGCGCACTGACGCCGACCAGCACCAGTTTGCCGCGCAGGGCGTCGGCCGGCAGGCGCCCCGCCAACACGTCGGTGGCCGAGTGGCGGGCAAACTCGACCTCCGGCCCGAGGTAAGGCACGAGGGCGATGGCCTGGTCATCGACCGGCACCCGCAGCCGGCCCGCCGGGGCCAGCAACTGCAAGGCATGCAGCCGACCGCCGGCCGGCTCGAAGGCCAGGCCGACGGCGGCGGCGGACAGTCCCGCCACCGGTGGCACGGGGTTCTTGTTCGGGGCTGGCTGCGTGGGCCCCGGGGTCGGCGCGGACATGCCGGGATTGGCGCGGACATCCGCCAGCCAGGCCCGCGCCATCATCAGCGCGAGCGTGCCGTAAACGCCATTGCCCACCCGCACCAGCATCGGCACACGGCGCACCTGGCCATCGCTGTCGATCAGTGCGTTGAGGTGGCCGGCGCCCAGACCCGCTGCGGCCTGCAGCGCAGGCAGATTGCCGCCATGGCCGGCCCAGTGCAGCAGTCCGTCGGCGCGGTCGCCCAGCACATCGGCTGGCAGCAGCGCAGGTGGCAGCACGCCGCTGCGCCCGGCGCTGGCGTCGTCTGACAGGTGAAAGCCCAACACCACCGGGCTGCGCCGAAGAACCTCTGCCAGCCGTGCGTCATCGTCGAGTTGCGGCCGCAGCGCGGTGATGGCGGCGCGCAGTGCGGCGTCGTCGCGCTGGGGTCCGGCATTGCGGTTGACCAGCGCGTCCAGCGCCGCCAGGCCGGAGCTGCGATCGGCTTCGGCCAGCACCAGGTCCAGCCCGACGAGGCGTGCACCCTCGCGGCCGGCGGTCCGGTCGAGCAGCTCGGCCAGCAGGGCACGCCGCCAGGGCCAGCGGCCATGCTCGGCCAGCGATCGCTCGTCGATGGCGATGATGGCGATGCGCGGGTCGGCGATACGCGGTGCCAACAGCCGCAGCTGCTGGTCGTGCAGCGTGCGGTCGATTTGCGCCAGCATCGGACTGCTCAGCAGGCCCAGCGCCTGGCACACGGCCAGCAGCACCAAGGCCGCCAACAGCCAGCGCGGCTGCTCAAGCCCTGCCGCGACCAGCCTGCGCGGCAGGCCTGCGGCGCTTGCCCCCCGGTCAGCGGACCTTGATCTCGACACGGCGGTTGCGCGCCTCGGCCACCTCGTCGGCAGTGGGCACCAGCGGTGCCCGTTCACCGCGACCCAGTACGGTGATCAGGGACCGGTCCACGCCCGCTGCGACCAGCAGGTCGCCCACCGCCTGAGCCCGCAGCAAGGACAGTTTGTCGTTGGCTTCGACACTGCCGACCCGGTCGGTGTGGCCGATGACAATGACCTCGGCCGCCGGCAGCAGTGCCAACGCGGCGCGCAACTCGGCCAGCAAGGGTGCCGCCGCCGGGGTCAGCCGGTTGGCATTGGCCTCGAACGGGATCACAAAACTGCGCGGCCGTGCCGGCTGCACCGCCAGCAAGGCGCCGTAGCGCTGCGCCACCGTAGCCGCATCGCTGGTGGCAGCGCTCAGGACACCGGCTTGCAGCACAGCACTGGCGTAGGGCTGGTCCAGCCGCAGGCGCTGGCCGCCGGCCACCAGCTCGACCGCGCTTGCGCTGCCGCCGGTCTGCGGCAGCAACACCACCCGGTCGGTGACCGGCGCTTGCGGGCTGGCGCAGCCGGCCAGCAGGGCCGTTGCCGCGATGGCCGCCGCGAGCGCGTGGGCCGTCCTGGGGCCGGGCAGGCAGGTGTGCAGGCGCCGCGTCATGGTGCCACCCCGCCGGTCTCGACGATGAACTCGGTGCCCCGTGAGCCCAGCACCAGGCTGCGCGTCTGCACGTTCACTTTCTCAGGGGCTTTTTTGCCGATCAGGCCGGTGACCACACTGAGCGTGCCGCGCCACAGCGAGGCCAGCAGGTTGCCGTCGTGGCTGACCGGGTCGAAGCGGTAGTCGCTGATGACCAACTCGCTGCCGGGGCCGGCGGTCAGCAGCGTGTCGTCGCTCAGCGTGATGCCGGCGGCACCGTCGGCGCCCGTGCGCAGCACGTCGCCCATCCGTACCGCCATGCCTGGTTTGACCGCCTGGACCTGGCCGGCCCGCTCCAGCGTGACGTTACCCAGGCTGCGCTTGACGATGCCGGCTGCGTTGGCGCCGTTGTCGGCTGCGGTCGCGGCGGCGCCGACAGCGGCTTGGGCATGGGCCGCATTCGGCAGGCAGGCAGCGCACAAGGCGGCTGCGAGGTAAGCGGGTTGTAAAAACATGGCAAGTTGGCCGTGGCGGACGGTTGCCCGCCTCGGGAAAAGTTGAAAACAGCACAAATGGTACGCGCAGGCTGCGGCGGCACGATACGGGCGCATGGATCACAGCTTTCTCTCGGCGTTTGTGCTGTCGCTGCTGGTGCTGGACCCGTTTGGCGGCCTGCCGATCTTTGTGTCCATGCTGCAGGGCGTGGCGTCCGAGCGGCATCTTGCTGATCATCGCGATCCGCATGATCTTTGCCGGCGGCGCCGAGGTCTATGCCAACGATGGCGGGCGCGAGCCCTTCGTCTTCCCGCTGGCGGTGCCGCTGCTGGCCGGGCCGTCGGCGATGGCCAAGGTGCTGTTGCTGGCCTCGCGCCAGTCAGAGCGGCTGTGGTCCTGGGTGGGCGCGCTGACGCTGGCGATGGCAGTATCGGGCAGCGTGCTGCTGGCAGCCGACCGCATCCGCCGCTGGCTGGCTGGGTGCGTCGATGGTGTCGGCGATCAAAAAGCTGATGGGGCTGGTGCTGACCGCGGTGGCGGTGGAGATGATCCTGGCCGGTCTGAAAAGGTATTTTTTCGACCACAGCTGAGGGTTGCAACGGGTTTTCGAGCGACCGGGCCGCGTGTCTAGAATGATTTTTGCTTGGTCGTGTGGTCCGGTCGTGCCCCCTGTTCAAGCCCCCATGTCCCGCGAAAGGACCTGATCACCATGAAGTTGCCGAGCTTGCTGAAACTGAGCGCCCTGGCCGCCACCGCCTTGCTGGGGCTGGCCGGGCAGGCCGATGCCCGCACCGTGGAGCAGATCAAGAAAGACGGCAAGATCATCGTCGCCACCGAGGGCCAGTTTGCGCCGTTCAACTACTTCCAGGGCGCCAAGCTGACCGGCTTCGAGGTCGAGGTGGCCGAGGCCATCGCCGCCAAGATGGGGCTCAAGCTGGAGTGGAAGGCGCTGTCCTTCGACGCGCTGCTGACCGGCCTGCGCCAGGACCGCTGGGACATGGTGATCGCCTCGCACGGCATCACCGACGAGCGCGCCAAGGCCGTCACCTTCACCGAGCCGCACTACTGCTCGGGCGGCGTGATCATCGCCAAAGATGCCGCGATCAAGTCCGCCAAGGATCTGGCCGGCAAGGTGGTCTCGGTGCAGACCGGCACCACCTTCCTGGAAAACGTCAAGAAGTTGCCGGCGGTCAAGGAGATCAAGAACTTTCCGCAGGACGCCGATGCCCGTGCCGCGCTGGCCAGCGGCCGGGTCGACGCCTGGGTGACCGACCGCTTTGTCGCGCTCAACTCGCTTGCCGCCAACCCGGCGGCGGGCCTGAAGATGGGTGACTTCCTGTTTGTCGAGCGCATCGCCTCGGCGGTGGCCAAGGGCAATACCGGCCTGGCGTCCGAGGTCAACAAGGCGCTGGCGGCGGTCATGGCGGACGGCAGCTATGCCGCGATCTCGATCAAGTGGTTCAAGGAAGACATCCGCTGCAAGTGAGCACGCAGCACCGACGCGGGCAGTTCCCGTACTGTCCAGTCCGAAGTCCCTGATTCGACCTCCTGCACACCGAGCCACCCCTTGGACCGAGCACTCTCTCTTTGGCCCGCCGCCTGGTCGCGCCAGCAACGCAGCAGCGCCACGATGGTCTCGGCCGCCGTGGTGCTGATGTTGATCCTGTGGCTGATCACCATCCCCCTGGCCTGGGCGCCCGACCCGATCGGCAACAACGCGCAGCTGTTTGCCGACGGCACCCGGGTCACCGTCCAGCTCACGCTGGTTTCGGGCGTGATCGGCGTGCTGCTGGGCGTGTTGGCGGCGTTGGGCAAGGTGTCCAAGGTGGCACCGCTGCGCTGGGTCGCCAGCTTCTACATCTGGGTGATGCGCGGCACGCCCTTGTTGGTGCAAGTGCTGTTTGTCTACTTTGCGCTGCCCGAGATCAGCCCCTGGCTGCGTTTTAACGAGTTCACGGCGGCCTGCGTGGCGCTGGCGCTCAATGTCGGCGCCTACAACGCCGAGGCGATACGCGCCGGCCTGCTGGCGGTGCCCAAGGGCCAACTCGAGGCGGCGCGGTCGCTCGGCCTGTCGCGCTGGCACACCTTCATCGACATCACCTTCCCGCAGGCGATCAAGATCGCACTGCCGCCGCTGGTCAACAACGTCGTGGCCCTGCTCAAGGACTCGTCGCTGGCCTTCACCATCGGCGTGGTCGAGCTGACCAACGCCGGCTCGCAGGTCAAGAGCACCTCGTTCCAGGCGGTGCCGGTATTCATCGCCACGGCGATCATCTACCTGACGTTGACGACGGTGATGACCCAGATCAGCGACGCGGTGGAGCGCCGCTACGACATCGAAGGCAAACTTTGACTACCCCCCTGCTCGCGCTGGTCACGCCTGGCCCGCCCGTCGCACCGCTGATCACGGTCGACAAGGTCAACAAGCGGTTTGGCCCGCACCATGTGCTCAAGGACGTCAGCACCCATTTCAACGCCGGCGAGGTGGCGGTGATCATCGGCGCCTCGGGCTCGGGCAAGAGCACGTTGCTGCGCATGCTGAACCGGCTCGAGACCTTCGATGATGGCCGCATCGTGGTGGACGGCACGCTGGTCAGCGATGACGCCAGATCACTGGAGAAGCTGCGCACCGAGGTCGGCATGGTGTTCCAGCAGTTCAACCTGTTTCCGCACCTGACGGTGCTGGACAACGTGGCGCTGGCGCCGCGCCGGGTGCGCGGCCTGTCGCGGCCCGACGCCGAGGCACGTGCGCTGGAGCTGCTCACCCGGGTCGGCCTGCAGGACCATGTGCACAAGCACCCGTTCCAGCTGTCGGGCGGCCAGCAGCAGCGGGTGGCGATTGCGCGCAGCCTGGCGATGCAGCCCAAGGTGCTGCTGTTCGACGAGCCGACCTCGGCGCTGGACCCGGAAATGGTCAAGGAGGTGCTGGACGTGATGAAGCAGCTCGCCAAGAGCGGCATGACCATGCTGGTGGTCACCCACGAGATGGGTTTTGCCCGCGAGGTGGCCGACCGCGTGTTGTTCCTCGACCAGGGCCGGGTGGCGGCCGATGCCCCGCCCGAGCAATTTTTTGCGGCCCAGGACAACGAGCGCATCCGCGCCTTCCTGGGCCAGATCCTGCATTGACTGCGGCGCTGCTGCCCCCAGATTTTCGACAAGGAGACAAGACCATGACCTCGATCCGCCGCCAGGGTGATGCCCAAGCCCATGGCATCCGTGACATCGGCCCCTGCTTCGAGCGAATCGACCTGATGGCCCGCTACTATTTCTGACCCCCGCACCTGGAGCCCGATCCCCATGATTTTGCACCGCACGTTGTTGTCCCTCGTCGCCATGGCCAGCCTGGCCTCGGGCGCCGCCTGGTCGCAGACCTACCCCAGTCGCACCATCACCCTGGTCGTGCCGTTTGCCGCCGGCGGTCCCACCGATGTGGTGGCCCGCACGCTCAGCGTGCCGATGGCCAAGGCGCTGGGCCAGTCGGTGGTGATCGAGAACCGCACCGGCGCGGGCGGCACCTTGGCCGCCGGGGCGGTGGCGCGTGCCGCACCCGATGGTTACACCTTCTTGATCCACCACAACGGCATGGCCACCGCGCCGGCGCTCTACCGCAAGCTGCCCTACAACCCGATGACCGATTTCGAGTACGTCAGCCAGGTGGTGGACGTGCCGATGACGTTGGTGGCGCGCAAGGACCTGCCGGCCAAGACCCTGCCCGAGCTGCTGGTCTACCTCAAGGCGCAGGGCGACAAGGTCAACCTGGCGCATGCCGGCCTGGGCGCGGTGTCGCACCTGTGCGGCATGGTGTTCCGCCAGGCGGTGGGGGTGGACCTGACCACCGTGCCCTACCAGGGCACCGGCCCGGCCATGGCGGCGCTGCTGGGTGGGCAGGTGGACTTGCTGTGCGACCAGACCACCCAGACCGTGCCGCAGATCAAGGCCGGCTCGATCCGCCTGTACGGCGTCACCACGGCCCAGCGGGTCAAGGTGCTGCCCGATGCCCCGACGCTGGCCGAGCAAGGGCTCAAGGGCTTCGAGGTCATGGTCTGGCACGGCATCTACGCGCCCCAGGGCACGCCCAAGGAGGCGACCGAAAAGTTCAACGCCGCCTTGCGCACGGCCTTGAAAGACCCGGTCTTCATGACCCGGATGGCCGAGCTGGGGGCCGAGATCGTGCCCGATGCCAAGCTCACGCCCGAGGGCTTGCGCAGCTGGCTGAAGCAGGAGACCGAGCGCTGGGGCCCGGTGATCAAGTCGGCCGGTGTGTACGCCGATTGAGGGCAAGCGCTGCCGGTGAAGTCGTGCAGGGCCGCAGCCGCGCCCTGACCCCGCGTTTGCCGGTCTGGGGGCTGCGGCCGGCCCCGCCGAGGGCGCGGTGCCCGGTGGGGCGCCCGGCCCGCCGGCCTAAAATCGGACCATGTCCTTGTTGCCGCGCCATGCTGCGCCCCCGTCGAATGCCCAGCTGTGTGCCGCGCTGGATGGGGTCGACGAGGTCTTGTTGTTGCTGGACGCCCGGCATCGGGTCAGTTTCTGCAACCGTTCTGGGCAGCGGCTGCTGGGTTGCGAGCCTGGACAACCGGTGCGGGTGGCCTTGGACCGCCTCGAACCGGCATCCCGGACCGCCGTGCTGGCGGCATTGGCCAGCAACGCCGGCACTGAGCCGGTAGCCGCCCACAGCGCGCAATTGCCCGATGGCACGGTGCTGGCCTTGTCGCTGGGCCGCAGTGCTGGCAGTGGCTGGGTGTTGCGGGGCGCCGTTACGCCGGCACACGCGGTGGCGCTGCCCCTGGCCGCTGCCGCCACCAGCGAGTTGATCCGCCTGCTCTGGGACTCACCCCAGCCCTTGACCGTGCAGGACACGCGTTTTGTCACCGTGGCCGCCAACCGGGCTTTTTTCGAGGCCTTTGGCCTGTTGCCCGACCAGGTGCTGGGCCGCGATCTGGCCGACGACCTGCCGGCGGAGGACCGTGAGGCGGTCATCTTGCGCCGGGCCCAGTGGACCGCGGCCCTGGTGGCGGGCCGCCAGCCCGAGCGCCAGGTCGAGCAGCGGCTGATGGATGGCCGGGGCGGCGAGCACTGGTTCCGGTGCTCACCGCGCTGGGTCAGCGCCGACGGCGGTGCGCCACTGCTGCTGGGCCTGCTGCACGACATCACGGCCGAGCGCCAGGCGCGCCAGCAGGCCGCGCACTCGGGTGATGAGCTGGCGCACTGGTTCGACCTCAGCACGATCGGCATGCTGGTCTACGACAGCGCCGGTCTGGTGGTGCGCAGCAATTCGGCTTTCGAGGCCCTGGTGGGCCGCATCCCCGTGCTGTTGCGCGACCTGCCCGCCGACCTGTGCCAGCTCTTGGCCTGGGAGGGCGACGCGCCGCACGCGGCATTGCGGGTCGATGCCCTGCCGCTGGATGTGCGTGCCAGCGTGACCCGGCCCGATGGCCGGCGCCAGCGCCTGCGGGCCCGTCTGCGGGCCTTCCGCGGCGAGCGCGGTGAGCTTCGGGTGATGGCGATGGTCGAAGACCGCAGCCTGGAGGACGAGCACGACCTGGCGCAGCTGGAAATCGGTGCGTTGATGGACACCGCCAGCGTGGGCGTCGCGACTTACGAGGCCTCGCGCGGCTGGCTCAACAGCCGGCCGCAACGGGGCCCGTCGCCGGGGGGGCCGCCGGGTGCCGTGCCGCACGCCGCACCGCACGCCATGCCGAACAAAGCGGGGGCTTCGCGCAGCACTGCGGCCTCTGGCCTGTCCACTGACGGGCTGCAAGGCGCGGCGCCGCACAGCGGCACGGCACAGGCGGCCGGATTGCAGGCCGGCGGGCTGCAATCCATAGGCCGCGAGCAGGTCCAGCCCGGCTCGCGCGACGAGTTCGAACGCCTGCAACGCGCCTTGCGCGAGGGCAAGCGCGCACAGGTGCGCTACGCCGTCACCACGCCCGACCTGAGCACACGCTGGCTGCTGACGAGGGTTGAACCCGGTGAACTGACCGGCGGCCGCGCCACGCTGTCGGTGGTCACGCTCGACGTCACCGAGCAGGAAGAAGCCCACCGGCGCAGTGAGCAATTGCTGCGCGAGCTGTCCACCATCCTGGAGGGCACCAGCGCCGGTATCGCCTACCTGCGCGGCGAGCGGCTGGTGCGCTGCAACCGGCGCTTCGAGGCGATGCTGGGGCTGGCCACCGGCCAGGTCGGCGGTGCACTGCTGGCCGACGTGCTGGCGGACCAGCCGGCGGCCCAGGCGCTGCTGCGCCGAGCGCTGGCCGAAGAAGGCCGGCACGAGATCGAGCTGTCGCGGCGTGGCCCGGAGGGTGCCACCGTCTGGTACGCCCTGTCGGTCAGCCGGGCGGCCGCCGGGGGTGAGCCCGAGCTGGTGCTGGTGCTGACCGATGTCTCCCGGCTCAAGGCCCAGCAGGCCGAGCTGGAGGCGCTGGCGCGCGAGCGGGCGCTGATGTTCAACCTGTCCGACGTCGGCCTGGCCTACCTGCGCGACGGCCAGATCGAGCGCGCCAACGAGGCCCTGGCTGCGCTCACCGGCTACGCCGTGGGTGAGCTGCTGGGCATGCACCTGTCGGCCCTGTTCGAGGACGAGGCGGCCTACCACCAGCGCTGGCAGCAGCAGCAGGGCGCGCTGACCCAGACCGGCCGCTGGAGTGGTGAGCGCCGGCTGCGCCGCCGTGACGGCCGCCTGCTCTGGGTGCAGGTCAGCAAGCGCCGGGTTGACGACGCCGACGAGCAAGCCGGGCTGATCTGCTCCTACGTTGACGTTGACGAGCGCCACCGCGCCCGCGAGGCCGTGCAATTGCAGGCCGAGCGCACCCGTGCCATCCTGGATTCGGTACTGGTGGGCATCGTCACCGTCGGCGACGGCGGGATCGAATGGATGAACCGCTCGGCGCGCCGCATGTTTGGCGGTGAGCTGGCCGATTTTGTCGGTGAGCCGATCGCCATCGTCGCCACCGCCGACCCGGACCACCCGCTGCGCGCCACCCACTACCGCCACGCCCTGGGCGACGGCCAGGCCGAAACCTTCGAATGCCGGCTGCGTGGCCGGGACGGCCGCGAGTTCTGGGTGGTCGGCAACGCGGTGGTCACCGGCCGCAGCGACAGTGCGCTGTCCCAGGGCAGCGGCAGCCAGATCACCTTTGCACTGCTCGACATCGAGCGCCGCCGCCAGGCCGAGGTCAGCATCGCGCAGGCCCAGGCCTCTTTGCAACGCATCATCGACACCGCACCGCTGGCCATTGCGCTGTTCGACGCGGCGTCGGGCCGGGTGCTGCGGCTCAACCAGATGGCGGCGACATTTTTTGGCCGGCCGGTCGGCGCGGTACTGGGCCGGCCGCCCGAGGAGTGGTTCGGCGCCGACGACGCGGTGGTGCTGCGGCAGGATCTGGACGCCGCGCTGGCCTTGCCCGAGGGCTTGCGCCGAGAGCTGCCACGCCCGTGCCGGCCGGCAGCTGCGCAGACTGAACCGCTGTCTGACGGCAGCCACGCCGTGCTTGGCCCCCAGGGCAGCAACGCCACGCCGGCGGCCGATGCTGCAGCAGACTTCCGCGCGTGGGACATGCGCATCGTCGCGCTCGACCCTACCGGCGAGCCCCAGCTGCTGCTGGTGGCCAGCGACGTGACCGAACAGCGGGTGGCCGAGCAGGCGCGGTTCGACGCTGCGGTCTCGCAGCGCGAGATGCTGGTCAAGGAAGTGCACCACCGCATCAAGAACAACCTGCAAGGCGTGGCCGGCCTGCTGCAGCAGACAGCGGCGCGCCGGCCCGAGGTGGCCTCGCTGATCAGCGAGGCGGTCGGCCAGGTGCAGGCCATCGCGCAGGTGCACGGCCTGCAGGTGGGCGTGGCGGGGCCGCTGCGCATCAAGCCGCTGATCGAGGCCATCACCGCGTCGGTGCAACGCACCTTCGGCCGCGCCATCACGGTGGCGGTGGAGGGCACGCCGCCGCACCGGTTTGCGCTGCCCGAGGCCGAATCCATCCCGATCGCGCTGACCATCAACGAGCTGCTCACCAACGCCATCAAGCACAGCGCGCCGGGGGATATCCGCATCGTGCTGCACTGCGACGAGGCCCGGCTGGCGATCAGCATCCACAACCCCGGTCAGCTGCGTGCCGGCTTCAGCCTGGCCCAGGTGCCGCCGGGGGTGTCCGGGCTGGGCCTGGTGCGGGCCTTGT
This sequence comes from Burkholderiales bacterium, assembly GCA_038316145.1. GTDB lineage: Bacteria > Pseudomonadota > Gammaproteobacteria > Burkholderiales > Burkholderiaceae_C > Pseudaquabacterium. The sequence continues at coordinate 13,094 of JBBQAH010000015.1, forward strand.
TGCCGCGCCGCACGGCCACACTGACGCTGGCGCAGATGGGGGTCGACGTCGAGGCGCGCATCGTGCTGGTGCCGCCCAGCATCACGCTGCTGGAGCCGCTGTGAGCGGGTTCGGACCCGCAGTGACTGGTCACCGGGCTGGCCGGCAAACCGGTAACGGTGACAATCGGGTTTCGATTCGCAGCGGGTGAACCTGATGGCAGACATGGGCTCGGCAGTGGACAAGGGCGTGGCAGCCGACAAAGCCGCTGACAAGGCAGCCACCAAAGGCAAGATCCTGGTGGTCGATGACGACCGGCTGGTCCTGGCGACCGTTGCCCACGGCCTGGCGCAGGCCGGCTACGACGTGATCGATGCCGATAACGGCGACGACGCCATCCTGCTTGCGCGTGAGCACAAGCCCGACCTGGCGCTGCTCGATATCCGCATGGAGGGCATGAGCGGGTTTGATGTCGCTGCCTACCTGCGCGACCAGTTGCATGTGCCGTTCATGTTCCTGTCGGCCTTTGCCGACGACGAAACCGTGCAGAAGGTCAAGGCGCTGGGTGCCCTGGCCTACCTCGTCAAGCCGCTCGATATCGGCCAGATCCTGCCGACCGTGGCCGCAGCCTTCGGCAACCTGCCGGCGCGCGGCGCGGCCGCCGTCTCAGTGCCCGTGCCAGCACGCGTGTTGGCCGCCGCGCCTGAGCGCGTGCTGGCCGATGACCTGGTGCCGATGGCGGTGGGCGTGCTGATGCACCGCTACTCGCTGCAGCGCGGTCAGGCGCTGGCGCGGCTGCAAAAGCTGGCCGCCGACGAGCAGCGCGGCCTGGTTGACCAGGCCGGGCGGCTGGTGGAGGCGGTGGAGTTGCTGGCCCGGCCCGGCCACCCCGGTTGACGCGTCTCAGCCCTTGAGCGTGAAGTAAAAACGCGCGCCCTTGCCCACCTCGCCCTCGGCCCAGACCTCCCCGCCGTGGCGCCGGACGATGCGCCGCACCGATGCCAGGCCGACGCCGTTGCCCTGGAAATCGCTGCCGCTGTGCAGCCGCTGGAACACCCCGAACAGCCGGTCGGCAAAGCGCATGTCGAAGCCGGCGCCGTTGTCGCTGACCCGGTACACCGGCCTGCCGGCCTGCTCGGTCAGCTCGAAGCGGATCTCGGCCAGCGCGACCCGGGCGCTGTACTTCCAGGCATTGCCCAGCAGGTTCTCCAGCGCCATGCGCAGCAGCGTGGGGTCGCCCTGCGTGGTCATGCCCGGCTGGATCAGCAGGCTGGCCTGGCGCTCGGGCGCGCCACGCTGCAGGTCGTCCATCACCCATTGCGCCAGCTGCGACAGGTTGACCGACTGCTGCGCCAGCGGCTGGGTCGACAGGCGCGACACCGACAGCAGCGCGTCGATCATGTGGTTCATGCGGGCGGCTGCCGCCATCATCCGGTCGAGGTGGTCGCGGCCGACCCGGTCGATGGCCGTGCCGTAGTCTTCTTTCAAGATGCGGCCAAAGCCCTCGATCACCCGGATGGGCGCCCGCAGGTCGTGCGAGATGGTGTAACTGAAGGCCGCATGTTCGGCCGCCACCGCGCTGTTCTCGGTGTTGTTTTCGACACTGGCCGCTTGCGGCACCAGCGACAGCAGCAAGCCGGTACCCGGTGCCTCGGTGTCGACGGGTGGCGCGCCGATGCTGTCCAGCCGAATGCGCCAGCCGTCGGCATCCAGCGCCTGGCCGGCCGCCAGGCCTGTCACCCGCTGGCGCAGGCCGTCGGGCAGGCCGGCCAGTGCCTGGTCCCAGGGCTGCTGGCCGTCAGGCGCGCAGGCCAGGCCCAACAGGCTGCAGGCGGCGGGATTGGCGCGCTGCAGCACCCAGCCTTGGCCATCGCTCGGACGGCCCGCCAGACACAGCGGCGCCGGTCCCTGCAGCAGCAAGGTCTCCAGACCTTGCTGGGCGGTGCGGCGGGCGTCGTCCTGCTCGGTGGGCCAGGCCACGCCCAGGTAGCCGGCAAAGTGGCCCCGGTTGTCAAAGCGTGGCAGGCCGCGCAAGCGCCAGCGGCGCGGCGTGGCAAGGTTGTCGGGCAGGTTTTGCAGCACGACCAGCTCGCCCAGCGGCAGCTGCGATTGCAGGCGAGCTTGCACCGTCTGTGCCGCATCGTTGAAGCGCTGCCAGAGCAACTCGCCGCTGAACGCACCGGCCACCCAGGCCGACGCCGGTGCCCCCTGCGGTGGCGCCAGCCGGATGAGCCGGTGCTCGGCATCGGTCTGCCAGCTCCAGACGTCGAGCACCTGGCCCATCAACTGGTATTGCAGTCGGGCGTCGTGCAGGCGGGCCAGCTGGTCTTGACGGCTCCAGTAGGCGCCGCACAGCATTGCACCCGCAGTGGCCAGCAGCAGCGCCATGGCCAGCAACCAGGCCGGCCAGGCGGATTGGGTGGCCAGCAGTGCGGCAAGCAAGGCAATAAGCAACAACGCCAACGGCAGGATCGGCCAATGGGCGGGGAGGGGGCCGCCGTGCGCAGGGCCGCCGGCTTTGCGGTCGCGCGACATGCCAAGGATTGTACGGATGCAGGATGTGACCACCGCGCCGCCGCCGCGCCGGCGCTCAAGTTGCGGTGTAGCGCGCCGAAAGGCCGTTGCGGCAGCGGTTTTCTGCCGCGCAGAACCGGAGGCGTCAAGCCCAGCCATGGGCCTGCAGTCGCCGACCCTCCCCCCGCCGGGGCCTGAATCGCCAGTTGATGGACCTCTCGCACTCAAGTGTCAAGTACTTCCGATTGACGCCATGCGTAAGCCAGTAGATGCTAATACCCGTCTTTGCCTGAAAGAATAGGCGCGCGGGCGTTCAGGTACCCCGAGATTGCCTTGAAATGACCGAACAAACTTCATTGCCGGACGCTACAGATGTTGCCAACCGTACGGCTGCCGTAGCAGGTCCCCGCGTGCTGGACGCGCAGGCCCTGGCCAACCTGGCCCAACTCGATCCCACAGGGGCCAGCAAGCTGCTGTCCCGGGTCTTGACGGCCTACCGCGGGTCGCTGGCGCGATTGCTGCCGCAATTGGTTGCCGCCCGTGCGCCGGTTGACCTCGGCACCCTCAAGCTGGTGACCCACACCCTAAAATCCTCTTCAGCAAGCATTGGGGCAGTGGACCTGTCGGCGCTCTGCGGCGCAGCCGAACTGGCGCTGCGCGAGGACAGGCTGGACGGTTTGCCCCTCATACTCGACGACTTGTTGATCGAGGCGGCCCGTGTTGATGCCGCTGTACTTCAACTGTTGTCTACCCGGTAATTTTCGAACGCAATGAGCCTGCCCCATGACTTTGACGCCAGTGACGCCGCCGTGCGGTCCAAGGTGTTGCTGGTCGATGACGACGAGGTGACGTTGCTGTTGACGGCAGAAGCCCTGCGTGAGCGCGGCTTCGAGCTGGTCGAGGCCGCCAGCGGTGAGCAATTGCTGGCCATGCTCGACGACTGGACGCCCGACATCGTGGTGCTCGACGCGATGATGCCCGGCCTCGACGGCTTTGCCACCTGCCAGGCGCTGCGTGCGCTGGCAGGTTTCGAGTACATGCCGGTGCTGATGCTGACCGGTCTGGACGACGAGGCCTCGATCAACCGCGCCTACCAGGTCGGTGCCACCGACTTTCTGGTCAAGAGCACCCAGTGGAGCCTGCTGGCCGGGCGCCTGCGCAACCTGCTGCGCTCGTCGCGTACCCGGCTCGAGCTGGAGCGCAGCAAGAGCAAGCTGGCGCGTGCGCAGGATTTGGCCCGCATGGGTAGCTTCGACTGGCGCAATGCCGGTGGGCCCGCCGCTGCGGCCAGCGGCCGGTCAGGGGCCAGCTTTGGCGCCGCCTCGGGGGCCAGCCTGGTGCTCGCGCCTGAAGCGCTGCGGGTTTTTGGCCTGGGTCCGCAGGAGGTAGTCACGCTGCGCAGGCTGGTGCGCATGGTGCCCATGCCCGAGCGTCGCGGCATGACCCGCCTGCTGGCCGAGGTCCAGACCCAGAGCACGGTGCTGGCGATCGACGTGCCGGTCGAGATGCCCGATGGCCGGCAGCGCATCGTGCACATCGAGGCCGAGCCTGAGTTCAACGAGCACGGCCACCCTGTCGGTTATACCGGCATCGTGCAGGACGTGACCGACCGCCGGGTGGCCGAAGACCGCATCCGCCACCTTGCCAATTTCGATGCATTGACCGGCCTGCCGAATCGCCGCCAGCTGATCTGGCGCACCGAACGTGCGCTCGACCACGCCCGCCGGCTCGGCCACCAGGCCGCGATGCTGCTGATCGACCTGGACCGGTTCAAGGTCATCAACGACACCCTGGGCCATGCGGCAGGCGACGAGTTGCTGATCGAGGTGGCCAGGCGCCTGCGCGGCTGCGTGCGCCACAGCGACCAGGTGATGGACGCCGCCCTCGAGACCGCCGGCGTGCGCAGCCACCGGTCGCTGGAGGCGGTGGGCCGGCTGGGCGGCGACGAGTTCATCGCGCTGTTGCCCGAGGTGGCCGACGAGGCCGATGCCGAGCGCGTGTCGCAACGCATCCTGGAGTGCATGCGTGAGCCGGTCTGGGTTTGCGGGCAGGAGTGTTTTGTCACCGCCAGTGTGGGTATCTCGATGTACCCGGTGGACGGCCAGTCGGTGGCCGACCTGATGCGCAACGCCGACGTGGCGATGTACTCGGTCAAGAACACCGGCCGCAACAACTCGGCGGTCTACAGCCCGATGCTGGCCGGGCGCGGCCGTGAAAAGCTGGAGCTGGAAAGTGCGCTGCACAAGGCGATCGAGCGCAACGAGCTGGTGCTGCACTACCAGCCCAAGATCGACGTGCGCTCGGCCCGGATGGTGGGCGCCGAGGCGCTGATGCGCTGGCAGCGTGGCGACACGCTGGTGCCGCCGAACGATTTCATCCCGCTGGCCGAAGAAACCGGCCTGATCGTGCCGCTGTCCGAATGGGCGCTGCGCGAGGCGGCACGCCAGGCCAAGATCTGGTCGGTCAATTTTGGTTTTGCCGATTCGATCGCGGTCAACCTGCCCAACCGCATGTTCGAGCGCAGTGACCTGGTCGAGACCATCCACCAGGCGGTGTCGGCATTTGGCGTGCCGCACCGCGCCATCCAGCTCGAGATCACCGAAAGCGGGCTGATGAAGGACCTGCAAAACGTCATCCCGTCGCTGCACCGGCTGACCGAGATCGGCGTCGAGATCTCGATCGACGACTTTGGCACCGGCTACTCGTCGCTGGCCTACCTGACCACGCTGCCGATCTCCGAGCTCAAGATCGACCGCAGTTTTGTTCGCGACCTGGGCATCACGCCGCAAAGCTCGGCGGTGGTCACCGCGATCATCGCGTTGGCCCGCTCGCTGGGTCTGCGGGTGATTGCCGAAGGCGTCGAGAACCTGCGCCAGATGGAGGTGCTGCACCGACTGGGCTGCACGGTGATGCAGGGCTTTCTGTTCAGCAAGGCGATCCCGCCCGACAAGCTCGAAGAATGGCTGCAGCTCACCGTGCTGCCGCGCAAGGAGCCCTGGCTGGTGCAGGCTGGCGCAGACCGGCCGGACCTGGTGCTGACCACCGGCGGCCGGCAGACTTAAGCCCCGGCAAAGCCTGCCGGGGCCGCCTGGCTGCCCGCTCAACCCCTCAAGTTCACGCTCGGAGTCGCCTCAGATGGATGCCCAACGTCCGGCCACCGCCATGCCGGCCCAACTCGCCAAGGGTGCACTGCGCCGCCTGGCGGCCGCCAAGCAAGAGCCCACCCCCGCCAATTACGCCCGGGCCTATGCCGAAGAGGCCGGCGAGCCCCTGCCCGCCGAGGGCGCGTTGCCACCACGGGCGCGCGCCGCCGTCGATCGGCTGGTGATGCGTGCCACCGACGACACCGCCCTGCGCGCCGAGATCACCGGCGCGTTGATGGAGGCACGCTACGACGATCTGCAGCGTGCGCTGGACCGCAGCAGCGCGGGTGCTGCCAGCGCGGCGCAGGCCTGGGCGCTGCTGATCGACCGGCTGGCGCGGGGGCTGGAGCGTGGTGCCCGCCACTGGACCGGCGCCCGCAAGAAAGAAAGCCTGCAGCGGGTGCTGGACGGCAGCCGCAGCGACGCCCGCCTGCTGCAGCAGCGCATGGGCCAGCTGATCTCGGCCTGGGAGACGGACCAGCCCGATGCCGACGTGGACGCAGTCCAGACTGCGACCGACGCGGCGGTCGGCGAAGCGGCAGCTGGGCCGGGCGCTGCGGCCAGCACCGCTGCAGCCGCTGCCGGCGCGGGCGGGCCTGCCGCCAGCGCCAGTGGTGCGGCGCTGCCGTCCGGCCCGCCGCAGTTGGATGGCGCCATGGCCACCGCCCGGGCTGCCACTGAGCGCGCTGCCGGCCACCCCCGGATGATCGATGCGCTGCAGGCGACCGTCTGCGCCAGCCTGCCCAGCAGCGATGCACGCGCCGCCGAGCTTGCCGACGAGCTTGCCGTGCTGGCCCGCCAAGTGCATACCGACGGTGCCACGCCAGCCCTGGCCGACGCCGTGGCCGAGGTCTGCGGCCGGGCGCAGCGCTGGCTGGGCCTGCGCCATGAACTGGTGGACGAGCTGCTGGCGCTGTGTGCCTCGCTCACCGATGGCCTGACCGACGTGGCCGAGGACGGCAGCTGGGCCCGTGCCCAGGGCGAGCGCCTGCGGCTGCAATTGGCCGACAGCAGCAAGGGCGGCAGCGCCCGGGCCGTGCGAGCCGCGCGCAACCTGCTGGACGATGCGCGCGCCAGCCAGCGTGCGCTGCAAAGTGAGCGCCACTACGCCCGCGACGCGCTCAAGCAGATGGTGCGTCAGGTGCTGAGCGAGCTGGGCGACCTGTCCAGCGCCACCGGGCGTTTCAATGACCGGGTCAACGGCTATGCCCAGGTGATCGAGTCGGCCGACTCGCTGGCCAGCCTGGCCGAGGTGGTGCGCGAGCTGCTGGGCGAGAGCCGGGCGGTGCATGATCTGGTGGGTGCTGCGCGAGATCGCCTGGCCAGCGAGCATGCGCGCGGCGCAGCGCTGGAGGCCAAGGTGCTGGGCCTGGAGTCCGAGCTGCGCCGTCTGGCCGACGAGGTGTCCACCGATGCGCTGACCCAGGTCGCCAACCGGCGCGGTCTGGCCCAGGCCTTCAGCGCCGAGAGTGCACGCAGCGTTCGCGAGGGCGTGGCCACCGCGCCGCTGGCGGTGGGCCTGATCGACATCGACAACTTCAAGAAGCTCAACGACAGCCTGGGCCATGCTGCCGGCGACGTTGCGCTGCAAAGCCTGGCCGCACGGGTCAAGGCATGGTTGCGGCCGGTGGACCATATCGCCCGCTTCGGCGGAGAAGAGTTTGTCGTGCTGCTGCCCGGCACGCCGCTGGACGAAGGCCAGCAGGTGCTGACGCGGCTGCAACGGCGCTTGAGTGCCAGCCTGTTCATGCACGAGGGCCGCGAGGTGTTTGTCACCTTCTCGGCGGGTGTCACCACCTGGCGGACCGGCGAGACGGTCGAGGCCGCGCTGGCGCGGGCCGACGAAGGCCTTTACGAGGCCAAGCGAACGGGCAAGAACCGCACCTGCATCGCGTGACCGGATCGCGGGATCGCACCCTCTGATCGAGGCCAACGCCGGCGCCACACTTGCACCGGCGCAGGCCAGGCGTCAGCAAGTTGTGCTGACATCAACAGGTGCCCGACACCTTCAACTTCAACGCCTCGCCCTTTGACTGCCTGACCAGCGACGAGCGCCGCCGCGTGCGCGAAAGCGTCGATCTGCTGCCGCTGCAGGCCGGCCAGGTGCTGCTGGCGCCGGGGGATGCACCCAGCCACCTGTTTGTGCTGGCGCAAGGCCAGGTGCAGCAGTGGGACGCCGATGAACTGGTGGCCAGTTTTGGCCCGGACGATTGCTTCGACGGCCGCGCGCTGGTGGCCGGCCGGGCCAGCCACCGGTTTGTGGCAGTAGGCGTCGGCCGGGTCTACCGGCTGCCGCAGGCCACCGTGGCCGGGCTGATCGCCAGCAATGCTCACTTTGCCGCCTTGCTGTTTGCCGACCTGTCGGACAAGCTCGGCGCGCTGGCCGACCGCCACGAGCGCCACGAGCTGCAATCGCTGACCATGGCGCGCATCGACCAAGTGGTGTTGCGGCCGGCAATCGAGGTGGATGCTGGCACCGACATCGTCACGGTGGTGCGGCTGTTCAGCGCCCAGCGCATCACCAGCGTGCTGGTGCGCGACCGGGCGGTAGCGCCGCCCCGGCTGGGCATCTTCACCAGCGCCGGGCTGCAGCGCGCCATCCTGCAAGGCACGCCGCTGGAGGCGTTGGCGGTGGGCACGCTGGCGAGTTTTCCGCTGGTCACCGTCCGGCCCAGCGACCATTTGTTCGACGCACTGGCCACGATGATCCGCCACCGGGTGCAGCGTGTGGTGGTGGTGGCCGCGGGTGCGTCCGGCGCAACCGCCCCGGTTGAACCCACGGTGCTCGGCATGCTGGAGCAGATCGACCTGCTGAGCTTTTTGTCCAACCATTCCTATCTGGTGACGCGGCAGATCCTGGATGCCACCGACCTGGCCGCGCTGGACGCCGCCGCCGCGCAGATCACCCGGGTCATCGGCCTGCTGCACCAGGGCGGCACGCGGGTCAGTGCGATTGCGCGGCTGGTGCAGGCGCTCAACGCCCAGCTGTTCGAGCGCGCCTGGCAGCTGGTGGCGCCGCCCGAGTTGGTGACCAATTCTTGCCTGTTCGTGATGGGCAGCGAGGGCCGCGGCGAGCAACTGCTGAAAACCGACCAGGACAACGGCCTGGTGCTGCGCGACGGCTACACGCCGCCGGCCGACCTGGCGGCGATCTGCGACCGGTTCTCGGCCGCGCTGGCCGGTTTTGGCTACCCCGAATGCCCCGGCCGCATCATGCTCAACAACCCGGCCTGGCGGCATCCGCTGGCCGAGTTTGCCCAGACCGCGCGGCGCTGGCTGCTGCTGCCCACGCCCGACAGCCTGATGGCGCTGGCGATCTTCATCGACGCCCATGCGGTGTGCGGTGATGCCAGCCTGCTGGTGCAGCTGCGCGCCGAGGTGATGGCGCTGGTCACCGACAACGACGCGTTGCTGGCGCGGTTTGCCGCGGCGATCAACGCTTTTGATGCCGAAGGCCAGAGCAGCTGGTGGTTGCGCCTGCGCGTCACCGAGGCCCGCCACGACGCGCTGGACCTGAAAAAAGCCGGCACCTTTCCGCTGGTGCACGGCGTACGGGCGCTGGCCCTGGCCGAGCGGCTGGGCGCCACCGGCACGGTCGAGCGCATCACCGCGCTGGTGGCCGCACACCGCCTGCCGGCAGCGCTGGGCGCCGAGCTGACCGACTCGTTGCACTTTTTCATGCGGCTCAAGCTGGAGGCCGGGTTGGCGGCATTGGCAGCGGGTCAGACCGGCAGTGCCATCGTGCTGGACCGCCTGAGCAGCCTGGACCGCGACCTGCTGAAGGACACACTGGCGGTGGTCAAGCGCTTCAAGTTGCTGCTGCGCCAGCGCTTTCATCTCGACGCGGTCTGAGGCGCGGAGCGCTGTCGGCCGGTGCCCTGGCCGGGCCGGCGGTTCAGCCCGCCTTGGGCCGCCGGTGCACGGTGATGACCGCCGTGCGGGGTGCGGCACCCGCGGCGGGCGGCGGCGCACAACCCCCGCCACAGCCGCTGCAAGCGCTGGCCGGCGCCGGCGTGCGGCCCAGCTTGCGGTTGACCGCGGCGCGCCAGGCCGCCGGCATCAGTACCCAGCCCGCGTAGCCAGTGCTGCCGGCAACGATCAGCGCTGCGAGGATGGATTGCAATGACGCGCCCATGTCAGCTGCCCAGCCACAGCGTGCTGCGGTAGGTGATGAAGGCCGCCAGGTAGGCCAGCGCAAACTGGTAGGCCGCCATGGCCGCCGGGTAGCGCCAGCTGTGGGTCTCGCGCCGCACGGCAGCCAGCGTGGCCACGCACTGCGGCGCAAACACAAACCAGGCCAGCAGCGACAAGGCGGTGGCCAGCGACCAATTCTGGGCGATCACCGGCGCCAGGTGCTCGGCCACCGCGTCGCTGCTGGCCGACAGCGCGTAGACCGTGCCCAGCGCACCCACCACCACCTCGCGCGCGGCCAGCCCGGGCACCAGCGCGATCGAGATCTGCCAGTTGAAGCCGATCGGCGCAAACAGGTGCTCCAGACCGCGGCCCATCTGGCCGGCAAAGCTGTACTGGATCGCCGGGCCGGTCGCGCCGGCCGGTGGCGCCGGTGTGCTGGACAAAAACCACAGCACCACCATCAGCGCAAAGATGATGGTGCCCACCCGCCGCAAAAAGACCACCGCACGCTCCCACAGCCCCAGCGCCAGCGTGCGCGGGTCGGGCCAGCGGTAGGGCGGCAGCTCCAGCATCAGCGGCTGGTAGTGGGCCTTGGACCACAGCCGCTTGAACAACCAGGCCACACCCATCGCCGAGCCGACGCCGGCGGCATACAGCGCAAACAGCACCAGGCCACGCAGGTTGAACGGACCCACCGCGCGGTCGGGCACAAACGCGCCTATCAGCAGCGCGTAGACCGGCAGCCGGGCCGAACACGTCATCAGCGGCGCGATCATGATGGTGGTGATGCGGTCGCGCCAATTTGCGATGGTGCGGGTGGCCATGATGCCGGGCACGGCGCAGGCAAAACTCGACAGCAGCGGGATGAAAGCCCGGCCCGACAGCCCCACCCGGCCCATCACGTTGTCCAGCAAGAAGGCGGCGCGTGGCAGGTAGCCGGAGTCCTCCAGCGCCAGGATGAAAAAAAACAGGATCAGGATCTGCGGCAGGAACACCAGCACGCTGCCGGCGCCGGCTATCGCGCCGTCCACCAGCAGGCTGCGCAGCGGCCCGGCCGCCATCTGGCCGGTCACCCACTCACCCAGCGCCGCCATTGCCGCGCGGATCAGGTCCATCGGCGGGTTGGCCCAGGAGAACACCGCCTGGAAGGTGACAAACAACAGCGTGGCCAGGATCAGCAACCCCCACACCGGGTGCAGCACCCAGGCGTCGAGCCGGAGCTGCAGGCGGTCGTGGGTGGGCGCGATCGGGGAGACGATGGCCAGGATGCGCCGCACCTCGGCTTGCAGCGCGGCCGGGGAGGGCGGCGCCGGGTGGCTGTCCGCCATCTGCGGCGCGGTGCTGGCCGACAACGCTGCCGCCGGCAGCCGCCAGTGCGCCAGCTGGTCGAGCAGCGCGGCCTGGCCGTTGGACCGCACCGCGACCGTCTCGACCACCGGGCAGCCCAGCTCGATCGCCAGCCGCGCGCTGTCGATCACCAGCCCGCGCTTGCGCGCCCTGTCCACCATGTTCAGCGCCACCAGCATCGGCCGGCCCAGGCGCTTGAGCTCCAGCACCAGGCGCAGGTTCAGGCGCAGGTTGGTGGCGTCGACCACGGCCACCAGCACATCGGGCACGCCTTCGCCGGCGCGCCGGCCTTCGATCACCTCCAGCGTCACCTGCTCGTCGGGCGTGGCCGGCTGCAGGCTGTAGGTGCCGGGCAAGTCGATCACCATCACGCTGTGGCCGCCAGGCAGGCGCACCTGGCCGACCTTGCGCTCGACCGTCACACCGGCATAGTTGGCCACCTTCTGGCGTGCGCCCGTCAACAGGTTGAACAGGGCCGTCTTGCCGCAGTTCGGGTTGCCCACCAGCGCGACGCTGCGCAAGGGCGACACGGGGTCGGGCAAGGGTGTGGTGGTCATCGGTGGGGGGCGCCCGGCGGCGTGTCAAGCGCCACGCTGATGCAGCGCGCCTCCAGCAGGCGCAGCGCAAACAGCGTGTCGCCCACCCGCACCGCCAAAGGCTCACGACCGCCCGGGCCGCGGCGCAGGACCTGCACCGACTCGCCCGGCAAAAAACCCAGTTCGGCCAGCCGGCGCAAATGCGCCGGCGCCAGCCCGTCGCCGGTGGCGCAAACCTGCGTCACAGTGGCGTGAACGCCATCGGGCAGGTCGCTGAGCAGGGTGGTCATGGGGCGCGAGGGTGATTCGAAATCTAAATGCGATTCTCTCTCATTTCGGACCTTTCCGTTGGCACGGAAATGGCCGCGGCTTGTGTTGCATCAGGGAAAGTGTGCGTTGCGGCATCGCCGTGGCCACGCTGGCGGCCGCCGCCACCGACCCGGGCTGCCGGCGGCGGTGGCGGGCAAGGGCAAGGGCCGCCGGCAAGCGCTGCCTGCACAATCAGCGCGCTGCTTGCCCCGCGCCTTGATTGCCTCCACCCGGATAACCTTGCACCCATCGTCCCGAACCGCATGACCGAATCCGATCTACGGGCCGTGTTGCTGCTGCGCGCTGTGGAGCGTGCGGCGCTGCCGGGCTGGTCGGTTGACGACGGGCAGTGGGCCGGCCAGGAGGCCCGCCGCCGGGTTGGCGAGCAAGCCACCGGCGAGGCGTGGCTGGTGCAGCGTGCCTGCCTGGGCCTGGCGCGGTTGAGTGAGCACGGCATGCGGCTGGCCCCGCTGATGCCCGTCGTTGCGGGCCGGGCATGGTGGGTCGCAGCGCTGGTGTTGGTGGTGGCGGCGGCGCTGGGTGCCGTCGGTGATGCGCTGGGCGGCGGGCAGGTCATCAACCTGCTGGCCCCGCCGTTGCTGGCCTTGCTGGTCTGGAACCTCGGCGTCTACGGGGTGCTGCTGGTGTTCGCGCTGCACCGGCTGGCCCGCCGCGATGCATCCCCGGGTCGCAACATCGGCGCCGGCGGGCCCTCACCGGGCGCGTTGCTGGCTGGCCCGCTGCGGCGTGCCGTGCTGGCGCTGTGGCAGCGCTGCACAGCGGCCACCGGGCGGGCCGCATCCCACGCGCATCCCGCGGGCCTGTCCAGCGCCCAGCCCGCCACGGCCAGCGCCGCCGCCGACGCGGTGGCGCTGCAGTTCGGCCGCGACTGGCTGGTCGCCAGCGCGCCGCTGCAAACCGCACGGCTGGCCGCGCTGTTGCATGCCGCCGCAGCCCTGCTGGCGCTGGGCGCGGTGGTGTCGTTGTACGGCCGCGGCCTGGTGCTGGACTACCGCGCCGGCTGGGACAGCACCTTCCTGGGCCCGGCGGCCGTGCACCGGTTGCTGGTCAGCGTGCTGGGGCCGGCCTCGGCGCTGAGCGGCCAGGCGCTGCCCGACGCGGCCGGTGTGGCAGGTCTGCGCCTGGCCGCCGGAGGCGGCGAGGGTGCGGCGCGCTGGATCCACCTCTGGGCGTTGACGCTCGGGCTGGCCGTGGTGCTGCCACGGTTGCTGCTGGCGGCACTGGCGCTGCTGCGCGCCCGGACGCTGGCGGCCAGCCTGCCGCTGCCAGCCGCTTTTGACGACCTGCAGCGCTTGCTTCGCAGCGCATCGGGCCAAAGTCTGCCGGTGGTGGTGCTGGCCTACAGCTACGCGCTGGACGCGCCGCGCCAAGCCCAGCTGCCGCGGGTGCTGGCCACGCAGTTCGGCCCCGGCGTGAATTTTCGCTACCAGGCCCTGCCGATGGGCGCCGAGGACGATCTGCCACGCTGGTTGCCCGCAGCGGCCGTCGCTGCCGGTGCAACACCTGCTGGCACCGCTCCCACCGGCGCCGTGGTGGCGCTGTTTGCGTTGACGGCCACGCCGGAGCGCGAGACCCACGGCGCCTTGCTGCAGGCGCTGACCGACCAGTGGCCCGCCACCGCCCCGCTGGTCGTGATGGTGGACGAATCGGGTTTCCGGACGCACTTTGTCGGCCGCGATGGCGCCGAGCGGCGGGCCCAGCGCCGGGCCGCGTGGTCGGCACTGCTGCAAGACAGCGGCCGGTCGGCGTGCTTCATCGACCTGTCGGCCAGTGCCGCAGCGCCCGACGCCGAAGCGGGCGGTAGCGCCCATCCGGTGGGGCGGACCTCGCCATGACATCGGCCGGACTGGCACCGCGCTCGCTGTCGCTCAGCCTGGTTTCGCACACCAACGTGGGCAAGACCACGCTGGCGCGCACCCTGCTGGGCCGTGACGTGGGCGAGGTGCGCGACGAGGCTCACGTCACCGCATCGGCCGACGCGCACCCCCTGGTCGAGACGGCGGCAGGTGACCGCCTGCTGCTCTGGGACACCCCGGGCTTTGGCGACAGCGTGCGCCTGGCGCGCCGGCTGGCCGTGGCCGGCAAGCCGCTGGGCTGGTTGATGACCGAGGTCTGGGACCGCTGGCGCGACCGCGCCTTCTGGGCCAGCCAGCACGCCATCCGCCATGTGCTGGACCAGGCCGATGTGGCGCTGTACCTCGTCAACGCCGCCGAGGCGCCCGAGGACGCGGCCTACCTGGCGCCCGAGCTGCAGGTGCTGGCGCTGCTGGACAAGCCGGTGATCGTGCTGCTGAACCAGCTGGGTGCGCCGGGCACCGCTGCTGACGAGGCGCGGCAGGTGCAGCGCTGGCAGGCCCACTTGGGGGGGTTGGCGGGTGCCACAGGCTGGGCTGCGGGGGTCGAGACGGCAGGCGCTGGCGTGGCAGCAGCCCCGGCAGGCCTGGCAGGTCCTCGCGTGTCGCCGGTGCGCGCCGTGCTGCCGCTGGACGCGTTTGCCCGCTGCTGGGTGCAGGAGGCGGTGTTGTTGCAGGCCGTGGCGCGGGCCTTGCCCGACGACGCCCAGCCGGCGATGGCCAGGCTGACCGCAGCCTGGCGCATGCGCCAGCACGGTATCTGGCAGGGGGCGATGGCGGTGCTGGCCGAGCGCCTGGCCCGCGCCGCGCTGGACCGTGAGCGCGTGCTGGCAGGCGGCTGGCTGGCGCCCTTGCGCACACCGCTGCGCAAGCTCGGCGGCCTGCTGGGCTGGGGCGGCGATGCGGCGTCTGGCCCCGAGGCCCAGGCCATGGCCGCGTTGGCGGGGCGTCTGGACACCGACATCCGCCGCAGCACCGAGGCGCTGATCCGCCTGCACCGGCTGCAGGGCCGAGCCGCCGGCGAGGTGCTGGCGCAACTGGCCCAGCACTTTGCCCGGCGCGAGCCGGTCAGCGAGGGCAAGGCCGCGCTCTGGGG
>JBBQAH010000101.1:0-11812 GCA_038316145.1 Burkholderiales bacterium
AACGGTGGCGGCGGCCAAGGGCGTTGGGTGACCGGATCCCGTAAGTAAAGGAGGAGATGTCGGCCAGCTGGCCGGCATCGGGGGACATGGAGGGAGCCGGTTGCCCGACGGCCTTGGTTGCCTCGCGCCGCACGTCGAACGGCAGCATCCTGACTCGACGAACGGCAGCTCAGAGCCGAATGCCGCCAACGCCCAACCGAACCTAGCTTTTGCGCGCCGTGTTTGCCGCAAGCTTGAGCGCCCGCGCGGCCTCGGTCACCAGGGCCGGGCCGCGGTAGATCAGGCCGGTATAGATCTGCACCAGATCGGCGCCGGCTTTGTGTTTGGCAACGGCATCGCCGGCGCTCATCACGCCACCCACGCCGATGATCGGGTAGGCGGGGCCCAGCTCGCCGCGCAACATGCGGATCACCCGGTTGCTGGCTTCGAACACCGGCTTGCCGCTCAAGCCGCCGGCCTCTTCGGCGTGTGGCAGGCCTTGCACCGCATCGCGGGCAATCGTGGTGTTGGTGGCGATCACGCCGTCGATGCCGCTGCGCTTGAGGGTCGCGGCGATCAGCCGGACTTGTACTTCATCCAGGTCCGGCGCGATCTTGACAAACACCGGCACCGCCTTGCCGTGCTGCTTGGCGAGCCTGGCCTTGCGGACCTGCAGCGTGCCCAGCAGCGCGTCCAGCGCCTCGTCGCTTTGCAACGCCCGCAGGTTTTTGGTGTTCGGGCTGGAGATGTTCACGGTGACGTAGTCGGCGTGCGGGTAGACACCGTCCAGGCAAAGCAGGTAGTCGCTGGCGGCGTCTTTGATCGGCGTGGCGGCGTTTTTGCCGATGTTCAGCCCCAGCATGCCGCCGCCAGCGCGAAAGCTGCGCGCCCGCTTGACGTTAGCAATGAAGGCCGCCAGGCCGCCGTTGTTGAAGCCCAGCCGGTTGATCAGCGCGTCTTTCTCGGGCAGGCGGAACATCCGCGGCTTGGGGTTGCCAGGCTGGGCCTTTGGGGTGACGGTGCCCACCTCGATGAAGCCAAAGCCCATCGCGCCCAGGCCGTCGATGCAGCGGCCATTTTTGTCCAGGCCCGCCGCCAGGCCGATGCGGTTGGCAAACTTCAACCCCGCCACCGTCACCGGATCGGCGATGCGCGGTTGCTGCCACAAGCATTGCAGCGGGGTGCCCTGCAGCGCTGCGATCGACTCCATCGTCAGGTCGTGGGCCCGCTCGGGGTCAAGGCCGAACAGGAAGGGGCGGGTGAGCGCGTAGGGGACGATTGCCATAATGGATTGTCCCAGAGGCCAGACGCCGGCCTCGTCCATCCCCTCGCTGCCTGCCCCACGCCCCCACCATGTCCGAGCCTCTGCCACGCCCCATGACCCAGGATGAACTGAAGGTGCTGGTTGGCCGCGCCGCGCTGGACTTCGTGGTGCCGGGCAGCATCGTCGGCGTGGGCACCGGGTCCACCGTCAATTGTTTCATCGACGCGCTGGCTTTGATCAAGCACCAGATTGTCGGCGCGGTGTCGAGCTCGGTGCAGAGCACGGCGCGCTTGCTGGCGCTCGGCATCCCGGTGCTGGACGCCAACGACGTTGAATCCATCCCGGTCTACATCGACGGCGCCGACGAGATCGATCACCGCGGCTGCATGGTCAAGGGCGGCGGTGCGGCGCTGACCCGCGAGAAGATCGTCGCCGACCTGGCCGGGCGCTTTGTCTGCATCGCCGACGAGAGCAAGCTGGTCGAGGTGTTGGGCCGGTTTCCGCTGCCGGTGGAGGTGATCCCGATGGCCGCGGCCCAGGTGGCGCGGCGTTTTGCCGCGGCCTGTGGCGGCAGCGCCAGCGTGCGGGCGGGTGTCACCACCGACAATGGCAACCTGTTGCTGGACGTGCGCGGCCTGACCATCACCGACCCGCTGGCGATGGAGACCGAAGTCAACCAATGGCCGGGTGTGGTGACGGTGGGCATCTTTGCCCGCCACCGGGCCCGGGTGTGCTTGCTGGGCACCACGCAGGGTGTGCGCACGCTGAATTTTGGTTGACGCTCGGCTGATTTTCGGCTGGCACCTGCGGTGGCGTGCGGGGGCTTTGCTGCCCGCTGGGAACTTCGCGCGTGGGCGCACGTGGGCGCACGAAGGCGCTAGTCTGCCGCCGGCGTGCGCCGCACGGCTCGCGCCGCAAACCGCGCCGGGTCCAGGGCGTCCAGCAGCGATGCGGGTGCGGGCATCGGGTCGCCGGTCAGCCAGGACGCCAGCACCTCGGCGCCCAGCGCTGCCTGGGTGATGCCCCGGGCGCCCAGCGCGGTGAACACGTAGAGCCCCGGCTGGCGCGGCACGAGGCGGGGTTGGTCCAGGCGACGTGGCTGATGTCGCGGTGTCTCTGGCCCAGGCAGGGCGATGCAGCTGTCTTGCAACAGCGGGGCCGCCGGCACCGGGCCCAGCAACGGCAGGCGGTCGTCACTTTGCACCCGCCAACCCACCCGACCTGACAGGGTGTGCAGATCGGGTGCGCCGGTCCAGCCGGTGAGACGGCGCAGCGTGGACAGATTGGCGGCGTGATCTTGCGCGCGCAGGCCGCTGTACTCGTCGTCGGGCTGGGCGCTGGCGCCACACAGCAGGCGGCCGTCGAGCAGGCTCAGGGCGTAGCCGGTGTCGGCCAGCGGCAGCGGCAGCTGCGGGATGGGTGGGTTGGGCTCGGTCGGCGGATGGCCTGGGTTGGTGGCGGGCAGCAGCGTGGTCTGGCCCCGTACCCGGCGCAGCGGCCAGGCAGGCCAAGCGGGCGAAGCGGGCGAAGCGGGCGAAGCGGGCCGGGCGGGCCGGGCGGGCCGGGCGGATGGCCAGGGTGGCGCCGTGCCCGGGTTCGATGCCGCCAGGCCGGACACCAGGCCGCTGGCGTCACCGGCATTGCACAGCACAAGCGCGTCGACCTCGGCCAGGCAGCGGCCGGCCGCGTCTTGCAAGCGCCAGCCGGCACTTGCGGGGTCGCCGCCCGTGCCGACCCTCGGCTGGATCCGCGCCACCGCCACGCCGTAATGGGTGCTGATGCCGGGCGACGCCAGCCAGTGGGCGCACAGCGCCGGCGGTGCCACCCAGCCGCCGCCGGGGTAGAACCAGGCCGGCCGACCGCCGATCAATGACTGGCGCCGCACCTGCACATAGTCGGCCGGCAGCGCCAGGTGCCGGACCAGCGCGTCCATGCCATCGGCATCGGTGGCTTGCTCGCCGCGCAGCAGTCCGTCGATGGCGCCGTCCAGGCCTCGGGCGATCAAGGGCCGCAGCACACGCTCGGTGTGCAGCGCGGCAGCGCGCAGCCAGCGGGCGTGGCTGCCGTCGTGGCCATGCAGCGTGCCGTGGAACAGGCCGCCAGGATTGCCCGAGGTTTCGCCCGCGCAGCCGGCTTGCCGGTCGAAGACTTGCACCGCCAAGCCGCGGGCGGCCAGCGCCCACGCCACCGCGGCCCCGGCCAGTCCGGCACCGATCACGGCCACGTGGCGCACATCGGGCCGGGCCTGCCGCCCAGGGGGTGGCAGGCTCTGGAAACGCGGCGCAAAGTGGCCGGTGGTGGTGTCGGGTGCCTGGCCGGGTGCTTGGCCAGATATCTGTCCGGGCGGCTGGCGGTGCATGCCGTCCGCGCTGGTCACGCCGTCCAGGACAAAGCCCGCGGCAGACAAGCCGTCACGCAGCGCACCATGCGCGGACGCGGCCGCCACAGTGGCGCCGGCCGCGGCCAGGCGGGGCAGTTGACGCAGCCGCCAGGCATCCCACATCGCCGGGTTCAGTGCGGGTGCAAAACCGTCCAGGTAGAAGGCATCGACCTGGGCTACCAGCTCGGGCAGCACCGTCGCGATGTCGCCCAGTGCCAGCAGCAGGCGCACCCGACCGCCGTCCAAGTCGATCAGGTGCAGGTCGGGGGTCAGCGGCGGCCAGCCGGCGACCAGCGCGGCGGCCTGGCTCGGCAGCGCGGACCCGGCATGGGCGCGGGCCAGATCGCTTCGCTGCGGCGGATGTTTGTCGATAGCGACAAACCACAGCCGGTCACAGCGCCTGGCGTCTTGCTGCCAGGCCGCCCAGGTGGCGAGAAAGTTGTGACCCAGGCCGAAGCCGGTCTCCAGCACCACGAAGCGCCGCCGCCCGGCCCAGCGTGCCGGCAGCTGGCTGCCCGCCAGATAAACCTGCTGCGCACGGAACAGCGCAGCGGCGCCCACGGGGTAGACGGCGGCGCCGTGGTCGGTGGCCACGGGGGCCTGGGGATTGCTGAAGTCGATGCGCGCCGGGCGCAACGGGCCCCAGCTCATGGCCGGGCGCCAGGCGGCAGGCCGGTTGCTGTGGGCGGGGCTTGGGCGCGTCGCGCCAACCAGCGCAGCAGCGGTGCACGCACGGCGGTCAGCCCCCGGTAGTCCAGCACGGCGTCGCTCATCGATGCCAGGGCGTCATGTACCCGGCTGGCTTGTGCCGGATGGCTGAAGGCCTGGGTGAGCGGCGTCACATTGACCAGGATCGTGAACACCGCTTGTGTGCCAGCGGCCAACCCCGGCGCGGCCGCAGCGGCCGGCAGCACCGGGATGAAGGTCTGGCGCTCGGTGCGCCACCAGGTTTGCGCCGCCAGGGCGTCGTCGTCCAGCCCCGCGGGCCAACGCGCGGCATCCACCCGCTGCGGGTGCGCATGCAGGCGGGGGTGGGCGCTGATCGTCCAGACAAACCGCTCCCAGCGGTCGGCGTTGTCGGGCAGCGCTGTGGCGTGACCGCCCGGCGCCTTGCCCACGCCGTCTCCGGTTACCAGCCGGATGAGCTGAGGCGCGGCGGCCAGGATCAGCCGGTTGTCGGCCACCGGGGCATGCAGCTCGGCAAACCCGAGTCCGATCTTGTGCTCGGGCGCCCACATCGACGGCAAGGCCACTGCCAGCCAGGGCAGGGTGCTGCTGGCGCGGTCGAGGATGGCAAAGTCCTCGGCAAAGGCCAGGCTCAACAGCGCGGCATGGCGCCATTCGGGCGGCAGTTGCGCCAGCAGCGGGCCGATCTCGGGCCAGCCGCCGCCCAGGTCTTGGGGCCGTGCCTGGGGGTCCACCGCCCAGCCCAGCCACGGTGCTGCCCAGTGCCGGCCTTCAACTTGCAAGGCTGCGGGATGCTCATTGGCCGCGTGCGCGGCCAGTGCATCGAGGGCGCGGCGGGGGTCGAAGCCCGGTACACACAGCAGCGCCTGGTCCGCAAAGGCACCCAGCACCGCCAGCTTTTCGCGCAGATGTCGGGCCAGGCCCCGCTGGGGCGCGACGCTGGGCGTCAGCTGCGCGGCGCCCGGCGCCAGGCGGCGCAGGCCGGGTTGCATGCGGTGCGGCACGCCGACCGCGGCATCGAAGTCAAAACTCATGGCGCCACGCTAACACCCAGGTCGTGGACAAAAAAAGGGCACCGAAGTGCCCTGGTGGTCGTGCCGCCTTGGCCGCAGCCTGTGATCAGACGCGCTTGCGGTACTC
This sequence comes from Burkholderiales bacterium, assembly GCA_038316145.1. Taxonomy (GTDB): domain Bacteria; phylum Pseudomonadota; class Gammaproteobacteria; order Burkholderiales; family Burkholderiaceae_C; genus Pseudaquabacterium. Next base: position 5,451 of record JBBQAH010000101.1, read on the forward strand.
GTGGGTACGGGTGTCGATCTCGATCTTGTCACCCTGGGCCACGAAAATAGGCACCGGGATGTCGAAGCCGGTGGAGATCTTGGCCGGCTTGAGCACCTTGCCCGAGGTGTCGCCCTTGACGGCCGGCTCGGTCCAGGTCACTTCGCGCACCAGCGAGGTGGGCAGCTCGACCGAGATGGCCTTGCCGTCGTAGAACACCACTTCGACCGGCATCGCGTCTTCGAGGTAGTTGATCGCGTCACCCATGTTCTCGGCCTCGACCTCGAACTGGTTGTACTCGCTGTCCATGAAGACATACATCGGGTCGGCGAAGTAGGTGTAGGTGCAATCCTTCTTGTCGAGGATGACCTGGTCCATCTTGTCGTCGGCCTTGAAGACCAGCTCGGTGGCCTGGTTGTTCAGCAGGCTTTTGAGCTTCATGCGCACGGTGGCGGCGTTGCGGCCCCCGCGGGAGTACTCGGTCTTGAGCACAACCCAGGGTTGCTTGTCCTGCATGATGACGTTGCCGGCGCGGATTTCTTGAGCGGTTTTCATGGGGGTCCCGTACGTGGTCTGGTCTGTCTGCTCGTGGCTGGCCCGAATGGCTTGGATGGCTTGGATGGCCTGGATAGCCGCGGTGGCCTGATGGGCTCGAGCTCGGTCGTGCTCGGCCTCGCTTGGCTTTTTGCCTTCGGCCAGCCCCCGCTTCAGGGTCTGCCTGGCGGCGGGCCCATGTCATCGGTTTCGATCAGTTTGGAGCAAAGCCCAAGATTTTAGTTTGAATCGGCAGGTGGGATCAAGCCTGCTTCTGGCGCACGAAGTGCATCAACTGGCTGCACAGTTCGGTTTGCGACTGCAAAGCGCGGCGCCAGTGGGCATGGGCCGACCGCCAGTCGAGCCTGCCGGGCAGCACTGCAGGCAGGCTGGCCAGGCCGTTGAAAGCCCGGAAAACGGCCCGCACGGGGCCGGCCAGGTCGGCGGGCTGGCCCGCCAGGTACCGGTCCAGAAAAGCCTCCAGCTTGGCGCTGTGTGCGCCGTCGTGCTGGGGGTAGATCTGCCAGACAAAGGGCGCGCTGGCGGCGCACTGCGCCCGCACAAAAGAGTCCTCGCCGCGCACCAGGTTCAGGTCCGCTGCTGCCAGCAGGCGGTCGAACTCGGGCTGCGGCAAGTAGGGCAGGTCAATCAGCCGCAGGGTGGGCGGCAGTGCCGAGGTTTGTTGCAGGGCGCGCAGCTGCGCCCGGGCCGGGCCGGGCGGCAGGCGCAGCAGCGTGGGCTGCGCCGACAAGGCTTGCAGCAGGGCCGGCAAGGCCGGGTTGTCGTAGCAGAACACGGTGAGCGCCTGCTCGCCGGGCACAGCGGCCCAGCCCTGGGCGGCCACCCAGGCGCACGCTGCCGCGGCCGCTGCATCGTCGTCCGGCGCTTGCGCCCGAGCCGGTGCTGCGCCGCATTGCAACAAGCCGCCCGTGGCTGGCGTGAAACCGGGGTAAAAAAACCACTTGTTCAGCCCGGCACCCGGCCCGCTGAACTGGGGTGAAGCCAGGCCGTGCGAGCGCTCGACATAGGGCTCGGCGCTCAGGTACTCCAGGTTGATCCAGACCGGCCTGGGCTGGGCGGTGGCCATCCGGGCCACGAAGCGGTCGGGCGGTACGCAGCCAAAGGCCTCGATCACCACGTCGCCGGGCGCCAGGTCGGGTGGGCTGGCGGTCCAGGCCAGCACCTGCACCCCCGGCGCACCGCCCGGCGCCATCCAGGCCAGCGCGGTGCTGTCGTCGGTCCACAGGCGCACCGTCAGGCCACGCCGGCCCAGCTCGGCGGCCAGGCGCCAGCACACGCCGATGTCGCCGAAGTTGTCGATCACGCGGCAGAAGATGTCCCAGACCATGGCGTGATTATTGGATGCACTGCCGGGCAAAGCCCGCCTGCGCGGCCTGGCGGCAGAATCGCCTGCCGCCGTTGACACCCTGGACGCCCGAACCCCGTGCCCGCTGACCCCTCTGACCTGGCCCCGACCCCCCCGTCGCCATCACCACCGCCGGCGGCGCCTGCCGTGCAAGCCGACGCCAATGCCGTCGTCGACGGTGATGCGGTGCGCGAGCGCCTGCTGGTCGAGGTGGCCGCGCTGCCGGCGCTGCCGGGCGTTTACCGCTATTTCGACGCGCAGGGTGGGGTGCTGTACGTCGGCAAGGCGCGCAGCCTGAAAAAACGCGTCGCCAGCTACTTCCAGAAAGACCACGGCGCCAGCCGCATCGGCCAGATGGTCAGCCGCATCGTGCGCATGGAAACCACGGTGGTGCGCACCGAGGCCGAGGCGCTGCTGCTGGAAAACAACCTGATCAAGACGCTGGCGCCGAAGTTCAACATCCTTTTTCGCGACGACAAGAGCTATCCCTACCTCAAATTGCAGCGCCATCCGTTTCCGCGCATCGCCTACTACCGCGGCGCGATCGACCGCAAGCACACCTATTTCGGCCCGTACCCCGGCGCCTGGGCGGTCAAGGAGACCATCCTGCTGCTGCAAAAGGCCTTTCGCCTGCGCACCTGCGAGGACACGGTCTACGCCAACCGCTCACGGCCCTGCCTGCTGTACCAGATCCGGCGCTGCTCGGGGCCGTGTGTGGGCCTGATTTCGGCCGAGGACTACCGGCGGGATGTGTCCAACGCCGAGCGCTTCTTGCTGGGCGCCACCGACGAGGTGCTGGCCACGCTGCAGGGCCAGATGATGGTGTTTTCGGACGCGCTGGAGTTTGAGCGCGCCGCCGAAGTGCGCAACCAGATCAGCGCGCTGTCCCGGGTGCTGCACCAGCAGAGCATGGACGAGAGCAGCCTGCAGTCGCGCGACCGCGATGTCGACATCCTGGCGGTGCGGGTGCTGGGCGGGCGGGCGTGTGTCAACCTGGCGATGGTGCGTGGCGGCCGGCATTTGGGCGACCGGGCCTACTTTCCGTCGCATGTCGAGGACGCCGCGGCGGTGGCGGCCGCCGCTGCCGACGACAGGCCCGAGCTGGCGTCCATCGAGCAGCAGGTGCTCGAAGCCTTCATCGCGCAGCACTACCTGGGCGTGGCGCCGCCCAGCCTGCTGGTGCTCAGCCATGCCGTGTCGGGCGATTTGCTGGCGGCACTGGGCGAGCAGACCGGCGCCAAGCTCAATGCCCAGCACCAGCCTCGCGAGCAGCGCAAGGTCTGGCTGGAGATGGCCGAAAAAGGCGCGCAGATCGCGTTGGCCCGCCTGCTGGCCGAGGAAGGCAGCCAACGCGAGCGTACCCGGGCGCTGGTCGAGGCACTGGATCTGACGGTAGACGACCTGGACGCGCTGCGCATCGAGTGCTTCGACATCAGCCACACCGCGGGCGAGGCCACGCAGGCCAGCTGCGTGGTCTACGAAAACCATGCGATGCGGCCGGCCGAGTACCGGCGCTACAACATCGAGGGCATCACCGGCGGCGACGATTACGCCGCGATGCGCCAGGTGCTGATGCGCCGCTATGCCAAGGTGGCCGAGGCGCGTGCGGCGGCGCAACTGTCGGGCAGCGAGGCAGCGTTGACCCAGAGCGCATCGACGCACGACCCGGCGCAGAGCGCGGCGGACGGAGCTTCGGACGGTACCGCGGACGGTCTGATGGCCCCCGACGCCGCAGCCTTGAGCGGCGCCGCCCGGCCCGAGGGCATCGTCTTGCCGGTGGCCGCACGGCCGGCCAAGGCGCTGCGCCTGCCCGACCTGGTGCTGGTGGACGGTGGCCGGGGCCAGGTCAGCATGGCGCGCGAGGTTTTTGGCGCACTGGGCCTGGACCTGTCGCTGATCGTCGGCGTTGAAAAGGGCGAGGGCCGCAAGGTCGGCCTGGAGGACCTGGTGTTTGCCGATGGCCGCGAGAAGGTCTACCTCGGTCACGATTCGGCCGCACTGATGCTGGTGGCGCAAATACGCGACGAGGCGCACCGCTTTGCCATCACCGGCATGCGGGCCAAGCGGGCCAGCGTGCGCACCGGCAGCAGCCGCCTGGAGGACATTGCCGGTATCGGCCCGAAAAAACGCGCCAGCCTGCTGCAACGCTTTGGTGGCCTGAAGGGCGTGGCGGCGGCCAGCGTGGACGAACTGCGCAGCGTGGACGGCATCTCGCACGACCTGGCTGAAACGCTCTACCGGGCATTGCGCTAGAGCCACCCAACCGCGACCCAACCGCCACCCAACCGCTACCCAACGGCCACCCAACCGCCGCCAGACCGCCAAACAGGCGCCGGCCGGCACGGTGCCGGCAAGTTGGCGCGCAGCAGGCGGTGGGCGTCATCGGTCGTCCTGCACAATCGCCCGATGTTCCTGACGCTGCCGACATTGCTGACCTGGGCCCGTATCGCGGCGATCCCGTTGATCGTCGGCGTGTTCTACCTGCCGCTGGACAACGCCACCCGCAACCTGCTGGCCACCGTGATGTTCGTGGTGTTTGCGGCCACCGACTGGCTGGACGGCTGGCTGGCGCGCCGGCTGAACCAGACCTCGACATTCGGTGCGTTTCTCGACCCGGTGGCCGACAAGATCCTGGTCTGCGCAGCCCTGCTGGTGCTGGTCAAGCTCGACCGGGTGGACGTGCTGATCGCATTGGTCATCATCGGCCGCGAGATCGCGATCTCCTCGCTGCGCGAATGGATGGCGCAGATCGGCGCCTCCAACAGCGTGGCCGTGCACATGCTGGGCAAGCTCAAGACGGCGACCCAGATGACGGCGATCCCGTTCCTGCTGTTCGACGGCCGCCTGTTCGGCATCATCGACACCCACCTTTGGGGCACCGGGTTGGTCGCCGTGGCGGCGGTGCTGACGATCTGGTCGATGGTGTACTACCTGCAGCGCGCCTTGCCTGAGATCCGCGCCAAAGCCCGGTGACCACCGCTGACACGGCCGGCCTTCCAGGCCGGCCCGGCCGGCCTGATCTGCTGGCCGCGATGCCCTGGGTCTTTGTGTGCATCTGGAGCACCGGCTTTGTGGTGGCGCGGCTGGCGATGCCGCATGCGCCGCCTTTGACCTTTCTGAGCTGGCGCTACGCCTTTTCACTGCTGGCGTTTGGCGCCTGGATAGCGGTGGCCCGGCTGCCCTGGCCGCGTGGCCGGGCCCAGTGGGGCCACCTGGCGGTCAGCGGGGTGCTGATGCATGCGGGCTACCTGGGCGGGGTGTGGGCGGCCGTCAAGGCCGGTATTCCGGCGGGCACGGTGGCGCTGATCGTCGGGCTGCAGCCGCTGCTGACGGCGCTGTGGGTCAGCAGCCGCGGCCAGCACCGGGTGTTGCCCTTGCAGTGGCTGGGCCTGACGCTGGGCCTGGCCGGCTTGGCGCTGGTGGTCTGGCCCAAGCTGGGCCGGGGTGAAGTGACTGGTTTCAACCTGAGCTTGTCGGCGCTGGCGCTGCTGTCCATCACCGTCGGCACGCTGTACCAGAAACGCCACGTGCAGCCCACCGATGTGCGCACCGCCAACTTTGTGCAGCTGGGTGCGGCCTTGATCGTGTCGTGGCCGCTGGCGCTGCTGGAGCCCGGTGGCATGCAGTGGCAGCCCGAACTGCTGGTGGCGCTGGCCTGGTCGGTGCTGGGCTTGTCGCTGGGCGGCAGCTCTTTGCTGTTCATGCTGATCCAGCGGGGTGCGGCCACGCGGGTGACCAGTCTGTTTTACCTGGTGCCACCTTGCACCGCGGTGCTGGCCTGGTTTTTGTTTGACGAGCAGATGGCGGGTCTGGCATGGGCCGGCATGGCGCTGTGTGCGGTCGGTGTGGGTCTGGTGCGGCGTGCCGACGCCGCTTGATCCGGCTCAATCCCAGGGTGCCCTCCGCACCCCCAAACCGGGGGCTGCGGGTTGCCACGGACCCAGGGTTCCTTGACACCGGCCCGCGGCCACGGCTGTAATGAAGTTGGGGCGAGCCTGCGAGCAAACAGTGCCGCACCCCGAGCCGAGGCGGGTTGAAATCCAGCCTGATCACGGCACAGCGACAACATTGAGCAGGGGCCATCCAGTGAACAAAGCCGAGTTGATCGACCACATCGCCACAGAGGCCGACATCTCCAGATCCGCGGCCACACGGGCGCTTGAGGCCTTGATAGGTGGCGTCAAGAGCACTCTCAAGCAAAGCGGCAGCGTGTCCATCATTGGCTTTGGCACCTTTGCGGTGAGCAAGCGTGCCGCCCGCGCCGGCCGCAACCCGCGCACCGGTGCGGAGATCAAGATCAAGGCCGCCACGGTGCCCAAGTTTCGCGCCGGCAAAGGTTTGAAGGATTTTGTGAACTGAGCGTGGCCTGCGGGCCGCCAGCCCGCAGGCCGGCGCCCAGGTGATCACTGCGGGCCGCGATTTGTCGCGAATTCGGCTGCTTGAGGTGACGACCAATGCCAGGTTGGGTGCCGCGACAGATGCG
>JBBQAH010000222.1:0-3344 GCA_038316145.1 Burkholderiales bacterium
CCCTTGCGGCCGGTCTTTGCCGGCTGATCCTGGCGGCGGACCTGGCGGCTGCCAGATCCATCCACCCGGTCAGTGCGCCAGAAAGCCCATCAACCGCTGGCGGATGATGGCGTCGGCCTCGGCCATGATGCGGTCGATCAGCGCTTTGCAGGTCGGGATGTCGTGGATCAGCCCGGCCACCATGCCGCAGGACCAGACCCCGGCGTCCATCTCACCCTCCAACATGATCTTCGGGTAGACACCGGCCACCTCGGCGATGATGTCCTCGAACTTCAGGTTGGCACCCAGCGCTTTTTCCTTGACCAGCAGGCGGTCCGTCGCCTCATTGCGCAGCACCCGCTCGGTGTTGCGCAGCGACCGCATCACCAGCCGGGTGTCGAGCTCGCTGGCCGCAACAATCGCCTGCTTGACGTTGTCGTGCACCGGCGCTTCCTGGGTCGCGATAAAGCGCGTGCCCATGTTCATGCCCTGCGCACCCAGCGCCATCGCCGCCACCAGCGATCGGCCATCGGCCATGCCGCCGGACGCGACAAACGGGATCTTCAGCTCATCGGCGGCGCGTGGCAGCAGGATGAAGTTGGGGATGTCGTCCTCGCCGGGGTGACCGCCACACTCGAAGCCGTCCACGCTGACGGCGTCGCAGCCGATCGCCTCGGCCTTGAGCGAGTGCCGCACCGAGGTGCACTTGTGGATCACCTTGATGCCGGCCTCGTGCAGCGCGGGCAGCCATTTCTGCGGGTTGTTGCCTGCCGTCTCGACCGCCTTGATACCGCCGTCGATGATGGCCTTGATATACCCGGGGTAGTCGGGCGACGAGACCGTGGGCAAAAACGTCAGGTTGACGCCAAACGGCTTGTCGGTCATCTCGCGGCAGCGCGCGATCTCATGGGCCAGCAGCTCGGGCGTGCGCTGCGTCAGCCCGGTGATGATGCCCAGCCCGCCGGCGTTGGACACCGCCGCCGCCAGCTCGGCGAAGCCGACAAAGTGCATGCCGCCCTGGATGATGGGGTGCTGGATGCCGAACATCTCGGTAATCTGGGTCTTCATGGGGCGTGTCCTGCGGAGTGATTGAAGTGGCGCGGGCCGGGACGGCGGTGTGCGGGAAAGGGTTCAGCGCTTGAGCCTTTTTCTTAGCGAGCATCCGTCCATCGGCGCATGGCGGCTGCGCAGTAGAAAACGAAGTTTCAGCGAAGCTGAAAATGCTCAAGCTCTGCGGCCGGGCTCGATCACGACCTTGCCGGTGGCCTGCCGTGCGGCCAGTGCCTCGAAGGCCTTGGCCGTGTCGGCCAACGCGTAGCGCGCCGACACCAGCGGCTTGAGCTTGCCCTCGGCCACCCAGCCCATCATCTCGCGCATCGCTGCGGCATTGGCCTTGGGGTCGCGCCGCACATGGTCGCCCCAGAACACCCCGACCATGCTGGCGCCCTTGAGCAGCATCAGGTTGGCCGGCAGCCTGGGGATCTCGCCGTTGGCAAAACCCACCACCAGGTAACGGCCGCGCCAGGCAATCGAGCGGAAGGCCGGCTCGGCATAAATGCCGCCTACCGGGTCGTAGATCACGTCCGGCCCCAAGCCGCCCGTCGCTTCTTTGACGGCCGCGCGCAGGTCCTGGGTGCTGTAGTTGATCAGCACATCGGCGCCGTGCGCCTTGCACACCGCCAGCTTCTCATCGGTCGACGCGGCGGCGATGACCTTGGCGCCCAGCACCTTGCCGATCTCCACCGCCGCCAGGCCGACCCCGCCGGCGGCGCCCAGCACCAACATGGTCTGGCCGGCCTTGAGCTCGCCCCTGTCGATCACCGCATGGTGCGAGGTGCCGTAGACCAGGGTGAAGCTGGCGGCGGTGGCGTCGTCCAGCTCGGGCGGGATCGGTATCAGCCCGGCGGCCTTGGCCACCACCTGCTCGGCAAAACCGCCCAGGCCGACAAAGGCGATCACCCGGTCGCCGAGTTTGACATTCGTCACGCCCTCGCCGAGCGCGGCCACGGTACCGGCCACCTCGCTGCCGGGGATGAAGGGCAGCTCGGGCTGGATCTGGTATTTTTTTTGGATCATCAGCACGTCGGGGTAGTTGACCGACGCGGCAGCGATCTTGATCAACACCTCGCCCGCTTTGGGCTGGGGCGTGGGCACGTCTTCAACCACCAGGGTGTCGGGCAGGCCCCAGGCCTTGCAGAGAACAGCTTTCATGTGCAGTGCTTTCTATCGGTGGATCAAAAAATCACGTCGGCGGCTGGCTATCAGCTGCCGCGGGTAATCGGCATCTCGACCGCAGGCCCGGCCAAGCCGGTGCGCAGCGCACGCTGGCGGCCCAGTTCGAGCTTGGCGATGGCCTCGCGGTGCACCTCGTCCGGGCCGTCGGCTAGGCGCAACGTGCGGGCACCGGCGTAAAAGCCGGCCAGCACAAAGTCGTCCGACACGCCGCCGCCGCCGTGTGCCTGGATCGCCATGTCGATCACCTCGCAGGCCATCAGCGGTGCCACCACCTTGATCATCGCGATCTCGGCCTTGGCCTGCTTGTTGCCCACGGTGTCCATCATGTAGGCAGCGCGCAGCGTCAGCAGCCGGGCCTGGTCGATCTTGCAGCGGGCATCGGCGATGCGCTCGTGCCAGACGCCCTGGTGCGACACCGGCTTGCCAAACGCGACCCGGGTATCGAGCCGGCCGCACATCAGGCTGAGCGCACGCTCGGCCATGCCGATCAGGCGCATGCAGTGGTGGATGCGCCCGGGGCCGAGCCGGCCTTGCGCGATCTCGAAGCCGCGGCCCTCGCCCAGCAGCACATTGGACGTGGGCACGCGCACGTCCTTCAAATCGACCTCCATGTGGCCGTGCGGGGCGTCGTCGCGGCCAAACACCTTGACGGCGCGCAGCACCTTGACGCCGGGCGTGGCCATCGGCACCAGCACCATCGACTGCTGGCTGTGGCGCGGCGCGTCGAAATCGGTCTTGCCCATCACGATCAGGATCTGGCAGCGCGGGTCACCGGCGCCCGATGACCACCACTTTCGGCCGTTGATGACGTAATCATCGCCGTCGCGCTTGATCGCGGTTTCGATATTGGTGGCGTCACTCGACGCCACCGCCGGCTCGGTCATCAAAAACGCCGACCGGATCTCGCCGCGCAGCAGCGGCGCCAGCCACCGGTCCTTGTGCTCCTGCCGGCCGTAGCGCTCGATCGTCTCCATGTTGCCGGTGTCGGGCGCCGAGCAGTTGAAGACCTCGCTGGACCAGGGCACCGTGCCCATGATCTCGGCCAGCGGCGCGTACTCCAGGTTCGTCAGGCCGGCACCGTGCTGGGATTCGGGCAAAAACAGGTTCCACAGGCCGGCGTCGCGGGCCTT
>JBBQAH010000192.1:0-4833 GCA_038316145.1 Burkholderiales bacterium
TTTGACCGACAGGCCGGCGGCGTCCACCATCGCCGGGTTCTCGCCGGTGGCGCGCAGGCGCAGGCCGACCCGGGTGCGGTACAGCACCCACCAGACCAGCGGCACCAGCGCCAGCGCGAGGTAGACCAGCCCGTTGTGGCCGAGCAGGCCGCCGGCGATCACCCGCCCGCCCATCGGCAGGCCTTGCAGCCAGGCCGCCAGGCCAGTGAGCAGCGGTGTCAGCCGCACCGCGTCGGGCAGGGGCGGGGTCTGGCCACCTTGCTTGAACCAGGCGATGCCCAGCACGATGGTGAGGCCGGCGGCGATCATGGACAGCGCCATGCCCAGCACCACCTGATCGCCGGTGTGGCTGACGCAGGCATAGCCGTGCAGCATGGAAAGCGCCAGCCCGACGACCAGCGCCGCCATCAAGGCCAGCGGCAGCGAGCCGGTGACCGCGCCCACCGCACCGGCGGCAAAGGCCGTCAGCAGCATCTTGCCTTCGAGCCCCAGGTCGATAACCCCGGAGCGCTCGCTCAGCACCGCCGCCAGCGCGCACAGGATCAGCGGTGTGCTGACACGCAAGGTAGAGGCCAGCAGGCCGCCGATCAAGGCCTCATCCACTGGCGGCTCCCGGCGCAGCCTGCAAGCGGGCCGCCGGGCGCAGCCAGCCGTAGAGCCGGGCCAGCCCGGGTGCGGCCACCTGCGCCATGGCACCCGAGAACAGCACGATCAGGCCTTGCAGCGTGGTGACCATGTCGCGTGAAAAGCCGGGAATCTCGAACGCCAGCTCGGCGCCGCCCTGGTAGATCGCGCCGAACAGCAGCGAGGCCAGCACGATGCCCAGCGGATGGTTGCGGCCGATCAGCGACACCGCGATGCCGGTGAACCCCGCGCCCATCACATAGTCCAGCAGCAAGCGGTGCTGCACGCCGGCCAGCTCGTTGATGCCGACCAGGCCGGCCAGCGCGCCTGAGATGAGCATGCCGACCACCACCTGGCGGCGCGGCGGGATGCCGGCGTAGTGCGCCGCGGCGGGCGAGAAGCCCACCGTGCGCAGCGCGTAGCCGGCCTGCGTGCGCCAGAGAAACAGCGTCACCGCCAGCGCGGCCCCCGCCGCCAGCAGCACGCTGAGGTTGAGCGGCGTGCGCGGCCAGTCCAGCCCCAGCGCCGCCAGCACCAGGTGCATGCCGGGCATTTGCGCTGCTTGCGGAAAGGGCCCGGTCTCGATCGACATGCTGCCCGGGTCTTTCAGCAGATTGACCAGCAGGTAGGCCAGCAGTGCCGAGGCGATGAAGTTGAACATGATGGTGGTGATCACGACATGGCTGCCACGCCAGGCCTGCAGCGCCGCCGGCACCGCGGCCCAGGCCGCGCCAAACACCATCGCGGCCGCCACCATCAGCGGCAGCAGCACAAGCGCCGGCAATTGGTTGCCCAGCGCCAGCGCCACCAGTGAGCAGCCCAGGCCGCCGATCATCGCCTGGCCCTCGCCGCCGATATTGAACAGCCCGCCGTGAAAGGCCACCGCCACCGCCAAGCCGGTGAAGACGAAGGTGGTGGCGTAGTACAGGGTGTAGCTGAGGCCGGCCCGGCTGCCGAAAGCGCCCTTGAGCAGCAGCGCGAGCACCTGCAGCGGGTCCAGCCCGACCACCGCCACGACGACGCCGCAGACCCCCAGCGCCATCGCCAGGTTGACCAGCGGCAGCAAGCCGAGGTCGATCCAGCGCGGCAGCTCCGCCGGGCGGCTCATCAGCGCATCACCTGGCCGATGGCAACGGCGGCAACGGCGGCTCCGGCGGCCACCGGGTCGGTAGATTCGGCCTCGGCGCCGGCCATCAGCCGGCCCAACGCGGCCTCGGTGCAGTCGGCAATGGCCAGCTCACCGGCGATGCGGCCCCGGTCCATCACCAGCACCCGGTCGGCCAGCGCCAGGATCTCGTCGAGCTCGCTCGACACCAGCAGCACCGCGCCACCGGCGTCGCGCATGGCGCGCAGCCGGCCGTGGATGAACTCGATCGCGCCGATGTCCACGCCCCGGGTAGGCTGGCCCACCAGCAGCACGCTGGGCGGTGTGGCCGGGGCCAGCGCTTCGCGGGCCAGCACCAGTTTTTGCTGGTTGCCGCCGGAGAACGTGGACGCCCGCAGGTCGGGGTCGCGCGGCCGCACGTCGTAGGCGGCCATCATGTCGGTGGTGGCCTGGCGCATCACCGCGCGCTTCATCCAGCCCCAGGCGCTGGCAAAGCGCGGGCTGCGCTGGTAGCCCAGCTCGGCGGTTTCCCAGGCGGCGAAGGGCAGCACCATGCCGCAGCGGTGGCGGTCTTCAGGCACATGGGCCAGGCCCAGCCGGCGCGCGGTGGACGGGTCGAGCCAGTGCGCCGCGTCGAACCGCCGCGCCGCAGCGCCGGTGCCCAGGGCCAGCGGGCCAGCCTGTGGCGTGGCCATGCCCGAGAGCTTGGCCAGCAACTCGCTCTGGCCGTTGCCCGATACCCCTGCGATGCCCACGATCTCACCGGCCCGCAGCGCCAGCGACACACCGGCCAGCCGGGCCACGCCCATCGCATCGCGCCAATGCAGGCCCTGCGCGGCCAGCAGCGTGGCGCCCGGGGCGGCGGCGGAGGTGGGGAGTTTGGCTGCTGCATCACGGCCCATGTTGACCCGCCGGCCCACCATCGCCTCGGCCAGCTGGTCGAGGCTGCAGTCAGCGATCGGCCCGTCGAACACCACTGCGCCCTGGCGCATCACGGTGACTGCATCGCACAGCGCCATGATCTCCTTGAGCTTGTGGGTGATCAACAGCAGCGTGGTGCCGGCGTCGCGCAGCCGGCGCAGCGTGACAAAGAGTGCCTCGGTCTCCTGCGGCGTCAGCACGGCGGTGGGCTCGTCGAGGATCAGGATGCGGGCGCCGCGGTACAGCGCCTTCAGGATCTCCAGCCGTTGCCGCTCGCCCACCGGCAGGTCCTCGACCGCGGCGTCCAGCCGCACCTGCAGGCCGGTCTCAGTCATCAGCGCGTCCAGCGCACCCCGCACCTGGGCCCGGGCCACATGGAGCCGCCAGTCAGGCTCGGCGCCCAGCATGATGTTGTCCAGTGCCGACAGCGACTCGACCAGCATGAAGTGCTGGTGCACCATGCCGATGCCCAGCGCGATGGCCTCCTTCGAGCCCGGGATCTGCACCGCCTGCCCGCTGATGGCGATCGTGCCGCTGTCGGCCTGGTAGAAGCCGTAGAGGATGGCCATCAGCGTGCTCTTGCCGGCGCCGTTTTCGCCCACGATGCCATGCGCCGTGCCCGCCGCCACCGTCAGCGTGACGTCCCGGTTGGCCTGCACCGCGCCGAAGCGCTTGTGGATGCCTTGCATCAGCACGGCCGGCGCCCGGCCGGGTTGCGGCGTCGACATCGGCGCGGGTTCAGTATTTGCAGGCGTTGTTGGTCATGTAATCGGCGACCAGAATCTTGCCGCTGATGATGTCGGCCTTGGCGGCGTCCACCTTTTTCTTCATCTCGGCGCTGACCAGCTTTTCGTTGTGCTGGTCCATCGCGTAGTCCACCCCGCCCTCTTTCAGGCCCAGCACGGTCACGCCCGGCGTGGTCTTCTTGGACAGGGTATAGACCGCCACGTCCACCCGCTTGACCATGCTGGTGAGCATGGTGCCGGGGTGCAGGTGGTTCTGGTTGCTGTCCACCCCGATGGCCAGCTTGCCGGCGTCCTTGGTGGCCTGGTAGATGCCCACGCCGGTGCCGCCGGCGGCCGCAAAGACGACATCCACACCCTTGGCAAACTGGGCCTTGGCCAGCTCGCTGCCGCGGGTCGGGTCGTTCCAGGCCGCCGGCGTGGTGCCGGTCATGTTGGACGTGACCTCGACCTTGGGGTTGGCGTACTTGGCGCCCTGCTCGTAGCCGCACTGGAACTTGCGGATCAGCGGGATGTCCATGCCACCGATGAAGCCCACCTTGCCGGTCTTGCTGGCCAGCGCGGCCATCATGCCGACCAGAAAGCTGCCCTCCTGCTCCTTGAAGACCACCGACTCGACATTGGGCAGCTTGACCACCGCGTCGATGATCGCGAACTGCAGCTTGGGGAAGTCCTTGGCCACCTTCTCCATCGTCGATCCCTGGCCGAAGCCCACGCCGATGACGGGCGAGGCACCCTTGTCGGCCATGCGCCGCATCGCCTGCTCACGCTGGGCCTCGTTGGCGATCTCGAAATCGAGGTAGGGCTTGCCGGTCTCCTTCTTCCAGCGCTCGGCGCCGTTGTAGGCCGCCTCGTTGAAGGACTTGTCGAACTTGCCGCCCATGTCGTAGATCACGGCGGGTTGGGCCTGGGCTTGCGTTGCGGCCCAGGTCAGGCAGGTCAGGCCTGCGAAGGCCAGCACGGCGTGTTTCATGTGATCGGAGTCCCCGGCGAGGTGGATGAGCGTGACCATCAGGATAGCAAGTCCCGGGCGCCGGTCGGTCAGGGTCTCGCCGGCCACGGGCTCCGCTAGCATGCGCCATGTCCGCTGCCACTGCCCCGACCGCTGCTGCCGGCAGCCCGAACCCGCCCGCTGACTTGCAGCGTCTGGCCAGGCGCTTGCCCAAGGTGCTGTTGCACGAGCACCTGGACGGCGGCCTGCGTGTGGCCACCTTGCTGGCGTTGCTGCGCGCCCGTGGTCTGGCCGCGCCAGCCGAGGACGAAGAGGCCCTCGCCGCCTGGTTCGATGCCCGCGCCCACGCCGGATCGCTGGAAGAGTACCTGCGCGGTTTTGCGCTGACCGTGGCGGCGATGGCCACGCCCGAGGCGCTGGCGCGGGTGGCCTTCGAGGCCGCTGAAGACGCGCTGGCCGAGGGCTGCGTGCTGGCCGAGTTCCGCATC
>JBBQAH010000477.1:0-1950 GCA_038316145.1 Burkholderiales bacterium
TTTTCGGTTCATATTTTAATATTTTAATATCAATATTAAAATTCAAAACGTTTTTATATTAATAAAATATTAATATATTAGAACACTACATGTTTTATTGAACACGATCAAAGTTTCCCATAAGGCGGATGGGTACCGGGAAATACGCTCGACAACCGTGTTTTGATAAAGTGTGCGATATAACGAACTGTAAAACCAAAGACTCCGACGAAAAAGACAATTTTAAAGTTGTCACGTGTCGAGAAATTTATTATGCACCAATTGCTACATTTTTAGGCCGCTTGAAGTGCCCAGGAAGGGTTTTAGTAAAGCCGATACTTCTGCTCAGCAATCAATTAATCAACCAGCAGATGACAATGTCGCAACTTTTTCGGTGTCGCCGCCATTTGGGCAAAACCGAAAATCTCCCTCTCACTGTAACTTCTTTTAAAAATTGCAAACCGTTTAAATAACTTTCATAAATTATCTGCAAAATCATTGTAGCCGTTTTATATTTGAAAGTATACTCGAGGCGTGCGATGACTTGCAGTAAAAGTCTCGTCAGCCCAACCATCAAGTTCGCGCACGCGCATGAAAATGAGCGTTTCAGGACGACGGGAAATTCTTACCACCAACGAAGGCTTCAGCCCACGTGCCAGTTGGCTTTCTTTAAAGAATTAAGACCCCTTTTATACTAGGTCATACCCAATTTTACGCCAGGAACACTGACAGCAGCCATGTTGACTTTTTTATCTACAATTTACCGTCAGACATTTCATTTCATTTCATCGCATCGATCAATCAATCCATCAATCCCATTACGTTCTTCACTACCGGTAAATAGCCAATTTAACCAGATATTTAGGAGTTTTTCCGTGAAATTACAGGTTATGACACTTTGGTAATATAAAAACAGTTTATAAAACGGTCAGGTTTGGCGGTTCTAGATTGTTGGCGGCCAATACGCTCGTGGCAGCGGCTCTGCCAATCCGTCGTAGCAGGAACGGTGAGAGTATGTGCCAAAGGTCGGTGAGTAGACATCCCATTTGTACAGACTGCCATTCCCCATCTCCGTCATCGACCACTGCCCATCCACCTGATAGAATCTGACGTCGATGTTGTGTTGTTGGATCCGGCCGGACCATACCAGTTGGGCAAAGGCCTAATTTAAAGTGGCATCTATACATTACAATGCTATAGTAATTTGTGAATAAAAAATAAATTGTTATGATGTTAACAATAGCGTACGATATTTTTGGCATAATAATACTATGATTACTATCTTTTCTACAACTATAATATGATTACTATTTTTATTAGGGCTATATTATGATTACTATCTTCACTACAACTATATTACGATTACTGTTGTTATATTACTTACAATTCTGCTATTAATAATGATGTTATTAACCAATAATACTATCATTACCATCTTTACTACAACTACATTATGATTACGGTTGGTGTATTATAAACAAGGCTATTTTTATTAATGCTGTTATTGCCCAATTATACCATCATTACTGCCATTATTTTACTACCTATAAATTTTAAATACCTTCCAAGATATAAGAATAAGTTATCGTAATATGTAAAATGCTTGGAAATCTCAGTATTACTTATAGTTTTATCAATGAACCAACCTCGCAGCCTTCTCCGGTCAGTGAAATTCCCTGCCAAATATTAAGTCGCTCCAGCGAACCATGAGAAATTCCGACGGTCAGGTATCGCAATCCCAGATTTGCAAACGCACACATGCGCAACGATATTCTGCAAATATCAAGACACATATGCGAATACTGTATATTCACATGTCCGTACTAAATACAAAATATGACTAACAGTAAGCCTCTTGCACAGACGTAAAAAAGTATGTAGTCTGTATGTGTGCTTACGTTTTCAGTGTAGCACTCTCGAAGATTCCGTTGGCCAAATACTCTATTCCTTCGTCCGTGAAGTGATTGCTAT
>JBBQAH010000151.1:0-7238 GCA_038316145.1 Burkholderiales bacterium
GCCGACAAGGTGATGGGCGACACCATCCCGTTTGCCAACGGCTACACCGCGTTTTCGATCCGCGAGCCGCACGGCGTGACCGGCCACATCGTGCCCTGGAACTACCCGATGCAGATCATCGGCCGCTCGGTGGGTGCGGCACTCGCCATGGGCAACGCCTGCGTGCTGAAACCCGCCGAAGAAGCCTGCCTCAGCGCGCTGGCCTTTGGCCAGATCGCGCAAGCCGCCGGCCTGCCGGCGGGTGTGCTCAACATCGTCACCGGCCTGGGCGAGGAGGCCGGCGCGGCCTTGTCAGCCCATCCTGGCGTGGCGCATCTGTCGTTTACCGGCTCGGTGGCGGTGGGCCAGTTGATCCAGGCGGCCGCGGCCCGCAACACCATCCCGGTGACGCTGGAGCTGGGCGGCAAGAGCCCGCAGATCGTGTTTGCCGATGCGGATCTGGACGCGGCGCTGCCGTTTCTGGTCAACGCCGGCATCCAGAACGCCGGCCAGACCTGCTCGGCTGCCAGCCGCATCCTGGTGCAGCGCAGCGTCTACGACGAGGTGGCCCGCCGCATGGCCGAGCGTTACCGGGCGCTGCGCATCGCGCCTGCGCTGGACGACGGCGACATCGGCCCGTTGATCTCGGCACGCCAGCAACAGACCGTCGAGGGCTATCTGGCGCTGGCGCGCGAGACCGGGCTGGCGCTGGTGGCCCAGGCGCCGCGGCCGGCTGGCCTGCCGGCCGGCGGTTGTTATGTGCCGCCCACGCTGCTGGGCCCGGCCAGTGCCGACCACCGGCTGGCGCAGGAGGAGATTTTTGGCCCGGTGCAGGTGCTGATCCCGTTCGACGACGGGCCGGCCGGTGAGGCGGACGCGCTGCGCATCGCCAACGGCACCGCGTTCGGCCTGGTGGCGGGGGTCTGGACCCGTGACGGCAGCCGGGCGCTGCGTTTGGCGCGTAAGCTGCACTGTGGCCAGGTGTTCATCAACAACTACGGCGCGGGCGGTGGCATCGAGCTGCCGTTTGGCGGCGTCAAGCAGTCCGGCCACGGCCGCGAAAAAGGCTTCGAGGCGCTGTACGGCTTTTCGTCGCTCAAGACCATCGCCATCAAACACGACTGACAGGAGACTCAAACCATGACAACCGCAGGCAGACTGCAAGGCAAAGTGGCCATCATCACCGGCGCCGGCTCGGGTTTTGGCGAGGGCATCGCCACCAAGTTTGTCGCCGAGGGCGCCCGCGTGCTGATCGCCGACCGCGACCTGGCCGGTGCCGAAAGGGTGGCCACGCTGCTGGGGCCGGCGGCCCGCGCGCTGAAGGTGGACGTGGCGGTGGCGGCCGATGTGCACCGCATGATGGACGCGGCCGTGCACTTTTTTGGCCGCATCGACATCCTGGTCAACAACGCCGGCGTCACCCACCTGCCGACACCGCTGGAGGACGTGAGCGAGGCCGATTTCGACCGGATCGTCGCGGTCAACATGAAGGCGATCTATCTGGCGATGGTCAATGTGGTGCCGCGCCTGAAGGCCAACGCAGCCGGTGTGCACGGCATCCGCGGCATGGTGCTCAACATCGCCAGCACCGCCGGCGTCAGCCCCCGGCCGCGCCTGGCCTGGTACAACGCCAGCAAGGGCTGGGTGATCACCGCCACCCGGGCCAACGCGGTCGAGCTGGCGCCGTTTGGCATCCGCGTCTGCGCCCTCAACCCGGTGGCCGGCGAGACGCCGCTGCTCAAGTCCTTCATGGGCGAGGACACGCCCGAGATGCGCGCCAAGTTTTTGTCCACCATCCCGATCGGGCGCTTCTCGTTGCCCGAGGACTTGGCCAACGCCGCGTGTTACCTGTGCAGCGACGAGGCCAGCATGGTCACCGGGGTCTGCATGGAGATCGACGGCGGCCGCTGCATCTGAGGCCGGCGGGGCTGCGGCGGGCCGCTGCGACACCAGCCAGCTGCCGCTATCCGCGCAGGCCGCTGAGCAAGCCGTCGGCCAGCCACTGCTGCAGCGCGGCGACCACCCGCGGCGCGGCTTGATCGGCAGACTCGACCTGCTGGCCAGCGCCGGGTGCGGCATCAGGCCGTCGTCGGCGTGCACGCTGGCGTCCATGAAAGCCACCAGGCCGTGGCCAAACCAGCGTGTCGACGGCTGCACCGAGGGGTGCGCGGCGATGTAGGCGGCGGCCAGCGCATCGAAGCCCTCGTCGCCCAGCGCCTGCGCCAGGATCTCGAAGTTGTCGCGCAGCGCGCCGGTCAGGCGGGCGGTGTAGGCGTGGCGGTAGACGTCGATCGCCGGCTCAGCGCCATTCGGCGCCGGGTGCAGCAGGCCGGAGATGTGCCGGCCCAGCACCGCAGCCTCGAACGCCTGTTGTTGCTGGCGCAACTCGGCCGGGCCGGCATTGCTGGAATTGTTCATGCCGGCACTGCCGACCGGGCGGCCTGCCCCTGGCCGGCGTGCAGGGCGTCCTGCGCCACCTGCTGCGCGATGCCGCGGGCAATGTCCAGCTCGGCCAGCAGTGCGTCCAGCGCCGGGATGTGGTCGTCGCGCTCGATCTTCGTGGGCTTGAAGCCCAGCTGCCTCAGCGTGTGGGCGTACAAGTCCCATACCGCGGCACAGACCGGCGCGTCGTGGGTGTCGATCAGCAGGCCGTCGTCACCGGTCGAATGGCCGGCCAGGTGCAGTTGCACCACCCGGTCGGCGGGCATTGCGTCGATGTAGGCGCGGGCGTCGAAGCCGTGGTTGACGCTGCTGACGTAGACGTTGTTGACGTCCAGCAGCAGCTGGCAATCGGCGCGCCGCAACAACTCGGCGACAAATTCGGCCTCGGTCATCTCGTCCGCCGCAAAACGCACATAACTCGACACGTTCTCCAGCACCAGTCGGCGGCCCAGGGTGTCTTGCACCCGACCGACGCGGTCGGCCACATGGCGCAGTGTGGTCTCGGTCAGTGGCAGCGGCAGCAGGTCGTGCAGGTTGCGGCCGGACACCCCCGTCCAGCAGAGGTGGTCGGACACCCAACCGGGTTGTATTCGGTCGGCCAGCGCGCGCAGGTCACGCAGGTAGGCCGCGTCCAGCGCATCGGTGCCGCCGATCGACAGCGACACGCCATGCATCACCATCGGCCAGCCGGCGCGGATACGGTCCAGGTGCTGCAGCGGCTTGCCGCCGGGCACCAGGTAGTTTTCGCTGATCACCGCCAGCTGCGGTTTCAAGCGCGGTGGTGGTGATGCGCCCGGCCCGGTCTGGCCGGGTTCAACATCGGGTGCAGAGGTCTGTCGGTGGCACGCCGGCTTGCTTGCACCGGCTTTCTGCGGGCCGCCGACAAGCTTCTTTTACGCAAGCTCACCAGCGCTGGATGCGGCGATTTGGCGGTTCGACGATTCAGCCGGCCAGCACCGCCGCGATGGCGCTGGCGGTGCGCGCCACATTGGCGGTGTTCAGCCCGGCCACGCAGATGCGGCCCGAGCGCAGCAGGTACACCGCGTGCTGCTCGCGCAACGCATCCACCTGCGCTGCGCTCAGGCCGGTGTAGCTGAACATGCCGCGCTGGCTGAGCAAGTAGCCAAAGTCACGCCCCGGCACCAGCGCCACCAGCCGGTCGTGCAGCGCACGGCGCATCGCGGCGATACGCTCGCGCATGGCGGCCAGCTCGGCCTGCCACAGCGTGCGCAGGTCGGCATCGCCCAGCACATGGGCCACGATCTTGGCGGCGTGGATGCCGGGGCTGGAGTAGATGCGCCGCACGGTGAAGCGCAGCTGGCCCAGCACCAGCGCGGCCTCGGCCGGCGTGGCGCAAACGGCGCTGAGCGCACCGCAGCGCTCGCCGTACACGCTCATGCTCTTGGAGAACGAGTTGGCGATGAAAAACGCCAGGCCGGCGCTGGCCAGCGCGCGCACCGCATAGGCGTCGGCGTCCATGCCGTCGCCAAAGCCCTGGTAGGCCAGGTCCAGGTAGGGCAGCAGCTCCCGCTCGCGCAGCACCGGGATCAGCGCGTCCCACTGCGCTGTGCTCAGGTCCACGCCGGTCGGGTTGTGGCAGCAGGCATGCAGCAGCACGATACTGCGTGGCGGGCAGGCGCGCAGCGTGGCCAGCATTGCATCGAAGCGCAGGCCGCCGGTGGTGGCATCAAAGTACGGGTAGCTGTTGACGACAAAACCACTGCCCTCGAACATCGATCGGTGGTTGTCCCAGGTCGGATCGCTGACCCAGACCTCGGCCCCGGGCAGCCAGGCCTTGAGAAAGTCAGCGCCCACTTTCAGGCCGCCCGACGAGCCCACGGTCTGGATTGTCGCGACGCGGCCCTCGGCTATCGCCGGGTGGTCGGCGCCCAGCAGCAGCTTGGCAACCTCGGCACGGCAGGCGGCGTCGCCCTCCATCGGCAGGTAGCCCTTGGGGCCGGCCGTGGCCAGGATGCGGGCTTCGGCCTGCATCACGCTGGGCAGCACCGGCAGGCGGCCCTGCTCGTCGAAGTAGATGCCGATCGACAGATTGACCTTGGCCGGCCGGGGGTCGGCGTTGAAGGCATCGACCAGGGCAAAGATCGGGTCGCCCGCGTAGGGCTGCACGTGTTCGAACATCGGGGCTCTCCGGGGATGATCTGCTGATTATCCCGACGGGTGGCCAGCGCGGGTGTCAGCTCGTCAAGGCCGCCTCGATGTCCGCCGCAAGCTTCTCCGGTGCGTCCTGCGGCGCGTAGCGGCGGATCACCTGGCCGTCGCGTCCCACCAGGAACTTGGTGAAGTTCCATTTGATTGCCTTGCTGCCCAGCAGGCCGGGGGCTTCGGACTTGAGCCAGCCGTACAGCGGGTGCGTGGCGCCGCCGTTGACCTCGATCTTGGCCATCATCGGGAAGCTGACGCCATAGTTGAGCTGGCAAAACGAGGCGATCTCGTCGTTGCTGCCCGGATCTTGCCGGCCGAACTCGTTGCTGGGAAACCCCATGATCACCAGCCCGCGGTCACGGTAGGTCTGCCACAAGGTCTCGAGCCCGCCGAACTGTGGCGTGAAGCCGCACTGGCTGGCGGTGTTGACGATCAACATCACCTTGCCCGCCATGTCCGACAATCGATGCGTCTTGCCGGTGATGTCGGTGGCCTCGAAGTCGGTGATGTTGTGCTCGGCCATGGTGGATCGTCCCGTGAAGAGAGTTGAAAGGGGCAAGACGGTGGGGATGCTATCCGCTGCGGTGATGACCCTGGCTGGTTGACGGCCTTGCCACTGGCCACCGAAGATCCCTGCTGCATCCCGTGCCACACGCCCTGCTGCATGCCGACGCCCACCCTGCCGCCCGCCCCGCGATCCACCTTGCCACGCTTGCGACCCCCCTGATGCCCGCACCCATCCCAGTGGCCCTGCTTGGGTTTGGCAGCGCCGAACGCCTGGCGTTGGCAGCCGCGCTGCGTCAAACCGTGCGGCGCGTGCCGGCGTACGACCTGGTGCTCGGCCTGGACGACGCCCGCTTTGTGGTCGTCGACGCTGCGCAGCCCGAGGCGCTGGCGTTGCTGCGCACCTTGGGCCGCGTGGCTGATGCGGTGCGGCTCGGCGACCTGCTGCCGTCCGGCCGGTCCATGGTTGACAGCCCGTCCGGCGCCGACCCGGTTTGGATGCTGCAGCAACTCGATGCGTTGCTGGCGTCGCAGGCGGCGGCAACATTGTCGGCATCTCCTTCGGTGTTGCCGGTGCTCAACCCACCGGACACGCTGCCGGCGGCCCCGCCGCCAAGGCACCCGCCCAGCCCGTGGCACCAGGCCCATGACGAGCGCCGCCGCCGGCGCGAGCAGCGCGAGGCCGAGGCCAGGGCGGTCAGCGCCGCGCCGCGTGCGCTGCTGGTCGACGACAGCGAGATCGCGCTGCAGTTCTTGCGCCGCCAGCTCGAGCGCTATGGCCTGCAAATCGACCTGGCGCGGCACAGCGACAGGGCACTCGACCTGCTGGGCCAGCACACCTACGACCTGGTTTTCCTCGACATCGATCTCGGCGACGACAGCCGGGTCGATGGCCTGACGCTGTGCCACCAGATCTGCAAACGGCTGCCCCCGCCGGCGGGCGGCGCGCCGGTGGTGGTGATGGTGTCGGCGTTTCACGACCCGGTGCACCGGGTGCGCGGCACGCTGGCCGGTGCGGCAGATTGTCTGGGCAAGCCGCTCGACCCGCTGCTGCTGGACCGGTTGATGCAACAGCAGGGCCACCGCCGGATCGGGCCGCCGTTGCCGGCGCCGCGGCAACCGGGCTGAGAGCCTGACCCGCACCAGCCCGACGCACAGGGGCTGCGCCTTGGGCCGCCCGCCGCGTCAGTGCCGGTCGCTGCGGGCGATGGCCAACAGGCGCTCGACCTCGTCGCGGTGCACCACGCAGTTGCGCTGGTGCCAGCGCCGGATCAGCTCCATCACCCCGGCAACCACAGCGCCGAAGACCGCGATGGCGGTAAAGGCCGACAGGTTGAGTTTGGTCATCAGTGTGTAGAACGCGCCCAGGCCCAGGATGCAAGCCTGCTCGTTGAAGTTCTGCACAGCGATCGACCGGCCCGCGCCCATCAGGTTGTGGCCGCGGTGCTGCAGCAAGGCGTTCATCGGCACCACCAGGTAGCCACCGGCAAGGCCCAGCAGCATCAGGAACGGCACCGCCACCCAGACATCGCGGATCAGGTTCAGGCCGATCACCAGCACCCCCATCAGGATGCCCAGCGGGATCACGCCGGTGGCCTTGTCCAGCCGCATGCGCATCGATGCCCAGACCGCCCCCACTGCCACCCCGACCGACACCACGCCGGCCAGGCTGGACGCCTGGGTGGTGGTGTAGCCCAACGCCGCCGCCGCCCACGGAAACACGATGATGCGCAGGTTGCCGCCCACGCCCCAGAACATGGTGGTGGTGGCCAGCGAGATCTGGCCCAGCTTGTCCGACCACAGGCGCGAATTGCACAGCGCAAAGTCGCGGATCAGCACCGACGGCCGCAACGTCAGCGCTTGCAGTGGCGCCTCGGTGCGCGGGATGTAGAGGTTGAACACCGCGGCAATGATGTAGACCAGGATCATCGCCGCGATCGCCGCTTCGGGCGCGGTATCGACGCCGGTCTCGATCACGGGAAAGTCCAAACCCAGCAACATCGGCGACAACTTGGGCCCCACCAGCTGCCCGCCCAGCAAGATGCCCAGGATGATCGACCCGATCGTCAGGCCCTCGACCCAGCCGTTGGCCTTGACCAGCTGCGACGGCGGCAGCAGCTCGGTCAGGATGCCGTACTTGGCCGGCGAGT
>JBBQAH010000511.1:0-2158 GCA_038316145.1 Burkholderiales bacterium
GGCACCAAAGGCGCCGGTGCGAGCAAGTGGGCGATGCTCGGTGCTGCCCTCGGCACCTTGGTCGGGATCTTTTTCGGGCTGCCGGGGCTGGTTCTCGGGCCGTTTATCGGCGCTGTGGCCGGTGAGTTGATTGCCAACAAAGATTTCCATCAGGCGACCAAAGCCGGTTTGGGCGCCTGGATTGGCTTGATCGTCGGTATGGCGGCCAAAGTCGCGGTCACGGCGACCATGTTCGGCGTACTGATCACGGCCTGGTTCCTCCAGTAATCCCAAGCGCGTGCTGTTTAACTCCCATGTTTTTTTGTTCTTCTTTTTGCCGCTTACATGGGTGGTCGCGGTGCGCCTTCGCAAGGCAGGCTGGCACGAGGGCTTTATTGCCTGGCTGCTGCTGGCGTCGCTGTTCTTCTACGGCTGGTGGTCGCCCTATAACTTACCGTTGATCGTGCTCAGCATCGCGGTCAACTTCGCGCTCGGGCATGCGCTCGGGCGCAAGCGCTCGCGCTGGCTGTTGGCGCTCGGGGTGGGGTTCAATCTGGCTCTGCTGACTCACTTTAAATACCAGCTTTTTTTTGCTGAGACCTTCAACGCGCTTACCGGCAGCCAGTGGGCGGTCACCCATCTGGTCCTGCCGCTTGGAATTTCGTTTTTCACCTTTCAGCAAATTGCCTGGCTGGTGGATGTCTGGCGCGGTGAGCAGCCAGAGCGCTCGCTGACCCGCTATGCGCTGTTCGTGACGTTTTTCCCGCAGCTGATTGCCGGCCCCATCGTGCATTTAAAAGAGCTGCTGCCGGGGCTCGATCGGCCCGACGCGCAGCGCCAAATTAGTCAGGACGCGATGATCGGGATCGCGATCTTTGCGATCGGTCTGGCCAAAAAGGTGCTGATCGCCGATTCGCTGGCGCCGCACGCGAGCCCCTGGTTTGACGCCGTCGCGCGGGGTGAGTCGATCTCAACGCTGGCGGCCTGGCGCGCTGCGTTGGCCTACAGCGGCCAGCTTTACTTTGATTTTTCCGGCTATTCGGATATGGCGGTTGGTCTGGCGCGCATGTTCGGCGTGCGCCTGCCGATCAATTTTTTCTCGCCGTACAAGGCGGTTAGCATCAGCGATTTTTGGCGCCGCTGGCACATCACGCTGTCGCGATTTCTGCGCGACTATCTGTACGTTCCGCTCGGCGGAAACCGCCGCGGACGCGCGCGGACCTACATCAATTTGCTTTTGACCATGGCGATTGGCGGGCTCTGGCATGGCGCCAATTGGACCTTTGTGCTGTGGGGGATTTATCACGGCCTGCTGCTGGCGGCCGAGCGCGTACTTGGGCTTCATCGCGCCAACAAGATGCGCGCACTCCGAGTTGGGGTGACATTTTTGCTGGTGATGTTGGGTTGGGTACTGTTCCGCAGCGCCGATCTCGACAGCGCGGGGCGCTTTTACGCAGCGATGCTGGCGCCGATGCCGTGGGCCGAGCTTGGTCAAGCGCTCACGTTGGGCGATGGGCTGATCGCTCTGGCGCTGCTGTTGGCTTTTTTCGCACCGAACACGTCCGAACTTTTTGCACGCGTTGAACCCGGCCTGGTTCCCGCTCACTTTGAGCTTAAAGCCCCGCGCTTTGCCTTTGCGCTCAAGCCAGCGCAGGGCATCCTGGTGGGCTTGCTGTTGGCCTTGAGCGTGCTCGGCATGTCCAGCGTCACCGAGTTTTTGTACTTCCAGTTCTGATGACCCGCACCCGCGCCCGCCAATTCAGCCGCTTCTTCATCGCCACATTCGCGCTGGTGCTGGCGGGCGTTGGCTTGTTCAACTTTACCGTCGATCCGCTGCAGTATTACCGCCGCGCGACCTTGGTCGAGCCGCACTTTTCAAGCAATCAGCGCTATCAGAATCCCGGTCTTGCGCGGAACTACCCGTTCGATACCGTGGTGATTGGCACATCGCACATGGAAAACTTCACCCCGTCGCGGGTCAAGCAAGCGTTGGGTGGTGAGCCGCTCAAGCTCGCGATCGCCGGCAGCAGTCCGCGCGAACAGTATTTGATGCTTGAGCTCGCCCTTGAGCGCGGCTCGCTAAAGCGCGTGCTATGGGGCGTGTTGGCCGACAGCTTTGAATACTCCGATCGCGTGGTCGAAGACGCGGGGCCATTCCCTTGGTACCTGTATCGCGGGG
>JBBQAH010000166.1:0-6148 GCA_038316145.1 Burkholderiales bacterium
GCGTATCGCGGTGACCGACTGGCCCAGCTCGTCGTGCAGCTCGCGCGCGATGGCCCGGCGCTCCTGCTCGATGTGGTGGTCGACCCAGCGCGCGAGCTCGCGGCTGGCCGACAGCTCGCGCTCGGCGCGCAGCGCGCGGCCCTCGGTCTCGAGGTGGTGCTGCAGCCTGGCGACCATGCGGTTGAAGGCCGAGCCGATGGCTGCCGCTTCGCTGCTGGCCAGGCGCGGCAGCGCCACGTCGAAGCGGCCCGCCTCCAGTTGGTTGAGCGCGGCGACGATCTGGCCGAACGGCCGCACCGCGCGGCCCACCAGCCACAGCACCATCAGGTTGACCGCCACCAACAGCGCCCCAGAGGCCAGCGCGATGTGGCTGAAGTCCTCCCAGGCGTCGAGCACCGCACGCGAGGCGTTGGCGCGCACCTCGAGCCGGCCGTCGGGGAAGGTGATGGCCTGAACGCTGGGGCCCGGCGCCAGCAGGCGGCTGAACCACTCAGGCGCATCGCGGCCCAGCTTGTAGACCGACGGTGGCGAGCGGTACAGCTCGTCGCCGCGGTCGTTGAACAGCGATATCTCGTTCGAACGCACCCGACCCAGGCCCTGCAGAAAGTCCTGCACCGCCGCCGTGCCCCGGCTGGCATAGCCCCGAACGGTGCGGTTGAGCAACTGCGCAGCCACCCGGTTGGCCGCGACCACCTCCTCATGCACCGAATCGCGCATGTTCTGGATCTGCAGCGCCAGCAGCGCGGCGACAAACAGCAGCGTGAGCGCGCCGACGATCAGGTTGATCTTGGCCCGCAGCCTCATCGCGTGTCCGCCGCGTCGAACCGGCCATGGGCGGCAAAGGCGGCCAGCGCCTGCAGCAAGGCTGCGGCCAGCGCCGGGTGGGTCGGTGCATGGCCAGCGTGCGCAATGCAGCGCAGTTCGGCATGCGGCAGGCCGGCCTGCACCAACACGGCGCCGGCCAGCGGGCAGATGCGGTCGCGCTCACCGTGCAGCAGCAGCGTGGGCACCACCGGCAGCGCCGCCAGGCGCTGCAACAGGGGTGTGTCGCGCAGGCCGCAGCCGTGGCGCAGGAACTGCGCCTGCACCCGGTAACGCGGCAGCAGGGTCGCGGCATCTGGCGCCTGGCTTGGCGCCGGACCGTCCATCGCCTGCTCGAAGCGCCACCAGACCTGCGCCAATGCCGCTTGCTCGGTGGGCGTGCCGTGCTGCATCCAGTGGTCGAGCTGCTCGACCCACGGCCGGCCCGCGCGCGCCGCGGCTTCGCGCCACGGCTGCCAGGCGGCGCCGAAGCCGGGCGGCTCGGCGTCAAAAAAAGCGTCGACATCCTGCTGGCGCGCCAGAAACACCCCGCGCAGCAGCAGCCCGGCCACCGCGGCCGGCTCGTCGGCCGCGTGCAGCAGCGCCAGCGTGGCACCCCAGGACCCGCCGACCACCAGCCAGCGGCCGATGCCGAGGTGCGCGCGCAGGACCCGCAGGTCGGCCAGCAGCTCGGCCGTGCCGTTGTGCGCGGTGCCGCCGGACGGGGTGCTGAGCCCGGCGCCCCGCTGGTCGAGACCGATGATCCGGTAGCGCTCTGGATCGAGGCAGCGCGCCAGCGCCAGCGACAGCCCCGATCCCGGGCCGCCGTGCAGCAGCAGCGCGGGCTGGCCTTGTGGGTCGCCCCACTCGTAGAGCTGCAGCTGGTGGCCGCCCGACACGCCCAGGCGGCTGCGTCGCGCGGGGGTTTCGGGGTAGAGGTTCACAACAGGCATTCGGGACCAGGCATTCGGGGGGCACCAGGTCGGCGCGGTGCCGGCATCGTATCGGCCGCTCGCGCCGCGCTGGCCGCAGGCCGATGATTCATGAAAATCATGAGGGTGCAATCATGATGCGGGGACTGGTTGGCCGGGGCAGGCACGCGCAACATCCGCTTGGAGAAGAGATTCTCGGCTGCACCGACCGGTGCGGCACTGTCCCACTCCAAGGAGATCTTGATGCAATGGACCACCCCCCAGGCCTGTGACTTCCGCTTCGGCTTCGAAATCACGATGTACGTCGCGGCACGCTGAGCCTCACGACCCGATCAACGCCCTGGGTTTCCCCCGGGGCGTTCTTTTTGTTCAGCCGTCCCCCCGACCCAAGCCATGCGCATCACGATCCTGGGCGCCGCCGCCGGCGGCGGCTTTCCGCAATGGAACTGCAACTGCGCCAATTGCGCTGGTGTGCGTGCCGGCACGCTGCGTGCCAAGCCGCGCACCCAGTCGTCGATCTTCATCCGCCCCGACGACGGTGACAACGGCGTGCTGTTCAACGCCTCGCCCGACATCCTCGAGCAGATCCGCGCCAACCCGGCGCTGCAACCGGCACGTGCGCTGCGCGACACGGCGATTGCCGGCGTGGTGCTGATGGACGGTCAGGTCGACCACACCACCGGCCTGTTCATGCTGCGCGAGCGCGGCGCGCCACTGCCGCTGTGGTGCACCGACCCGGTGTTCGAAGACCTCAGCCTGGGCAACCCGGTGCTGCGGGTACTGGGCCATTTTTGCGGCGTGCAGCGCGCCCGCATCCCGCTCGACAGCAGCGCCTTCGAGGTGCCGGGCGTCGTCGGCCTGCAGTGCCGTGCGCTGCCGCTCAAGAGCAAGGCCGCACCCTATTCGCCGCACCGCGAGCAACCGGTCGCGGGCGACAACATCGGCATCAGCGTGACCGACAGCCGCAGCGGCAAGACGCTGTTCTACGCCCCCGGGCTGGGCGCCATCGAGCCGGCGGTGTTCGAGGCCATGGCCAGCGCCGACTGCGTGATGGTCGACGGCACCTTCTGGACCGATGACGAGATGGTCGGGCTCGGCATCAGCGCCAAGACCGCGCGCAGCATCGGCCACCTGCCGCAGTCGGGCCCGGGCGGCATGGTCGAGTGGCTCGGCAGGCTGCCTGCGCGCACCCGGCGCATGCTGATCCACATCAACAACACCAACCCCATCCTCGACGAGGACTCGACCCAGCGCGCCGCGCTGGCACGCGAACAGATCGAAGTGTGCGAAGACCGCCAGGAGATCGTGCTGTGACGATGCGTGCCGACATGAACCAGGAGATGCGCCACCCCGGCCAGGCCGGGACCGCCTGGACCCGCGAGGCCTTCGAGGCCAAGCTGCGCGAGGGCGGGCGCAGCTACCACATCCACCACCCGTTCAACGCGATGCTCAACAGCGGGCGCGCCACGCCCGAGCAAATCCGCGGCTGGGTGGCGAACCGCTACTACTACCAGATCGCGATCCCGATCAAGGACGCCGCGGTGTTGTCGAACTGCCCCGACATCGCCGTGCGGCGTGGCTGGGTGCAGCGCATCCTGGACCACGACGGCTTCGAGCTGGGCGGCATCCGGGACGAAGGCGGGATCGAGGCCTGGCTGCGGCTGGCCAGTGCGGTGGGGCTGTCGCGCGACGAGGTGCTCGACCTGCGCCACGTCGTGCCGGCGGTGCGCTTTGCGGTCGATGCCTACGTCAACTTCGCACGCCGGGCGCCCTGGCAGGAGGCCGTTTGCTCGTCGCTGACCGAGCTGTTTGCGCCCGAGATCCACCAGCAGCGCCTGGCGACCTGGCCCGGGCACTACCCCTGGATCGACAGCGACGGCCTGGGCTACTTCCGCAACCGCGTCAGCCAGGCGCGCCGCGACGTCGAGCAAGGGCTGGCGATCACGCTGGACTATTTCAGCACCCGCGCTCTGCAGGAGCGTGCACTCGAGGTGCTGAAATTCAAGCTCGACATCCTGTGGGCGCTGAACGACGGGCTGGCCACCCGCTACGGGGTGACCTGATGCGCGCGGTACTTGCTGATTCGGTGCCCCGCGTTGGCGCGGGTTTCCGCCTGCAATGGGAGCCAGCCCAGGACTGCCATGTGCTGCTCTACCCTGAAGGCATGGTCAAGCTCAACGCCAGCGCCGGCGAGATCATGAAACGCTGCGACGGCCAGCGCAGCGTGGCGGCGATCGTGGCCGACCTGGAAGCGGCGTTTTCGACCCCCGCGCTCGACGCCGACGTGATCGCTTTTGTGCAGATGGCGGGCCAGCAGCGCTGGCTGGTCTGGGACTGATGCGATGAAGCCCGACCTGACGGCCGCCGGCCCGCAACCCGGCCCACCGTTGTGGCTGCTGGCCGAACTGACTTACCGCTGCCCGCTGCACTGCGTGTTTTGCTACAACCCGGTCGACTTTGCGCAGCAGCAGGACGAACTGTCCACCGAGGACTGGCTGCAGGTGCTGCGCCAGGGCCGCGAGCTGGGTGCCGTGCAGCTCGGCCTGTCCGGCGGCGAGCCGCTGGTGCGCGACGACCTGGAAATCATCGTCGCCGAAGCCAGCCGGCTGGGCTTCTACAGCAACCTGCTGACCTCCGGCGTCGGCCTGACCGGGCAGCGCGCCGCCGCGCTCAAGGCGGCCGGGCTCGACCATGTGCAGCTGTCGTTCCAGGACTCGACCCGCGAGATGAACGACTTTCTCTCGCACACCAAAACCTTCGCGCTGAAGAACAAGGTGGCGGCCATCATCAAGGGCCAGGGCTGGCCGATGGTGCTCAACGTGGTGATCCACCGCCTCAACATCGACCACATCGACCGCATCATCGGCATGGCACACGAGATGGGTGCCGAGTACCTGGAGCTGGCCAATACCCAGTACTACTCCTGGGCCTACCTGAACCGTGACCAGCTGCTGCCGACCCATGCGCAGCTGCGGCATGCCGAAGCCGTGACCGATGCCTGGCGCGCCCGGCTGGGCGAGGCCATGCGCATCTTCTTCGTCGCACCCGACTACCACGAAGGCAAAGCCAAGAAGTGCGTCAACGGCTGGGGCAACATGTTCATGACGGTGGCGCCCGACGGCGTCGCGCTGCCCTGCCACACCGCGCGCATGCTGCCCGGCCTGGCCTTCCCGAACGTGCGCGAGATGGCGCTGCGCGAGATCTGGTTCGACTCCGAGGGCTTCAACCGCTACCGCGGCACCGGTTGGATGAAGGAGCCCTGCGCCAGCTGCGTGCATCAACAGGAGGACCTGGGCGGCTGCCGCTGCCAGGCCTACCTGCTGACACAGGACGCCGCCGCCGCCGACCCGGCGTGCCGGTTGAGCCCGCAGCACCACCTGGTGCAGGATGCGGTGGCGCAGGCGGAGGCTCAGGCGGCAACGCCGAAGGTGAGCGAACACCCGCTGGTGTTCCGCGACCCTGCCAACTCCCGGCGGCTCAGCGCGCCGTAGCCTGCAGGCTGGGCTGGCCGGGCTGTGGCCGATGCGGGCATTTTTGGCCGCTACGGCCGGGCTGGCGCTGGCACGCTACCGCCAAACCCCGGATTGAGGGCGATTTAGCCGTCCACTCGGCCGTCTGTTCGGTCGTTAGCCGCCGGACACTTGCGTTGTAAGTCGGCCAGCGCCCGCGCGACTGACTTGGCAGCGGCCCGCAATTGCGCCGCGAGACCGACCCCTGGCTCAAAAAGGACCGCCATGCCCACCTGGCTGATTGCGCTGGACCGGCACTTTCCGATCCGCTACCTGACGTTGCTGGCTTCGCTGCTGGTGCTCAGTCTGGGGCTGTACTTCTGGCTCAACACCGGCCCTGCGCCGGGGCTTGCGGTGCTGGTCTTGCTGGGCGCGATGGGCTTGGTCATCGGTATCCGCGACTTGCGCCAAACGCGGCACGCGCTGCTGCGCAACTATCCCGTCATCGGCCACCTGCGCTTTTTGTTCGAGTGGATCCGGCCCGAGATCCGCCAGTACTTTCTGGAAAGCGACCGCGAGGCGGTGCCGTTTTCACGCCAGCAGCGCTCGCTGGTCTACCAGCGCAGCAAGGGCGAGTCGGACAAGCGGCCCTTTGGCACCCAGCTGGATGTGCACCAGCCCGGCTACGAGTGGATCAACCACTCGCTGCAGCCGACCCAGCTGCCCAACCACGACTTCCGAATCACGATCGGCGGCGACCGCTGCAGCCAGCACTACTCGGCCAGCCTGTTCAACATCTCGGCGATGAGCTTCGGTGCGCTCAGTGCCAACGCCATCATGGCGCTGAACGGCGGCGCCAAGGCCGGCGGCTTTGCGCACGACACCGGCGAGGGCTCGATCAGCGCGCACCACCGCAAACACGGCGGCGACCTGATCTGGGAGATCGGCTCGGGCTACTTCGGCTGC
>JBBQAH010000077.1:0-13837 GCA_038316145.1 Burkholderiales bacterium
AACCAAGGCCGTCGGGCAACCGGCTCCCTCCATGTCCCCCGATGCCGGCCAGCTGGCCGACATCTCCTCCTTTACTTACGGGATCCGGTCACCCAACGCCCTTGGCCGCCGCCACCGTTGCCGCGTGCGTTGGCTTGAAAACCCAGCGCGCGCAGCAGGTGGCGTAGCGGCGGGTCGGGCTGGCGTGTCCCGCGCAGGTAAAGAAGGGAGGGCCGGTGCTTTTCCGGCCCGGAATGACACGGAGCGGGGCACGCCAGCCCGGCGCGGCGCGGTCGCACAGCACCCGCGAACGGCAGGTTTCAGACGCTTAAACCAAAGTCAGCAACGAGCCGAAAACCACCAGTCAGATCGATGCCAGCGTCGCAAGATCCACATCAAAACTCGCCACTCGGCCGGCTCAGTTGCAGCACCTTCTGGGCCATGACCGCGGCGGCACCGCGGTGGGCGGTGGCAAAGTCCAGTGAGCGTTGAACCCAGGCGTTGCGGTCTGGGGCACGGGCCAGGCCCGCCGCGGCCGAAACGCCGGCCACGATGTCGTCCACCCGCATCGCCGCCCGGGCCAGCAACGCCTGCTTGGAGGCCTGGGCAAAATTAAAGGTGTGCGGCGCCATCACCACCGGGCAGCCGCAGGCAGCCGCCTCGATCAGGTTCTGGCCGCCCAGCGGCGCAAAGCTGCCGCCCAACAACGCCACGTCGGCGCAGGCGTAGTAGACCGGCATCTCGCCCATCGAGTCGCCCAGCCAGACATCGGCAGCGGCGGCTTCAGGCGGCGGCAGATCGTCCCATTCGCTGCGGCACAGCAGCGACAGCCCCTGCATGTGCACCAACGCGGCCACCGCTTCGAAGCGCTGCGGATGGCGGGGCACCAGCAGCAGCAGCGGGCGCGGCACCGGCAGTGCCGCCCAGGCGGCCAGCAACCCGCCCTCTTCGCCCTCACGGGTGCTGGCGGCCAGCACCACCGGTCGCCTCAAGGCCTGGCGCCATTGCAGGCCCAGTGCCGTCAGCTTGGCCGGCGGCGTCATGTCGAACTTGAGGTTGCCGCTGACCATCACCCGCGGCGCGCCAGCCTCACGCAGGCGGCGGGCGTCATCGACGGTCTGGGCCAGGACCAGGGTCAGGCGGGCGGCGGCCGGGTGCATCAGCGTGGCCAGGCGGGCGCCCCTGGCAGCGCTGCGCTCGCTCAGGCGGGCGTTGGCCATCACCATCGGCACGCCGGCGCGCTCGGCCTCGCGCATCAGGCTGGGCCAGAGCTCGGTTTCCATCAGCACGCCGACGCTGGGCTGGAAGTGCCGCAAGAAGCGGCGCGCTGCCCCCGGCGTGTCGTACGGCAGCCAAACCTGGCCATCGACGTCCTGCAGCAGTTTGCGGCCAGCGGCGCGGCCGGTGGCCGTGCCATGGGTCAGCAACAGCCGCAGTTCCGGGCGGGCGGCGCGCAAGGCGTCGATCAGGGGCACGGCCGCACGGGTTTCACCCAGCGAGACGGCATGCAGCCACAAGGCACCCGGGATCGGCGGGCGCCCGGGGTAAAAACCCAGGCGCTCGCGCAGGCGGAACCGGTAACCCGGCTCGGCTGCGCCACGCCGCCACAGCCGCAGCAGGTAAACCGGTGTGGCGAGGCGCAATACCAGGCCGTAAAGCGCCAACGCCAGCACCTGCACAAATGGCTTCATGGCCGCCGGCGCGGCATCAAAGGGGTGCGTGGCGTCAGCGCCAGGCCCTCAGTGTGCGGCCTGGGCAACCTGGGCGTCGGGCTTGACCGCCCGCAGCGCAGCCATGAAGTCGTGCTCGATGCGGGCCAGCGCCTCGGGCGTGTGGCCCTCGAAGCGCAGCACCAGCACCGGCGTCGTGTTGGAGGCACGCACCAGGCCAAAGCCGTCCGGATAGTCGGCACGCAGGCCGTCGATGGTGTTGATCACCGCCCCAGGGAAGCTGGCGCTGGCCTGCAGTGCGGCCACCACCTGCGGCGGCTCGCCCTCGGCACAGGCAACGTTGAGCTCAGGCGTGGAGAACGAGGTCGGCAAGGCGTCCAGCACCGCGCTCGGGTCCTTGCTGCGCGACAGGATCTCCAACATTCTGGCGGCGGTGTAGGTGGCGTCATCAAAGCCGTACCAGCGCTCGCCAAAAAAGATGTGGCCGCTCATCTCGCCCGACAGCGGTGCGCCCACTTCCTTCATCTTGGCCTTGATCAGCGAGTGGCCGGTCTTGTACATCATGGGCTTGCCGCCAGCTTTTTTGATCACCGGGGCCAGACGCTGCGAACACTTCACATCAAAGATGATGGTCGCGCCCTTGTTGCGCGACAGCACGTCGCGCGCCAGCAGCATCAGCTGGCGGTCGGGGTAGATGACATGGCCGTCCCGGGTGACCACCCCCAGCCGGTCACCGTCACCGTCGAAGGCCAGGCCCAGCTCGGCCCCGGTGGCATGCACCACCTTGATCAGGTCGGCCAGATTCTCGGGCTTGCTCGGGTCCGGATGGTGGTTCGGGAAGTCACCGTCCACCTTGCTGTACAGGTCGATCACATCGCAGCCCAGCGCACGCAGGATGCCAGGTGCGCTGGCACCGGGGATGCCGTTGCCACAATCGACGACGATCTTCATCGGCCGGGCCAGCTTGGCGTCGCCGACGATGCGGGCGCTGTACTCGGCGCCGATGTCCATCCTGGCCTTGCGGCCGCGCTTGGCGGTGTAGGTCTCGGTCTCCATGCGCTGGCGCAGCTTTTGGATGTCGTCGCCATAGATCGCGCGGCCGGCCAGCACCATCTTGTAGCCGTTGTAGTCCTTCGGGTTGTGGCTGCCGGTGACCTGGATGCCCGAGTTGCAACCGTGTTGGCCCCGGGTGGCGGCCACGTAGTACAGCATCGGTGTTGTCACCGCGCCGATGTCGACCACGTCCAGGCCGGTCGAGGCGAGGCCGCGGATCAGCGCTGCGACCAGCTTCGGGCCCGACAAGCGGCCATCGCGGCCGACAACAACGGCCCGCTCGCCAGCGGCAACCGCCTCGCTGCCAAAGGCCCGGCCCAGGTGCTCGGCAAAGGTCTCGTCGAACCCGGCGCCGACGACGCCGCGGATGTCATAGGCCTTGAAGGCCGAGGCTTGCACTTGCATGGGGCTGTTGTCCTGGGAGGGTGATGGGTTATTGCCCATTCTACGGAGACGGGTTTGGGCTGTTGGGCAGGCAGACACACCTGCCGACCGGACAACACCTGATCCAGCCCGAAACACCCGCAATGCACAGGTCCGAAAACGGCGAGTACGTTTGCAGCGCCTGCCTATGATGCCGGGCATGGACGCCCCCCAACCCCTGCTCGACGATGCCGCCTCCTACCGCGTGCTGCAGACCCGCGACGCGCGCTTCGATGGCAGGTTGTTTGTCGGCGTCACCTCCACACGCATCTACTGTCGGCCGGTCTGCCGGGTGCGGCTGCCCAAACGCGAAAACTGCCGCTACTTCGGCAACGCCGCCAGCGCCGAGCAACAGGGTTTCCGGCCCTGCCTGCGTTGCCGGCCCGAGCAGGCGCCGGGGCTGTCGCTGATGGACTCCTCTTCGGCGCTGGCCAGCCGCGCCGCGTTGTTGCTGGGCCAGGCCGCGCACGAAGGGCTGGACCTGGCGCTGCCGACGCTGGCCGCCCGGCTGGGCGTGACCGACCGGCACCTGCGACGCATCTTCAACCAGGTGCACGGCGTGTCGCCGCTGGCCTACCTCGGCACCCAGCGCCTGCTGCTGGCCAAGCAGCTGTTGACCGATACCCGGTTGCCGGTGACCGAAGTTGCGCAGGCTGCCGGTTACGCCAGCCTGCGGCGCTTCAACGCGGCTTTTGCCGACAACTACCGCATGAGCCCCAGCGCGCTGCGCAAGGGCCGGCCCGACGCACCGGTGCGTGAGCCGGCGCCAGAGCCGGTGTTGCGCCTGGCCTGGCGGCCCCCGTACGACCTGGCTGGTGTGTTGGGCTTTTTTGCCAAACGGGCCGTGCCGGGCGTGGAGGCTGTCGAGGGCCTGACGCTGCG
This sequence comes from Burkholderiales bacterium, assembly GCA_038316145.1. Taxonomy (GTDB): domain Bacteria; phylum Pseudomonadota; class Gammaproteobacteria; order Burkholderiales; family Burkholderiaceae_C; genus Pseudaquabacterium. The sequence goes on from JBBQAH010000077.1 coordinate 4,008, forward strand.
CCGCACGCTGGCGCTGCGCTGGCATGGCCAGCCGCTGGCCGGCTGGTTGTGCCTGCGCTTTGAGCCCGCGCGCTGCGAGGTGGCGATGACGGTCTCGACCTCGCTGCTGCCGGCGCTGGGTGGGCTGCTGGCCCGGGTACGCCAGGCGCTGGACCTGGACGCCGACCCGGCGCTGATCGAGCCGGTGCTGGCCGACATCGGTGCGGGCCACTGTGCGCCCGGGGTGCGCCTGCTGGGCGGGCTGGACGGCTTCGAGATCGCCACCCGGGTGATCCTGGGCCAGCAGGTCACGGTCGCCGCCGCCCGCACCCTGACCTTGCGGCTGGTGCAGCGTTACGGCGAGCCGGTGGCCACGCCCTGGGCCGGTCTGAATCTTTTGTTCCCGTCCGCCGAGGCCATCGCCGCAGCCACACCCGAGGCCATCGGCACGCTGGGCATCGTTCGCCAGCGGGTGGGCGCGCTGCGCGCCCTGGCGGTCGAGGTGGCCGCCGGCCGCATCGTCCTGCACCGGGCAGCGCCCTTGCAAACCACGCTGGACGCGCTGCGTGCGTTGCCGGGCATCGGCGACTGGAGCGCCCAGTTGATCGCGATGCGCGCCCTGGCCTGGCCCGACGCCTGGCCCGCCACGGACATCGCCGTGCTCAACGCCCTGCGTGAGCACACCGGCGGCGAGCGTGATGCCACGCTGGCGGCGGCCCGTGCCGAGCGCTGGCGGCCCTGGCGGGCCTATGCGGTGATGAAGCTGTGGCAAACCCAGGAAGAAAAGCCCACGGCGGACCTGGCGGCGCCGGCCCAGGCCCAGGCCGGTACACCGCGCCGCACCCGGCCGTTACCGCCTGTCGCCGGCCCGTCCGACGTCACCCCATCGCCCGAACCTCTGTAGGACACCCCATGACCCAACCCCACCCGCGCCTGGTTGCCCAGTCCCGCATCGACACCCCGCTGGGCCCGCTGACGGCCGCCGCCACCGATCTGGGCCTGGCGGGCCTGTGGTTCGACGACCAGGCCCACCACCCCGGCCCGCTGGCCGTGCCTGCGGACGCACGCCACCCGGTGCTGGCGGCGGCAACCAGCGCCGTGTCGGCCTACTTCAACGGCGACGCCGAGCCGCTGCGCCAAGTAGCGCTGGACCTGCACGGCACGCCGTTCCAGCTGGCGGTGTGGCGCGCGCTGCAGGCCTTGCCGCGCGGCGCCACCGCCACCTACGGCCAGATCGCGGCCGGCGTCGGCTCACCCGCTGCCGTGCGGGCCGCTGGTGCTGCCATCGGGCGCAACCCGGTGTCGATCCTGGTGCCTTGTCACCGGGTGCTGGGCAAAGGCGGCGCGCTCACCGGCTATGCCGGTGGCTTGCACCGCAAACAGGCGCTGCTGCAGGCTGAAGGCATCGTTGCAGGCTGAAGGCCACCCGATCCACCCTCAAACGGGGCAAAAACCCTCATCTAAAATCCGCGTATGGCAACTGCACGCAAACCGCCGTTCGAGTTGCTCAAAAAAAAGGGCTTCGACGTTCAATTCGTATCACATGCGTCCGGGATCCTTGTGCAGGATTTCCCAGCGGCGATCACTGAACTTCAGGACGCACTGATTGACCTTGAGCTTCCGATCACCGAAATCATCGGCAGTGGCGGTGGGGAAACCAAGTTCACCCAACGGTTGCGCAAAACACTTGCTGGCAAGGACTGGAAAAAGCACGAGTTCATCGTTACGAAGACTGTAGATGGTGTGCCAAGAGAATCAACCTCGCATGAGGTTGATCATGTTCGCCGGTTCAAGAACGTCGGCGTGATAGCGATGGAGATCGAGTGGAACAACAAGGACCCATTCTTTGACCGCGACCTTGAGAACTTCAAACGTCTGCATGCCGAAGGCGCGATCAGTGTCGGCGTACTGGTCACTCGGGGTGCTTCACTGCAGGCTGAACTTTGGAACGCGGTTCGCAGGTTCGCCGGCGACCGTGACATCAAGAACTTTGATGACCTTGCCGCAAACGGGTACACGCCGACCCCGAAACAGCGGGCGAATGTACTCAAGCGCGTTCAACGATCAAAGGACCCGATGCCATTCCCAGAAGCGTGGACCGACAACTTCGTGGGCAACAAGTATGGACAAGCCACGACGCATTGGGACAAACTCCAAAACCGAGTTCAGCGTGGTGTGGGTAACCCCTGCCCCTTGGTCCTGATCGGTCTGCCCGCCTCAATGATCTGCTTTGACAAAGCGGCGGTCGATGCGTTGGAAGATGGAGACGTTACCCCGTAACCACCGGCTCCACCTGCCGCTGCGAGTGATGCGCATACGTCGGCCACGACGGCGCGTAGGAGTCGTCGGCCTGATTTCCCCAAATCGTCCAGTCCTTGCGTTCTCCGCGCGCGAACAATTCGAGGTACGGGCCTGGACTGCAACTCTGAATGAGGTCGAACTGTTCATCTGGTTTGCGTGAATGCTCTCGCTTGCGTGTGCACATGATGTTTACCTGCGTACGTCCAGGTTGAAGGGTCCGCGCGCTTTTGCCTCGCACACCAAACAACAGAAGCTCGGTCACATTGCGGAAGTAGAACCCGACACCGCGACCATCAGGACCGCCGTCCTTGCGAATCTTCTGCCAAACGATGTTGGACTTGTAGTTGAAGCCCCAGGATTGAAGCACTGCCAGCCCTTCAGGCAACAGCGCATTGGGTACCCACATGTAGAGGTGGGCAGTTTCTGTTGCGGCGTCAGACACCGGCAAGGCTTTGATGTCGTCTAGCGTCATCGTGCCGTACCGCGCAAGGCGTTTATGTTCCGGCGCGATCTTGCCCGTGCGGTTCTGGAACTGCCAGGGCGGGTCTGCCAAGATCGTCTTGAACTTTCGCCCATCAACGAAGTTGGCGAAGTCTTCTGCAGCGCTCTGTGGAGTGTGGGACGTTGTCATGGCATTCTGAAAATACGACTGCGTTCGGCAAATTCGACTTCTAGCGCGCCGACGATGGTGGATTGAACGCTCATTCGCTCGTCAATACACAGTTCTTGAAGCCGCTTCCAACGAGTTCTGAGTAGCCGAAAGCTCGTCTGAATGACCTCTTCGGCGTCAGTCTTCGCAGGCGGAGCGACGACCTTTGGCGACGGCGAATTTTGTTCGGCTTGGGGTGTCATTCGGCCTTGGTAGTTTCCTAGCTTGGTTGCAATGTACCAATAAACACTGGATCTGCATACAGGTATTTGTCCTAATCTACCCGACAACACTCACTAGTCCGCCACTTGTTTCGTCCCTTTCAACAGCAGGCCTGCGCCGCTTGCAGGCCTTGCTCCAGGCTGAAGGCATCATCGCCAGATGAAACCCCGTGACCTGTTTGACCTGATCCTGCTGGCGGCCATCTGGGGCAGCTCGTTTTTGTTCATGCGCCTGCTGGTGCCCAGCTTCGGCCCGGTGGCGCTGGCCTTCGTGCGGGTGGCCGGGGCCTCACTGTTTTTGTTGCCTATGCTGCTGCTGCGCGGTGAATGGCCGGTGCTGCGCCGCCACTGGCGGGCCATGATCATCCTGGGCCTGACCAATTCGGCCCTGCCTTTTCTGCTGTTTGGTTACGCCGTCACCACTTTGCCGGCCGGGCTGACGGCGATCTTCAATGCCGCCACGCCCTTGTTCACCGCGCTGATCGCCTGGGCCTGGCTGGGTGACCCATTGACCCGCTGGCGCAGCCTGGGCCTGGCGCTGGGATTTGCCGGCGTGGCCGGGCTGGCAGGCTACAAGTCGCTGGTCTCGGACAACTTGCAAGGCTTGCAGTTCGACAGCCACAGCGCGCTGGCCATCGCCGCCTGCATGGCCGGTGCGCTGATGTACGGCCACGCCGCCAGCTACGCCAAGCGCTACCTGCCTGGCCTGCCGGCCATGGTGATGGCCGCAGGCACACAGATCGCAGCAGCCGCCGCGCTGGCGCTGCCCGCGGCGCTGGCTTGGCCGGCAACAATGCCTGTGGCCACCGACTGGCCGATGGCCGCCGCGCTGGCCGTGCTGGCGTCGGGGGTGGCCTACATCCTGTACTTCAGGCTGATCACCCGGGTCGGGCCGACGCAAGCGTCGTCCGTCACCTTCCTGGTGCCGGTGTTTGCCATCCTCTGGGGAGCCACGCTACTGGACGAACCGGTGACCTTGCCGATGCTGGTCGGCGGCGCGGTGATCCTGGCCGGCACGGCGCTGGTGCTGGGGCTGCTGCCACGCCGGCGTTTGCCAAGCCCACCTGGGCCCGCCTGAGGCCAGCGCCTAAAATCCGCGGTCTACTCCAACGCAGCGAGATACCGTGGGCGCCAACATCCTTCAACAGCTTCCCGCCGGCGAACGTGTCGGCATCGCCTTCTCGGGCGGTCTGGACACCAGCGCCGCGGTGCACTGGATGCGCGCCAAGGGCGCCATCCCGTGTGCATACACAGCAAACCTGGGCCAGCCCGACGAGGCCGACTACGGCGAAATCCCCCGCAAGGCCCTGGCCTATGGCGCTGAAACGGCCCGCTTGATCGACTGCCGCAGCCAGCTGGTGGCCGAGGGCATCGCCGCCATCCAGTGCGGCGCCTTCCACATCAGCACCGGCGGGGCCACCTACTTCAACACCACGCCGCTGGGCCGGGCGGTGACCGGCACCGCGCTGGTGGTGGCGATGCGCGACGACGACGTCAACATCTGGGGCGACGGCAGCACCTACAAGGGCAACGACATCGAGCGTTTCTACCGCTACGGCCTGCTCGCCAACCCGGGCCTGCGCATCTACAAGCCCTGGCTGGACCAGACCTTCATCGACGAGCTGGGCGGCCGCAAGGAGATGAGCGAGTACCTGCTGGCGGCCGGCTTCGATTACAAGATGAGCGTCGAAAAAGCCTATTCGACCGACAGCAACATGCTGGGCGCCACGCACGAGGCCAAGGACCTGGAGTTCTTGAACGCCGGCATGCACATCGTCCAGCCGATCATGGGTGTGGCGTTCTGGCGCGAGGATGTGCCCGTCTTGGCCGAGACGGTGACGGTGCGGTTCGAAGAAGGCCAGCCGGTGGCGTTGAACGGGTTCAGCTTCGGCAACGCGGTCGAGCTGTTCGAAGAAGCCAACCGCATCGGCGGCCGCCACGGCTTAGGCATGTGTGACCAGATCGAGAACCGCATCATCGAGGCCAAGAGCCGCGGCATCTACGAGGCCCCGGGCATGGCGCTGCTGCACATCGCCTACGAGCGCCTGGTCACCGGCATCCACAACGAGGACACGATCGAGCAGTACCGCGCCAACGGCCGTCGCCTGGGCAAATTGCTCTACCAGGGCCGCTGGTTCGACCCGCAGTGCCTGATGCTGCGCGAGACCGCCCAGCGCTGGGTGGCACGTGCCATCACCGGCGAGGTAACGCTGCAACTGCGCCGCGGCAACGACTACTCGATCATGGATACCACCAGCCCCAATCTGACCTACCACCCCGAGCGGCTGACGATGGAAAGCGGCGCAGGGGCGTTTACCCCGGCCGACCGCATCGGCCAACTGACGATGCGCAACCTCGACATCCAGGACACCCGCCAGAAGCTGGGCATCTACAGCCAGGTCGGGCTGCTGGGCGCCAACTCGGACGGCGCGATCCCGCTGCTGGCCGGGCCGTCGCGGGACTGATCCGGGCCGAGCGGCCTCAGCCGCTGACGCGGTTGCGGCCACCGCGCTTGGACTGGTACAGCCCCCGATCGGCCTCGGCCATCAGTTGGCTGGCGTCGGTCATGCTGTCGAGCCACGCGGCTACGCCCAACGAGACGGTCTGGTGATGCAGCACCCGGCCACCGCCGTGCACGCCGGGCGCATCACCGGCGGGCAGCTCAAAACCGTGTCGGGCCACCGCCGCGCGCAGGCTCTCGGCCAGTGCCAGGGCAGCAGCCAAGCCGGTGTCCGGCAGCAGCACGAGGAACTCCTCCCCCCCGATGCGGCCCAGCACGCCCGCCTGGCCCACCACCAGACCGGCGATGGCAGCGCACTCGCGCAGCACCAGGTCGCCGGCGGCATGGCCGTGGCTGTCGTTGACCCGCTTGAAGTGGTCCAAGTCCAGCATCACCAGGCACAACGGTCGGCCAGTCTGGCGGGCGGTTCGGCATTCGCGCTTGAGCATGTCCATCAGGTAGCGCCGGTTGAACAGGCCGGTACCGGCGTCCACCGTGGCCAGCCGCAAGACCCGGTCGTGCAGCGCGGCGTCCAGGCTCTGGTGGGCATAGAACTTCAGCGCCACGCTGCCCAGGCGCACCAGGTCACCGTCCTTGAGCAACTGCGGTTGGTCAGTCAGGCGGGTATCGCCCACGAAGCTGCCGTTGGCCGAGCCCAGGTCGCGCAGTGTGGCCGTGGATCCCGTCACGCAGATTTCAGCGTGCAGCCGGCTGATGCCCGGGCCGCCGATCTGCAAATGCGAGGCAGCCGACCGGCCCAGCGTGCACAGACCTTCATCCAGCATGATCTGCCGTCCCAGGTCGGGGCCGCTGTAGACAACCAGACAGCAACGCTGGCGCTCCGGCCCGTCCAGGCTCTGGAACAGCGTCAGCTCGCTCTTTTCAACGGCGATGGTCGAAGGGTCCCACATGGTCGCTGGCAGCCGGTTGAACCTGTTGCCTGGGGGCAGGCATCGGGCTGGGGCCAGCACCGGATCAGGTCATGACCCGGAGGTATACCGCAGCGCCGCTGGCCCTGCACACGGCAGGAGCAGGTGTCGGCCTGGCCTGCGCAGTTGTGCGCACCGATAGCTGGCCGGTGTCGGTGCCTGACGCGGGCTGCCGGGCTTGCAAGCGCGGTAGCGGCGGCGGGCGTTTGCCGCCGCCTTGGGGGCACTCAGCCCAGTTTCAGCAAGGCCTGCGCCAGATCGGCCTGCAGATCGACTGCTGCCTCCAGCCCGATCGAAAACCGCACCAGGTGGCCGGGCAAGGCTGACCGGTCGTCGCGCATGGCTGCCAGGTCATACGGCACGACCAGGCTGACCGGGCCGCCCCAGGAGTAGCCGATCTTGAACAGCCGCAGCGCGTCGACAAACGCATCGACCTGGGCGGCGCTGCGCCGCTCGTCCAGCATCACCGAGAACAGCCCGGCCGCCGCCGTGCAGTGGGCCGCCCAGTGTGCATGGCCGGGCGCACCGGGCAGCGCCGGGTGCAGCACCTGGGTAACCGCTGCCTGCTGGCCCAGCCAGGCAGCCAGCGTGCGCGCTGCGGCGTCGTGCGCGTGGTAGCGCAGCGCCAGCGTCGGCAGGTTACGCAGGATGAACTCGGCATCGTTGGCGGCCACGCCCAGGCCCAACTGACCATGCACCTTGAGCATCTTCAGGTGCAGCGCCTCGTCGCGGGTGACGACCGAGCCCATCAGCACATCGGCGCCGCCCGAGGGGTACTTGGTCAGCGCCTGCATCACGATGTCCACGCCAAAATCGAAGGCCCGAAAAGCCAGCCCGGCGCCCCAGGTGTTGTCCAGCGCCACCAGAACGCCTTTGGCGCGGGCGGCGGCCACCAGGGCCGGCAGGTCCGGAAACTCCATCGTCACCGAGCCCGGCGCCTCGACCCAGACCAGCCGGGTTCGCGCGTTGATGCGGTCCGCCAGATCGGCCGGGTTCATCGGGTCATAAAACTGGTGCGTGATGCCCCAGCCCGCCAGCACACTGGCCGCCAGATCACTGGACGGGAAGTAGACGTTGTTGGGTAGCAGCAGCTCGTCGCCCTGCTTGAGCAGGCCCAGGTTGACGGTCATGATCGCCGCCAGCCCGCTGGGCGACAGGATGCAGAACTTGCCGCCCTCCAGCGTGGCCAGCCGCTCTTCCAGCAGGTAGGTGGTGGGTGTGCCGCGCAGGCCGTAGGTGTAGCCGGTCTTGGCGGTGTAGCTGCGCGCCCGCAGTGCCGCGACGCTGGGGAAGACCACCGTCGAGGCCTTGAATACGCCCGGCGGCACGGCGTCCCAGCCGGCCGGGGGCTGGTAAGGGTGGTGGATCAGGCCGGTGATCAGGTCGGTCATGGCAATGCCTTGCGTTGTCTTGTACGGGCTCAGAAAGGCTGGCCGACCAGGTCGTGGCCTTCGGTGCCGACGATGCGGGCGCGGGTGAATTCACCCACCTTCAAGGTCTTGCTGGCTTTCTCGGGCGGCAACAGCCGCACCGTGCCGTCGATCTCGGGCGCGTCGGCGTAGCTGCGGCCGACACCGCCCTTGCGGCCCAGCGCCGGCGCGTGATCGATCAGCACCTGCATGGTGGCGCCGACCCGGCGTGTCAGCCGGGCGATCGAGACCTCTTCGGCCACCGCCATGAAGCGGGCCCGGCGCTCCTCGCGCAACTCGGTGGGCAGCGCACCGTCCAGTTCGTTGGCGAGTGCGCCCTGCACCGGCGAATAGGCAAAACAGCCGGCACGGTCGATCTGGGCCTCGCGCACAAAATCCAGCAAATGCTGGAACTGGGCTTCGGTCTCACCCGGAAACCCGGCGATGAAGGTGGAGCGGATCACCAGCTCGGGGCAATCCTGGCGCCATTTCAGCAGCCGGTCGAGGTTGCGCTCGCCGCTGGCGGGCCGCTTCATGCGGCGCAGCACCTCGGGGTGCGAGTGCTGGAACGGCACGTCCAGATAAGGCAGCACACGGCCTGCGGCCATCATCGGCAGCAGCTCGTCCACATGCGGGTAGGGATAGACGTAGTGCAGCCGCACCCAGGCGCCAAACGGCTTGGCCAGTTCGGCCAGCGCGTCGCACAGCTCGGTCATGCGGGTCTTGACCGGCCGGCCGTCGAAAAACCCGGTGCGGTACTTGACGTCCACGCCGTAGGCGCTGGTGTCCTGGCTGACGATCAGCAGCTCCTTGACGCCGGAGACAAACAGCGCCCTCGCCTCGCCCAGCACGTCGCCCACCGGGCGCGAGACCAGGTCGCCGCGCATGCTGGGGATGATGCAGAAGGTGCAGCGGTGGTTGCAGCCTTCACTGATCTTGAGGTAGGCGTAGTGGCGCGGCGTCAGCTTGATGCCAGCCTCACCCCGGAACTGGGCGCGCTGCTCGGGCACCAGGTCGACAAACGGGTCGTGCGGCTTGGGCACATGCAAATGCACCGCGTCCATCACCTCTTGCGTGGCATGCGGGCCGGTGACGGCCAGCACGCTGGGGTGCATCTGCCGCACCAGGTTGTCGCTGCCGACACCGGTGTCCTTGCCGCCTTTGGCGCCCAGGCAGCCGGTGACGATCACCTTGCCGTTGGCGGCCAGCGCCTCGCCGATGGTGTCGAGGCTCTCGCGCACCGCATCGTCGATGAAGCCGCAGGTGTTGACGATCACCAGGTCCGCGCCGGCGAAGGTCTTGCTGGTCTGGTAGCCCTCGGCGCTGAGCTGGGTCAGGATCAGCTCGGAGTCGGTCAGCGCCTTCGGGCAGCCCAGGCTGACAAAGGCCACATGCGGCGGGCGGGCGCCGGCGGCGGTGGCCGGGGTGACAGGAGAAACGAGGGAGACGGTGTCTTGCATGCGCCGATTGTCGGCGATGCTTGTCAGCTAGCGTTTTGGCGTGACGGGCGTGATGGGCGTAATGGGCGTGATCCCCGGAATCACCGGAAACAGCGCACCCGACGCCATCTGCTCCTGCATCTGGGTGAACAGGCTTTTGCTCTGCTCCAGGTAGTTGCCCATCAGGCCCTGCATCAACGGCGCCTGGCCGCTGACAAACTGCGACCAGGTCTCGGGCGTCAGCGCCTTGGGCTCCAGCAGCCCCTTGCTCTGCTCGGCCAGCCGGGCCTGCATGTCGACAAAGGCCTGCAGGTTGGTCTCGAGGTAGCTGCCCATCATGCCCTGCATGGTGTGGCCGTAGTAGCGGATCACCTGGGCCAGCATGGTGGTGGAGAACATCGGC
>JBBQAH010000394.1:0-2270 GCA_038316145.1 Burkholderiales bacterium
TGGCATGAGGCTACAGATGGACAATGGGCCCGGCGCGTGCCCGTATTTGTCCGGAGAGATGGATTTGGATGAGCGAGCCAGCGCGGCTCATCTTCCTCTTCTTCTTTCCGCTCAGCTGTTGACGTTCGTAAAAATATATGAGAGAGGCGGCGGTCAGCCCCGGTCCACACACTGTTCAGAGTCCATACATAGGATCATTTCTGTTTGTCTTCGCATTCATTTGCAGGGAGAGCCAGGGAGTGAGTGAGTGAAGCGGGTTGTTTAATGGCCAGTACAAGGATTGGCACCCGATTCCGGACAGCGTGTTTTGACTCCCAATTCCGGACATAAATACCTCTTTCACTTCTCAACTCATTCAACCCAAACTGAGATAAATCGCACGATAATAATTTGAAGAAGTAGCAGAATCCTACAAAGTGCGACTTTTCAACTTGAAAATGGTGAAATTGTTCGTCTCAAAAAACAAAAAACAAACGGGGTGAATATTTGAGATGGACTTTTTCGCGTTTTCGGATATTTAAACTTCGAAAACTCTACCTTTCTTGATTTCTGAATTTGTATGTAATTATTCCCGTTCGATTGAGGTCAGTGTGGGCTGAATCAGATCACAAATGAAGAAGCAGGCATAAAAAATGTCCGGAATTGGGAGTCAAAACACACTGTCCGGAATTGGGTGCCAATCCTTGTACGTGGACTAGCTCGGTGTGTGTAAAATGAGCGGGCTAACTAAACAGGACACAGGCCGAGAGAGAGAGAGAGAGGGATCTCCGGCCCGGGCCTGATCCCCTTGTCACTTTCACTTTACGGTTCACTAAATGGCGCCAGTGCTCAAGTGGCAAAAGACAAATGACCACCACATGCTCCGTGTGTGTGTACTGCGCAATCGAATGGTGCTGGATGTGGGTTGCTTGGGTGCTGGGGCGAAAGGGGGGCCGTGTCGCGACACCAACTGCTCCCGCTGCACCGCCGGGGGCTTGCTGCATGGGGACGGCGGCGGCGGTATCCCGCAACGCTAACGCGTTCTGGTGAAAAAAAGCCTAGACAATTCAGTATATCAGCCGCCGTGCCATTTTTCTCTCCCGATTTTTCTGTCGGTTTCGTTTGCGCCGTGTAGGTTGGCGCTTTATTAACAAGGGAATAATTTGATCAGCGCGCCCAAATTTGTTTGTTTTGCTTATGTTGAAAAATAGCCAATAAATACTTGAATGGAATAAAATAATAAAATTCGGCCGAAAGAAGCAATCACTATTTTTCAAGAAACATTTTCAACAATTGCACACCGTGAGAGCGCACGTATGAGACCGCATCGCTAGATTGGTTGATTAATCAAAACACCAGAAAAAATCAATAAATCAACCATAGCATAACACCGCCCCATCGCGGCAGGCTAACAAATCGCTCATCGTAAGTGTGACAATATCTGTATATATCGCGAAAGTTTTTCCTTTTTTTCCGAATTTGTGTAAAATCTACCGGGATGGAGTGGTGCGGAGTTGTGTGTGTCGATGCGACCCAATTTTTGGCACTTGAGCAGTGAAAATAGCGAGCATTCCAACATTGTATTCTGGTTGATACATCGCAGAGAAGGTTTTTTACGATTTGAATAAACGCCTTGCAAAACGCGTATACGTAGTCAAAATAGCTTGCACGACAACGAAATTTTTCTGAGTAGTTTTCTGGCATCAACGTCCGACCTTTTTTTGATAATTTAATTTAGAAATCATACAAAAGAGTCTGTGAAGTCTCTGAATACAATAATTTGCCTCCTTATAAAGTCTTGTATTTGCTAACCAATAAATACGCCTACTTCGACCCATATAGTACCTCTAGCTAATAATACCGCGAAAATGCAACGTAATTTGAAAATAAATCTCTACCGGTATTGTGAATACAAACACAAAAATAATCGATATCACTCAACAAGTCCAATTAGGTTTTGAAGCAGTTTTTTATATATTAATTCAGTTTTCATTATTGTGGGCACCAAATCTCCCCCATTTGAGAAAAACGGCTTTCATTCCTTTTCCATTTTGCCAAAAATTTCCATTAAATGGGAATGGAAAATTTCCCATTTTACGAAAATTCCACCCATTTCAAATTCATTTTTCATTTCCCATCCATTTTACCAAAGTCCCATGACCATTAATATATTTCACTGCACTGTATAAGCTATAGAAATCGGTATGTCAAAATCGATCAATCTGGACAGAATCAACAAATGAAGTGACCAAATCAACAATTTTCCGCACTTGATGACCCATATTCGACAG
>JBBQAH010000556.1:0-1825 GCA_038316145.1 Burkholderiales bacterium
CGTAGTTTGTTGTCATCTGAAAAATAATTCTCTCTGAACAAACCCTACAACGCTTTTTAACGGTGGCAAAATAATCCAAAAGTTTTTCTTACTAAAAACAACTTCGTTTTTGAGTATTGTACTGGTATATTCAGTATACAGTTTTAGCAGCTCGAATAATCGGAATTTAAGATGTGAACATTTACATTCTATTGTTATCTTTCAGGTCAGTTGCAGCAGCTTTAATGCGGGGTGAACATGTCGACCCGGAAGCCTACGAGAGCGTTACCATCTATTTCAGCGATATTGTTGGGTTCACGACCATTTCCGCGGCTGGGTCCCCGATGGACGTGGTCGGTCTGCTCAATGCTCTCTACACGTTTTTCGATGGGGTCCTGGAGAAGTATGACGTGTACAAGGTGGAGACGATCGGGGATGCCTACATGGTCAGGAGACGCTTTATATTTGTCAATTTCAAATTCCCATGCAACATCATAATTGTGCTACAAATTCTTCTACTAATAAAGCATCATTTGAAGGTCTCTTCCGGTCTGCCCATGCGCAATGGCAATAAACATGCGTCGGAAATTTCGCTCATGTCGCTGACTCTCGTGGCGGGAATTGTGGCGTTGAAGGTCCCCAACCGACCGATACAACAGTTGCAAGTGCGAATTGGAATCAATTCCGGTACATGTGGATTACGATTGCACCCTTGGTAGAAGTCGATGTAGAAAGAAATGATACACAAAGTGGTGGCACATTGAATTTCATTAGGTCCTTGCGTTGCGGGAATTGTTGGCATGAAGATGCCGCGTTATTGCCTGTAAGAACACACATCTTCGACTTGGCACAGCTAGCTAGCTTTGCGACTGTTATACTTCTTTATTGTAAAGGATAAACTTTAAAGAAGCGAATTAATTGCGAGTCCTTTTTGCGTTACATGTTAGGTATTCATATTTAATAACTTTAACTTATGGCTTCAATATACATTACCGTTTTTGGCATTGTAAATTCGACAGCTTCATTACGGGAATTTCGAACTTGGCTCATTGTGACTGCATTTTCTACCTATGAAATAAGGTTTGGAGACACGGTCAACGTAGCTTCGAGAATGGAATCAACCGGCGAACGTAAGACCATTAAATAGTGTGCATTTCTGGCCAGGGATCGGCCGATGATAATTTCTTTCCCGTTGTTTTGTTGCAGCGATGAAAATACAAATTAGTCTGTCAACGAAAATTTTACTGGATAACATCGGAGGCTTCCATATCGTTGAGCGTGGACCGGTCACCGTCAAAGTAAGTATTGAGCTTTTTTTTCCGTTGAGTGATACATTGCGTTATGTACGGTAACTCATTCACTGTTAGAACGTTATTGTCGATGATTTTCATCTTTCGCGTTTGTTTTCGCTACAGGGCAAAGGGGTCCTCACTACTTACTGGCTGGTCGGGGTGGCGGCTTAACAAGGCCATTCACAAAAGATTAATCGTGTCGTTTCTGGACTCTCTGGATGATGTTGAGAATTGAACCGTCAGAGGCCAGGGTCACACTTATGATTGAGCATTTTACAAAAAATCCAGATCACCTTTGAGAGATCTGGTAATCTTAATGTCTGTTAGCGAACTAAAGGCTCGCAAAACATGGTCCATGATTTGAAATATCGCGCAAAATGATCCACGACATTGGGAATGACAATGAACGGCCAAATGATAAATTTGAAAGGACCAAAGTTTGACCTGTTTTCTAAGTCTTGCGGATTCAATTGAGTATAGTTACAAGGGTAAAAATTTAAGTCGGGCCACCCGACAAAACGGAATGAAAGTCAGGCCACAAGCAAACTTTTTTT
>JBBQAH010000046.1:0-18487 GCA_038316145.1 Burkholderiales bacterium
ATGCTGCTGGTCGAGGCCAAGGTGATGCCGCACGTCAACTTCCAGCGTATGACGTCGTCGGCCGTGGGCCGCTACTGGCGCCAGGCCACGCCCGAGCAACAAAAGCGACTGCAAGAAGAATTCAAGGTCTTGCTGGTGCGCACCTACTCGGGTGCGCTTGCGCAGGTGAAAGACCAGACCGTGCAACTCAAGCCGCTGCGTGCGGGTGCCAACGACGCCGAGGTGGTCGTGAAGACCGAGATCCGCGGCAAGGGTGACCCGATCCAGCTCGACTACCGCATGGAAAAGGGTGACAGCGGCTGGAAGATTTACGATGTCAACGTGCTCGGCATCTGGCTGGTCGAAAACTACCGCAACACCTTTGCGCAAGAGATCAGCGCCGGCGGCATCGATGGCCTGATCACCAAGCTGGCCGAGCGCAACAAGGCTTCGGCCACCAAGAGCTGAGCCATGCTGGTCTTGCCCGCCACCGTCACCACGCTGGAGGCCCGCGACACGCAGCGCATGCTGTCGCAGGCCTTGCAGCAAGAAATCAAGACGCAAAACGAGCCGCTCGTGACAGTCGACGCCTCGGCCCTGCAGCAGTTTGATTCGGCGGCGCTGGCGGTGTTGCTTGAGTGCCAGCGCCTGGCGCTGGCCTGGGGCAAGGGCTTTGCGGTGCGCAACGCACCCAAGAAGCTGGCCGAGCTGGCGCGCCTGTATGGGGTTGACGCGCTGTTGATGCCGCCAGAGCCAGCCGCCTGAGCGTGTGAAGCTCAGGTCTGCGGTGCGTAACGTTTGCTGCGCAGGTTGCGCTTGATGTCTTGCAGCATCGGGCGCAGTTCCTTTCCTGCACGCAGCGCCACACCGGTGGTCAAGATGTCGATCACCAGCAGGTGCAGCAAGCGCGACACCATCGGGCTGTAGCGGTCGAAGTCTTCCGGGTGGTCCACCGGCAGCAAAATCTGGGTGGCGCCCGACTGCCCCATCGCCGCCAGCGGTGAACCACTGGCCGTGATGAAGATGCAAGAGGCTCCCTTCTTGCGCACGATCTCGGCCACGTCGATCAGGTCGCTGCTGCGGCCCGAGTTGGAGATGATCACCACGCAGTCGCCGGGCTGCAGCATGGTGGCGCTCATGACCTGCACATGGCTGTCACTGATGGCGGCGGCTGTCACGCCCAGGCGAAAAAATTTGTGCTGCGCGTCTTGCGCCACGATGCCCGAGTTGCCCACACCGTAGAACTCGATGCGCCGCCCCGCCTTGACGGCGGTGGCCAGCGCGACGATCGCGCGCTCGAAGGCCTGGCCGGCGGCATCGTTGCGGTACTTCAGCAAGGCGCTCACCGCGTTGTCGATCACCTTCACGACGATGTCGCTGGCCTTGTCGTCTTCATCGACCGCGCGGTGCACGAAGGGCACCCCTTCATTGACGCGGCCGGAGAGCTTGCGCTTGAAATCGGTCAGGCCGGCATAGCCCACGCTGCGGCAAAAGCGCACGACGGTGGGCTTGCTGACCTGGGCGCGTTCGGCCAGTTGGCCCACCGGGAGGTTGGCAAAGGCACGCGCGTCGGCCAGCACCAGCTTGGCGACACGTTGTTCGGCCGGAGGCAGGGCGGGGAGGGAGGCGCGGATGCGGTCGAGCATCACACAGCCGTGGCGCCGGGCCGCTCGCAAGCAAGGCTCGATCCCCGGGGGGGAACGAACCATGGTCCCGTGGGGTGAGGGGTGGTCATCACTGCTCCTCGGACCAGGAGAAACCGTCTCGTGCGACCAAGGCGCTGGCGGCGGCAGGCCCCCAAGTGCCTGCCGCATACGGCCGCGGCCCGGTGGTGTCTTTGGCCCAGGCGTGAAGGATGGGCTCGACCCAGCGCCAGGCTTGTTCTTGTTCGTCGCTGCGCACGAAGAGGTTGAGCCTCCCGGCGATTGCGTCGAGTAGCAAGCGCTCGTAGGCACCGACACGGTTTTCGGGGAAGGCCTTGTCGAAGTCGAGGTCGAGCGACACCGGCGTCAGCGCCTCTTGTTGGCCGGTTCCCTTGGCAGCGAGCAGGTGCAGCTCCAGGCCGTCTTCGGGTTGCAGCTTGATCACCAGTTTGTTGGGCTGGCTCACGCCGGCAAAGATGCTGTGCGGTGCGGGCCGGAAGTTGACCACGATCTGCGCATCGCGCGCGGCCAGCCGCTTGCCGGTGCGCAGGTAGAAGGGCACGCCGGCCCAGCGCCAGTTTTGGACTTCGGTGCGCAAGGCAACAAACGTTTCGCAGGGGCTGCCTTCGGGCACCTTGGCTTCTTGCAGGTAGCCCACTGCGGGCTTGCCAGCCGCGTGGCCGGCGCGGTACTGGCCACGTACCACGTCGCGCGCGACCGTCTCTGCGGTGAATGGCTTGAGCGAGCGCAGCACCTTCAGCTTTTCGTCGCGGATGGCGTCGGCGTCGTGGCTGGACGGTGGCTCCATGGCCACCATGGTGAGCAGCTGCAGCGCGTGGTTCTGGATCATGTCGCGCAGCGCGCCGGTGCGGTTGTAGAAGTCACCGCGCGTGCCCACGCCAATGTCTTCGGCCAGCGTGATCTGGATGTTGGCGATGCTCTCGCGCCGCCACAGCGGTTCGAAAAGGGCGTTGCCAAAGCGCAGCGCCATCAGGTTCTGCACCGACGGCTTGCCCAGGTAGTGGTCGATGCGGAAGGCCTGCGTTTCGCTGAACGAGGCGCGCACCACGGTGTTGATCTCTTGGGCGCTGGCGAGGTCGTGGCCGAGGGGCTTTTCCAGCACCACCCGGATCTTCGGGCCGTTGAGCCCGGCGGCACCCAGCTGGGCGCAGATCTGCGGAAACAAGTGTGGGCTGGTGGCGAGGTAAAGCACCGCCGTGTCGGCGTTGCGTGTCTCCAGCCACGATTTGAGCTTGCCGTAGTCGGCGGGCTGCGAGAGATCCATGCGCAGGTAGTGCAGCAACTCGGCAAAACGCGCGAACTCTTCGTCGCTCGGCCGTTTGGCGCCCTCGACCTCCTGGAAGCGCTCTTTCAGCCAGGCGCGGTATTTGGTGTCGTCTTGTTCGTCGCGCGCCACCGACAAGATGCGCCCACCCGCAGGCAACTTGCCGTGGCGAAAGGCCTGGAACAGCGCGGGCATCAGCTTGCGCCAGGTGAGGTCGCCGGTGCCGCCAAAGAGGACGAGGTCGAAGGACATGGGCTGTGTGCTTGGGGTGGGAAGGATGGTGTAACTTAGTTACTTCCGCGATGATGCATCGGTTTCATGACGGGGTCAACCTCCACCGGCCGGCCGGGGATGGGCCTGAGGGGGATGGGCCTCAGGTGGCGGGCACTGCGCGCGGCTGTCGCCGGTCGATTCGCTCTGCGGGCCCAGTTGCATGCTGCCATTGCCGAGAAACCGGTTGCCGCTGCTGCGCACGGGGGTGTCGGCAGGCAGCCGGTCGGCCCAGACCCGCACAAACACGCCGGCCGCGCCGAGGTGGTTGATGAAGGTGTTGCCCCGCAGCGTCAGGCGGTTGCGGTCCCAGGCCCGGCTTTCAGCGCCGTAGGCCAGCATCAGCGGGTTCTGGCTGCGCGGGCTTTGCACCAGGGTGTTGCCCGCCACAAGCGCGATTCCGCCGTTGGGCAGGTCGATCTCGTAGGACGCCTCGCCCAGCAGCCCGTCGTCCAGACGGTTGCCGGTGATGCCCGACTCACGCGCCCGGCACTTCAGCAGGTGGCCCTGATGGCCACGCAGCAGGCGGCTGCCGCGCAGGCTGAAACGGCCGATGCTGCCGACATTCAGCAGGTGCGGCAGCGCGCCCGGGTTGACCGCCGCGTCGCTGAAGTCGCAGTCGTCGATCTGCAGCTCGGCGCTGGCATCGTTGCCGCTCAGCAAACCCATCGGGTTGTCGCTGAAGCGGCAGCGCTGCAGCCGCAGCCGGCCTTTTTCGAAGCGGATGCCGGCACCGTTGCCGCTGGGCACCCGGCAACCGCTGAAGGCGATGTTGTCGATCCGGATGTCGCCATTGCGCACCACCCAGATCGCCTTGCCCTCGGCATGCCGCCCGTCGGCGTGCAGTACCGCGCCGTCGCCCAGGCCGACGATATGCAGCCGGCGCTACAGGATCACCGCCACGTCGCCGGGGTAGCTGCCGGGCAGGATCTCGACAGTGTCACCGTCGGCTGCCTGCGCCAGCGCGTCGGCGATGCGCGGGACAGCCTGCCCCATGCCGACCCACCAGATGCGAGGCGTGGGCGTCTGGGCGCGGGCCGCTGGCGACGCGCCCAGCGCCGCGAGTGTGGTGGCGGCCAGCAGCGTGCGGCGGCGCAGAAGGGCCGGGTGCATGGTCCGGTTCTGCCGGGCTGCCGGTAACCGGCCTGAAACCCGCCGCCGCGTGATCGGGTTCTAATTCGGGGTGTCCCTTGTGCCCGACCCCACCGAGACCCGCCATGAACCAGCTCGATCAGCTCAAACAGTTCACCACCGTGGTGGCCGACACCGGCAACTTCAGGCAACTCAGCGCTTTTGCGCCGCGTGACGCCACCACCAACCCGTCGCTGATCTTGAAGGCGGTGCAGCAGCCCGACTACGCGCCGCTGCTGGCCGAGACCGTGGCGGCGCACCGCAGCCAGCCGCTGGACGCCGTCGTCGACCAGGTGCTGGTGCGCTTCGGGCGCGAGATCCTCAAGGTCGTGCCCGGCCGGGTGTCCACCGAGGTCGATGCCCGGCTGTCGTTCGATACCGCCGCCACGCTGGCCCGCGCCCGCCGCCTGATCACGCTCTATGAAGCCGCCGGCGTCCCCCGCGACCGGGTGCTGATCAAGATCGCCGCCACCTGGGAGGGCATCCAGGCTGCCCGCGTGCTGGAGCAGGACGGCATCCACTGCAACCTGACGCTGCTGTTTTCGTTTGCCCAGGCGGTGGCCTGTGGGGATGCGGGTGTGCAACTCATCAGCCCGTTTGTCGGCCGCATCTACGACTGGCACAAAAAACAGGCCGGCGCGGCCTGGGACGCCGCCGCACACGCGGGCGCCAACGACCCGGGCGTGCAGTCGGTGGCGCGCATCTACACCCACTACAAACGTTACGGCATCAAGACCGAGGTGATGGGTGCCAGCTTCCGCAACGTCGGCCAGATCATCGCGCTGGCCGGTTGCGACCTGCTGACGATCAGCCCGGACCTGCTCAGCGCGCTGCAGGCCAGCGAGGCGCCGGTGCCGCAAGTGCTGAGTGCTGCCGCCGCGCGGGACGCCGACCTGCCCGAGTTGCACTACACCGAGGCGGGCTTCCGCTATGCCCACAACCAGGATGCGATGGCGACCGACAAACTGGCCGAGGGCATCCGCGCCTTTGCCGCCGACTCGGTCAAGCTGGATGTGCTGATCCAGGGTGCTTGAGATGAACCCCATCAAGCGCTGCGACAGCACGGTGGCCTGGGCAGCCCTGCAAGGCCACTACCAGGCCCACGGCCGCGACCTGGACTTGCGCGAGGCCTTTGCCCGCGACCCGCTGCGCTTTGAGGCCTTTTCGCTGCAAGCACCCGAGGTGTTTGCCGACCTGTCCAAGAACCACTGGGACTTGGTGACGCAAAAGCTGCTGACCGAGCTGGCGCGTGAAACCGGGCTGGAGGCCCGGCGCGACGCGATGTTCGCCGGTGAGCCGGTCAACACCACCGAGGGCCGGGCGGTGTTGCATACCGCCTTGCGTGCCCCGCCAGGCGAAGGGCTGTTCAGCGACGAGGTGCACGGCGTGCTGGACCGCCTGCTGGCCTTTGCCGAGGCGGTGCGCGACACCTCTGCCAGCGGCATCCGCGATGTGGTCAACATCGGCATCGGCGGGTCCGACCTGGGATCGCAGATGGTGGTGCCGGCGCTCGACGCCTATGCCCACCCCAAGCTGACGCTGCACTTTGTCAGCAATGTCGACGGCCACGACATCACGCCGGTGCTGCGCCGGCTCAAACCCGAAGAGACGCTGTTCATCATCGCCAGCAAGACCTTCACCACGCAAGAAACCCTGGCCAACGCAGCGGTGGCGCGCGACTGGTTTCTGGCCCAGGGCGGCACCGACATCGGCCGGCACTTTGTCGGCGTGACGACCAACCTGGCGGCAGCGGCGGCGTTTGGCATCCACACCACCTTCGGCTTCTGGGACTGGGTGGGCGGGCGCTACTCGCTGTGGAGCGCGATCGGGCTGCCGATCGCGATTGCGGTGGGCGCTGAGCACTTCCGCGCCTTCCTGGCCGGCGCGCACGCGATGGACCGGCACTTTGCCCAGACGCCGCTGGAGACCAACCTGCCGGTGCAACTGGGCCTGCTCGACGTCTGGTACCGCAATTTTCACGGCTACACCAGCCGGTCGGTTGCGCCCTACCACCAGGGCCTGAAACGCCTGCCGGCCTACCTGCAGCAGCTGGAGATGGAGAGCAACGGCAAGCAGGTGGACCTGGACGGCCAGCCTTTGAGCTATGGCACCAGCCCGGTGGTCTGGGGCGAGCCCGGCACCAACGGCCAGCATGCCTACTTTCAGATGCTGCACCAGGGCAGCGACGTGATCCCGGTCGAGTTCATCGCCGTCAAGCGCCCCAGCCACCCCTACCCTGACCTCCAAGTCAAGGCCCTGGCCAACTGCCTGGCGCAAAGCGCCGCGCTGATGCTGGGCAAGACCACCGAGGCCGCGCTGGCTGACAAAGCGCCCACCGCGTCCGCCGCGCTGGGCAAACTCACCGTTGCCCGGCACCGCACCTTTCCGGGCAACCGGCCCAGCACCACGCTGCTGTTGGACCGGCTGACCCCGCACGCGCTGGGCGCGCTGATCGCGCTCTACGAGCACCGGGTGTTTTCCAGTGGCGCGGTCTGGGGCATCAACAGTTTTGATCAGTGGGGGGTGGAGCTGGGCAAGGCGCTGGCCAGCGACCTGCTGCCGCGCCTGGCCGGGCCGGCGGCCGCAGGCAGCGCGGCAGGGCTGGACGCATCCACCGCCGGCCTGCTGGCAAGGCTTGCCGCATGACCGCCTTTGTCTTCGACTTCGGCCGGGTGCTGTTCGACTGGCAGCCCGAGCGGCTGCTGCAGCGGCTGTTGCCGCAACGTGCGTTTGATGCCGCCAGCACGGCGCACTGGACGGCGCAGGTCTTCCAGGACTACCAGGGCGATTGGGGCGAGTTCGACCGCGGCGCGGTCAGCCCGGCCGAGGTGGTGCAGCGCATTGCGTCGCGCACCGGCTTGCGGCCAGACGAGGTGCAGTGGGTGGTGGATGCCGTGCCCGCGTCGCTGCAGCCGATCACGGCGTCGGTGGCCCTGATCAACCGGCTGCGCCGGCCTGGCCGGCCGATGTTTTTTCTCTCCAACATGCCAGCGCCGTTCGCCGAGTATCTGGAGCATGAACACGCATTTGTGCGGGATTTCGACGACGGGGTGTTTTCGAGCCGGGTCAAGCTGATCAAGCCCGACCCGGCGATTTTTGCGTTGGCCGCACAGCGCTTTGCCTTGCCGCCGGGTGAGCTGGTGTTTGTCGACGACGTGCCGGCCAACGTGGTCGCAGCCCAGGCTGCCGGCTGGCAGGCCTTGCTGTTCACCGATGCCGCGAAGTGCGAGCGTGACCTGCGGCTGGCCGCGCTCTGGCCGGCTGAAAGCGGCTGAGCGGCCACAGGGTTCTGGTAGCACCTGAACCGGCCCGACACCGGGTAAAGCACGGCCCAGGGTTCGATACCGCACAGACCGCCGCCGCGCCGGCGCCTCAGATGGCCCTGTGCGGGTTTCCGTACGAGACGTCCGGGGGCATGCATGGACCGAGTCTGGCTCAGTCACTACCTGGCGGGCGTTCCCGCAACAGTGGACGTGCAGGCGTTTGCGTCGCTGAAGGATGTGCTGCAGCGCAGTTGCGAGCGCTTTGCCAAGCTGCCTGCATACAGCAACATGGGCGCCACGATCAGCTACGAGGATCTCGACCTCGAGAGCAGCGCCTTTGCGGCCTACCTGCAAAAGTCACTGGGCTTGCACCGCGGCGACCGGGTGGCGTTGATGATGCCCAACCTGCTGCAGTACCCGGTCGCCTTGTTCGGCGTGCTGCGCGCCGGTCTGGTGGTCGTGAACGTCAACCCGCAGTACACCGTGCCCGAACTGGAACACCAGCTCAGGGACTCTGGCGCAGTGGCTGTCGTGGTGCTGGAGAACTTCGCCCTCACCGTGCAGCAGGTGCTCGAGCGCAACCCGGCGCTGCAACTCGCCGTCATCACCACCGAGGTCGGCGACATGTTCTCTGCGCCCAAGGAGTTGCTGACCAACCTGGTCGTCAAGTACGTCAAGAAGATGGTGCCGGCGTGGTCCATCCCCGGTGCGATCGAGTTCAACGCCGTCCTGCGGGCAGGGCGCGGCCTCATGCTGGACGACGTGCCGCTGGTCCACGGCGACGTTGCCTTCTTGCAGTACACGGGCGGCACCACCGGCGTGGCCAAGGGCGTGGTGCTGACCCACGGCAACATGGTGGCCAACCTGCAGCAACTTGGCGCCTGGATAGCGCACGGCCTGCAGGACGGCTCGGAGGTGTTTGTCTGCCCCTTGCCGCTGTACCACGTCTATGCGTTGAGCTCGAGTCTGGTGTTCCTGAAGATCGGCGCGCAGGTGGTCCTGATCACCAACCCGCGCGACATGCCGGCATTCCTGCACGAGCTCAAGCGCTATCCGTTCACCGCCATGATCGGCGTCAACACGCTGTACCGGGCGCTGCTCGACGCACCCGGGTTTGCCGACGTGGACACCCGCAGCCTGAAGCTGGCCAATGCGGGCGGCATGGCCGTGCAGCAGGGGGTTGCCCAGCGCTGGAAGCAGGCCACCGGTGTGCCGCTGATCGAGTCCTACGGCCTGACCGAGACGTCGCCCGGCGTGGCCTCCAACCGCCTCGACATCGAGGATTGGACCGGCACCATCGGCATGCCGCTGCCTTCAACCGAGGTCGAGATCCGGGGCGATGACGATCACGAGGCGCCGGTGGGCGACGTTGGCGAGCTTTGCGTGCGTGGTCCGCAGGTCATGGCGGGTTACTGGAAACACCCAGAGGAGACCGCCGCCCTGTTCACCCCCGACGGCTGGTTGCGCACCGGCGACATGGGGCACATGAGCGCTGACGGCGCCTTCAAGATCACCGACCGCAAGAAGGACATGATCGTGGTCTCCGGCTTCAAGGTGTTTCCGAACCAGGTCGAGGACGCGGTGGCGCTGCACCCGGGCTTGGCCGAAGTCGGCGCCGTCGGCGAGCCCGACGAGCGGTCGGGCGAGGTCGTCAAGATCGTCGTCGTGCGCCGGGACCCGGCGCTGACCGAAGCGGCCCTTCTGGCCCATTGCAGGCTGCACCTGACCGGCTACAAGCTGCCCAAGATCATCGAGTTCCGGACCGAGCCCCTGCCCAAGTCCAACCTCGGCAAGATCCTGCGTCGGCAACTGCGCCACACACCAAAACCGCTTGAGCCCGCCGCTTGACCTGATCGGCTGGAACAAGCGGTCTTCGGCGCTGCACGTGGCGCGGGGCGCCGGGCTGCAGCAGGTCATGTTCGACACCGCCTTGCTCGACGCGCTGCCCGGTGCCGAGGCGCTCTCGGCCACCGCGCCCGTGGCCGACCTGGAGCGTGCGCTGGCCGCGCTGGAGGCGGTTGACCTGCCGCTGGCCGAGCTGTTGGAACTGCGCTTTTACGGCGGCTACACCGACGTCGAGGTGGCGCTGGCGATGGGCATCAGCGAGCGCACCGTGCGCCGGCTGTGGGACAAGGCGCGCGCGTGTCTGCCAGTCGAACTGCAGGCCGGTTGACCGGCCGCGGCCGGTTCTTGCGAATGTCTTGCCAATGGGACGTGTTCCGGCGCGTCGCGCTGAAGCTGCCACAAGCCGGCATCGAGGCGCCGACCGCGATGGCGCGCCGCTTCGAGAGCGAGCGCGACCTGTTGGCCGGTCTGGAGCATCCGCACATCGCGCGCCTGTATGACGCCGGCGTCGGCGCGGCGGGCCAGCCCTTTCTGGCGATGGAGCTGATCAGCGGCCAGCCAATCACCGAACATGCCCGCGGCCTGCCGCTGCGGCGCCGGCTGGCGCTGTTTCTGCAGGTGCTGGGCGCCGTCAGCTTTGCCCACAATCGGCTGGTCATCCACCGCGACCTGAAACCGTCGAACCTGCTCGTCACGCCCGAACAGCTGGCCGGCGCGCCGCTGGGTGCGGCCTCCGACGCTTATTCGTTGGGCGTCGTGCTGTACGAGCTGCTCACCGGCCAGCGGCCCTACACACTGGACCGCCAGGGCGCCGTGAACCTGGCCCGGCAACTCGCCAACGCGACGGTGTTGCCGCCCAGGCTGGCAGTGCCGGCGCAGCGCCAGGTTGCTGCTGGCGATCTGGCCGGCGACCCCGACGCCATCGTGGCCCGTGCGATGGCACTCGAACCCGCCGAGCGTTATCCCAGCGCCGAAGCCCTGGCGGCCGACATCCACCGCCATCTCGACGGCCTGCGCGAGATCGGCACCATCTACACCACGCTGGGCGACAAGGCCCAGGCGCGGGCTCAGCTGGACCAGGCATTGGCCTGGTAGGGCCAGCTCGGCGCGCTGGACGCTGCCTTCCTGCAGTTCGAGGTGATGAAGGAAGAGATGCAGTTCGACGCGGCGCGCCAGGCCGTTGCGCAACTGCTGCAACGCGCCCACCGCCAGTTCGGGCCCGGACACCGCTGGGCGCTGCCGGTGGCCGAGCAACTGGCCTGGGCGGTGCGTGAACAAGGCGACTACGCCGGCGCCGAGACGCTGGTGCGCCAGGCGCTGGCGCTGGCCACGCCGCAGAGTGACCCGGTGCAGGTCTTCAGGTTGCGCAGCGTGCTGGCCAACACTTTGTACGAACAGGGCCGCTTTGGCCAAGCGCGTGACGAGTTTGCCGCCGTGGTGGCCGCTAAGGCCCGCATTGCCGGATACGAAATCACCGACAGCCTGGCCGACCGCTACAACCTGGCCCGTGCGCACTACGGCCTGGCCGACTATGCCGTGGCCGCGCAGACCCTGAGCACGCTGGTGCCGGCCAGAGACCGCCACCTCGGCCCGCGCCACGACCACACGCTCAAGGCCCGTTCGCTGTGGGCGCATAGCGAGGCAGAGCTGGGCCACTTTGTGCTGGCCGTGGCCATGCAGCTGTTGACTCAAGTCCTGGCTTCAATTGCCGAAATGCAGGGTTGGTGTCAATCCTTCGGGGGCGACAATGACCTCGACCCCTGCCAACCCTCGCGACGGAGCAACAACCGATGTTTGAGTTTGCGTCCCGACTGCTGCGCCGTTTGAGCGTGGGACGCAAGCTGATGCTGATCTTTGCGCTCGACATGAGCGCAGTGGCCTACATCAGCGGCATCCTGGTGCACGAAAAATTCCTGGCGATCGACTTTGCGCGCAAGGAGTTGGTCGGCACGGCCTACATCGAGCAATTGCAGCCGATCCTGCTGGACGGGACAAGGCTGTCCGTCGGCGCCCACGCCATAACGGGCCGGGCCGAGCAATCGGTCATCGGCACGCAGGCGCGCCTGGGTCCGGGGCTGGACAGCGAACAGGCAGCGATGGCCCTGGCCGCCGCGCTGCGCGCTGTCGGTGACATCCAGACCGAAATCGAGCCGATGAAGCAGGTGCTGGAGCGCGGCCGCGATCTGGTGACGCGTGTCGGCAACCAGTCCAACCTGATCCTCGACCCCGACCTCGACAGCTACTACACGATGTCGATCGTCGTGCTGCGGCTGCCCGAGATCCTGCTGGCCTCGGCCGACCTCAGCGCCGCCGTGCTGCGGCAACAACCTGCAGGTGCCGGGCCCAGCCCGGACACACAGGCCCAGCATCTGGTGCTCGTTGGCCGGCTCGACACCGGACAGCAGGGCCTGGGCGCGGACTATGCCGAGGCCTATGCCGCCGGCAGCCCGGAGCTCAAGCGTGCGCTTGAGCCGTCCCAACTGGCGATGAGTGCCGCGCTGGACCGCTTGCGCAGCGCGACGCGCCGCACGATGGATCTGGGTGCGCAGCCGGCCGATGTCGAGGCGATGAAGGCAGCGCACGGCCAGCTTGTAGACAGCGTCGGCGCGGCCTGGACCGCCACGTCGCAGCAGCTGCGCCGCCTGCTGGACCTGCGGGTCGAGGGTTTCTTTTCGCGCATGTGGCTGCACCTGGGCACGGCGCTGGGCCTGCTGACGCTGATCCTGACGACGGTGTACTTTGTGGCGCGGCAGATCGCGCTGCCGCTGCAACGCCTCTCGGGCGTTGCCGACCGGGTTCGGCAGACCGGTGACCACACGCTGCGCGCCAGCTGGGACAGCAAGGACGAGATCGGCCGCCTGGTCGTCGCCTTCAACGACATGCTGGCGCAGCTGGACCGCGAACGCGCGGTGCAGCAGGAGTTGATCGCCAGTGCCCGCGCCGCGCAGGCGCAGCAGCAGCTGGTCGAGGCGATACCGATTGCACTGATGGTCACCGCGGTACCGGGCCACCAGGTGCTGCATGCCAACCTGCCGGCGCAGCGCTGGATCGGCCAATCGACCGAGGACCCCTGGCGCCGCGGGCTCGATTCGGCCGTGCGGTCACGCTTCTTCCAGCGCCTGGCCGACCGCGATGCGGTGGACGAGTTCGAGGTGCGTTGGCACAACGGCACCGACGCCACCTGGGCCGTGCTGTCTGCGCGGCAGCTTGAATTCCAGGGTCAGAGCGCGGTGCTGACCGCGTTCACACCGATCAACCACCTCAAGCTGATGGAGCATCGGCTCGAACTCTGGGCCAAGGTTTTCGAGGCCAGCGGTGAAGGCATCGTCATCATCGACGCCGAGCATCGTGTGCTGACGGCCAACCGGGCGTTCTGCCGCAGCACCGGCTACGAGCTGCATGAGCTGATCGGCGAGCCCGTCGGTGCGCATGGGCAGCTGCAAGGCGGGGTGGCGGCGCTGTCGGTGTTCGGTCCGGCGCTGGCGCAGGGCCACAACTGGCAGGGCGAGGTGACGCTGCAGCGGCGCGAAGGGGGCAGCTACCCGGCCTGGTTGATCATCAGCGTGGTGCGCAACGGCCAAGAGGCGGAGGTCTCTCACTACATCGCGACGACGATCGACATCAGCGACCGCAAGCGCAACGAGGAGCGCATCCGCTTTCTGGCCCAGCACGACGTGCTGACCGAGCTGCCCAACCGCGCGCTGTGCATCGAGCGGCTGCGCCTGGCGCTGCAGCAGGCGCCGCGGCGCGGCGAAAAGGTGGCGGTGCTGTTCATCGACCTGGACCGCTTCAAGAACATCAACGACTCGCTGGGCCACCATGTGGGCGACGGACTGCTGCGGTCGGTGGGCCGACGGCTGGCGGAGTCGGTACGCGCCGGCGACACCGTCAGCCGGCTCGGCGGTGACGAGTTTGTCATCGTGCTCAACGGCGTGGCCGACGGCGACGAGGTCGCAGCCATCGTCGACGAACGGCTGGTGCCGCGCTTGCGCCAGGTCCACGACATCGGCGGCGCCGAGCTGCATGTCTCGTGTTCGATCGGCATCGCGGTCTTCCCCGACGACGCGCTGGACATCGACACCCTGATGCGCCACGCCGACGCGGCGATGTACCAAGCCAAGGCCCTGGGCCGCGACACCGCACATTTTTACTCTCCCGAGCTGAACGAGCGTGCACAACGCCGGCTCAAGATCGAATCGAACCTGAGGCTGTGTCTGGAGCGCCAGGAGCTGAGCCTGGTCTACCAACCGCGTGTCGACGCGGTGAGCTGCCGGCTGGTCGGCGTCGAGGCGCTGCTGCGCTGGACCTCGGCCGAGCTCGGCGCGGTATCTCCGGTGCAGTTCATCCCGATTGCCGAGGAGACGCGGCTGATCGTGCCGATCGGCGCCTGGGTCATCGCCGAGGCCTGCCGCCAGCTTGGCGCCTGGCGTGCGGCTGGCGTGCCGGTGCCGCAGGTGTCGATCAACGTCTCGGCGCTGCAGCTGCGCAACGACGACCTGGTCACCACGGTGCGCGACGCGCTGGACCGCCATGCGCTGCCACCCGGCACGGTCGAGCTGGAGCTGACCGAGTCGACACTGATGGACCGGGCCGAGCTGACGCTGGAGCGACTGCGCACGATCAAGCAACTCGGCGTCGAGCTGGCGATCGACGATTTTGGTACCGGTTTTTCGAGCCTGAACTACCTCAACCGGTTTCCGATCGACCGGCTCAAGATCGACCGGTCCTTTGTCAGGGACATGTTCAAGGACCCGACCGACTTGGCCGTCACCCGCGCCATCATCGGCCTGGGCCACACCCTGGGCCTGAAGGTGGTCGCCGAGGGCGTCGAGACTGAACGCGAGGCCCAGACGCTGCGCGCCTCGGGCTGCGACGAACTGCAGGGTTTTCTCTACGCCAAGCCGTTGAGCCCGGCGGCGCTGGTCGACTGGATCGCCGCAGTGCGTCCGCGCCGAAGCGGCTTCGAGGCGACGGTTGCGCAGCCGTTGGCGGCCGTCGCGGGCGGCGATTGAGCGCACGCGCTGAGCCGCAGAGCGGGGCTTTCAGCTCGAACGGCCGGAAGTAGCCGACAACGCTGCTGAGGTGATCTCTCTCGGCCGTGTCGCCGCGGTCGGCTTCGAGCCGGCAAGCGGCAGCCGATTCGACCCGCCCAACGGCCTGCGATTTCGGTTTGGGCGCCATCGGCCAAGCATGGCGCGGGCTGACCCGTGCTGGTGCGGCCCTGGCCAAGCGGCACCGCATGGGGTTGATCCCGACGCCTTCGGCGGGGCGCCGGTTGGCACAGATCTGGCTTGCTCGGTGACAATAAGCTGACCATTTGATTAGGTTTTCTGGATTTTGAACCCCGCCCTATTGCCATGAATGCCCCTGAACGACTGGCCAGCCTGCCCCATGCCACGGCATCGGCCCCGGCGTCGGCGCCCGCCAGCCAGGCCGCCGTCGAGGTTCGATGCGCCAGCGTGGTCTATCCGTCGGCCGATGCACCGGTGCACGCGCTGTCGGAGATCGACCTGCGCATCGAGGCGGGCGAGTTTGTCTCGCTGATCGGCCCCTCGGGCTGCGGCAAGACCACGCTGCTGCGGGTGATCGCCGATCTGGAGCCGATCAGTGCCGGCGAGGTGCTGGTCAACGGATTGAGCCCGCACCAGGCCCGGCTGGCGCGTGCCTACGGTTATGTGTTCCAGGCGCCGGCGCTGTTTCCGTGGCGCACGGTGCTGGGCAATGTGATGTTGCCGTTGCAGATCCAGGGCCGGCGCAAGGCCGCGGCCGAGGCCGTGGCGCGAGAGCAACTGGGTCGGGTCGGCCTGACAGGCTTTGAGCGCAAATACCCCTGGCAGTTGTCGGGTGGCATGCAGCAGCGGGTGTCGATTGCCCGGGCGCTGGGTTTCGAGCCCAAGATTTTGATGATGGACGAGCCCTTCGGTGCGCTCGACGAGATCACCCGCGACGGCCTCAACGAGCAATTGCAACAGCTCTGGCAGCGTGAGCGGCGCACGGTGGTGTTTGTCACCCACTCGATCGCCGAGGCGGTGTATTTGTCCACCCGCATCGTGGTGATGTCGCCGCGGCCCGGGCGCATCCTCAAGATCATTCCATCCACCCTGCCCGACGAGCGGCATCTGGGGCTGCGCGACACGCCCGAGTTCATGGCGTTGGCGCACCAGGTGCGCGAGGGTTTGGCGGCCGGCCACGGGTCAGCCCCAGGCGACGATGCGGTCTAAGGCCATCCCGCTGCGTGAGCGGGTGCTGCCGGTGGCGCTGGTGCTGGCCGCCACGCTGCTGCTCTGGTACGTGGGCGCGGTGGGCCTGAACCGGGCCGGCGCGGTCGAGCGGGTGTTGGCGCCTCAAGGTGCCTACAGCACCGGCCAGCTGATCACGGCCACCCTCAACATGGAGCGCCCGGTGCTGCCCGCGCCGCACCAGGTGGTGGCTGACCTGTACCGCAGCCTGGTCGATTGGCCGCTGGACTCCCCGCGCAACCTGCTCTATCACGCGGCGGTCACGGCCCAGTCCACGCTGGTCGGCTTTGTGCTGGGCACGCTGCTGGGCATCGTGCTGGCGGCGGCCATCGTTCATTCACGCACGCTGGACCGGGCGCTGCTGCCCTGGATCGTCGCCTCGCAAACCGTGCCGGTGCTGGCCATCGCGCCCATCGTGCTGGTGATCCTGGGCAGCCTGGGTTTTTCCGGTCTGGCGCCCAAGGCGGCGATTGCGATGTACCTCTGCTTTTTTCCGGTCACGGTGGCGATGGTGGCCGGCCTGCGGGCGCCGCAGCGCATCGAGACCGAGCTGATGCACACCTACGCCGCCAGCCGGCTGCAGGCTTTCTGGCTGTTGCGCATGCCCTCAGCCCTGCCGTTTTTGTTCCCGTCGCTGCGGGTGGCGATTGCCGCCGGCCTGGTCGGCGCGATGGTGGCCGAGCTGCCCACCGGCGCACAAGCCGGCCTGGGCGCCAAGCTGCTGACCGGCAGTTACTACGGCAACACCGTGGGCATCTGGTCGGCGCTGGTGATGTCGGCGCTGCTGGGCCTGGCGCTGACGGCTGCGGTGGCAGGGGTCGAACGCTGGGTGCTGCAAACGCGGCAGGCGGCGTGATGGGCCGCCAATTTGCCTTGTGGTTGACCTTGCTGGCGGCAGGCATCGCCGCCGCCGCGCTGGCGCAAGCCGTGCCACCGGCCGGCAGCAGCGACGTCGGGCCTGCCACCGCGCACTTGCTGGGCCTGGCGGTGGTGGTGGTGCTGGCCGCGCGCAGCGTGCAACGGGTGGCCGCACTCGACGGCCGGCGCTGGTACGGCACGGCCACGGCCGCACTGTTCGGCCTGTGGGTGCTGTACTTCTGGCAGATCGGCGTGACCATGTTCGACGTGCCGCGGGTGCTGCTGCCGGCGCCGGCGCTGATCGGCCAGATGCTGATCGACCGCTGGGACACGCTGGCGGGCGACTTTGTGCAAACCGTGCTCAAGGCCGTGCTGGTCGGCTGGGCGCTGGGCTCGGGGCTGGGTTTTGCCGTCGGCGTGGCAATCGACCGTGCGCCGTTTTTGCAGCGTGGTCTGCTGCCGCTGGCCAACCTGACCAGCACCGTGCCGCTGGTGGCGGTAGCACCGATCATGGTGATGTGGTTCGGCTTCGAGTGGCCCAGCAAGGCGGCGGTGGTGGTGCTGATGACCTTCTTCCCGATGCTGGTGTCCACGCTGGCGGGGCTGCAGGCGGCCGGCCGGCTGGAGCTGGAGCTGATGCACAGCTACGCTGCCAGCTACCCGCGCACCCTGCTGGACCTGCGGCTGCCGGCGGCCATGCCCTTCATCTTCAACGCCCTCAAGGTCAACGCCACGCTGGCGCTGATCGGCGCCATCGTGGCCGAGTTTTTCGGCTCGCCGACGGTGGGGCTGGGTTTCCGCATCAGCACCGAGGCCGCGCGCATGAACATGGCGCTGGTCTGGGGCGCCATCGTGGTGGCGGCGGTCACCGGGTCGGTGGCCTATGCTGTGCTGGTGCAGCTGGAGCGGCGGGTGGCCTTCTGGCATCCGTCGATCCGCAGCAAGTGATTTTTCCCCGTCGGGTCTGAGCAGGCGCTGCCACCCGAGTTGTTGTTTCTTCGTTGTTGTTCAGTTTTAGATATGTTCCGACGTTCCGTTCCACAAACCAAGACAGGAGTGAGTCATGACCGGTTTCACGATCAAACACGCGGTGCTCGCCGCCATGCTGGCCGCCGGTAGTCTGGCAGCGCAGGCCGCCGACAAAGTGGTGGTGCAGATGAAATGGGTGCCGCAAGCCCAGTTTGCCGGCTACTACGTCGCCGCCGCCAAGGGCTATTACAAGGATGCGGGCCTGGACGTCACCATCAAGCCGGGCGGCCCGGACGTCAGCCCGGTGCAGGTGCTGGCCGGCAACCAGGCCGACGCCATCGTCAACTGGATGCCCGACGCGCTGGCCGCGCGTGAGGCGGGCGTGCCGCTGGTCAACATCGCGCAAATCTTCGACAAGTCCGGCCTGATGCTGACCTGCAAGAAGTCCAGCGGCATCGCCAGCCCGAAAGACTTCAAGGGCAAGACCCTGGGCGTGTGGTTTGGCGGCAACGAGTACCCGTTCCTGAACTGGATGGCCAAGCTGGGGCTCAAGCCCGACACCGACGTCAAGGTGCTCAAGCAGGGCTTCAACGTCGACCCGCTGCTGCAAAACCAGGCCGCCTGCATCAGCACCATGATCTACAACGAGTACTGGCAGCTGGTGGACGCGGGGGTCAAGGAGTCTGACCTGATCACCTTCTTCTACGAGAAAGAGGGTGTGGCATCGCTCGAAGACGGCCTCTACGTGCTGGAAGGCAAGTTGAAGGACCCGGCCTTTGTCGCCAAGATGGGCAAGTTCCTGAAGGCCACGCTCAAGGGCTGGACCGACGCGGTCAAGAACCCCGAAGAGGCCGCCAAGATCGTCGTGGCCGCTGATCCGTCGGGCAGCGCCACGCTCAAGGTGCAGAAGCGCCAGATGGAAAACGTGGCCACGCTGATCAGCAATGCCGGCACCGCCAAGATGGGCTACCTGGAGCCGGCGGCGTTTGAGCGCACCGTCAAGGT
>JBBQAH010000124.1:0-9407 GCA_038316145.1 Burkholderiales bacterium
TTGAACTCGATGCGCACGACTTCGGCGGAGATGACCTCGCCGGCGCGCAGATCGCTCTTGAGCAATGATTCTTCAAACAGCGCGGCAAAACTTTCCATGCCGGCGGGTGCTGCGGTATCGATTTGAGCTTGGGTCATTCAGATAGGTCCTTGGTGCCGGCGAAAACAAAGTGAGAAGTGGCCGGCGGGGTGGCGGGTGAGGGTGAAACAACGCCACGGATCCGGCCCCCTGACAGGCCTGAGGGCATGACAGGGGGCTGGGCGCAGCGGGCTGGGCTTGCTTTGGCCGAAATGGCCCTGTTCGACCGGATTGAGACCCGAAAGGCTCAAAACGGCCCGCGCTGTGCCCACCAATCCAGCACCTGGCTCACCGATTGCTCGATGCCCAGGCCCGAGTTGTCGAGCAGCAGCGCGTCTTGCGCGGGTTTGAGTGGCGCGATCAAGCGGTTTTTGTCCCGCGCGTCACGCGCCTCCAAGTCCGCACGAAGGTCGCTGAGATTAGCAGAAATCCCTTTTGAAATCAATTGCTTATACCGGCGGTCGGCGCGCATCAAAGGGCTGGCAGTGAGGAACAGCTTGAGCGGCGCGCCCGGAAAGATCACCGTGCCCATGTCACGCCCGTCGGCCACCAGGCCCGGCAGGCGGCGAAACGCCAGCTGCAGCGCCAGCAGCGCACCTCGCACCGCCGGCCAGGCCGAGATGCGCGAGGCCATGCTGCCGACCTGCTCTTGCCGCAGCTCGGCCGCCACATCAGTGCCATCGAGCAGCACCCGCTCGCCGTCGAAGCGCAAATCCAGCCCGGCGGCCACCCGGGCCAGGCCGGGCTCGTCGTCCGCAGCCACACCCAGGCTTTGGGCGGCCAGCGCGGTGGCGCGGTAGAGCAGGCCCGAATCGAGCTGGTGCCAGCCCAGGCGGGCGGCCACCGTGGCCGCCAGCGTGCCCTTGCCGGACGCGGTCGGGCCGTCGATGGTGATGACCGGGATGTCGGCCTCGGCGGCCTGGGCCACCGAAAACAGTGTCTCGAAGTAGTCCGGGAAGGTCTTGGCCACGCAAGCCGGGTCGAGGATGCGCAGGCTCACCTCACTGCCCGGCGATGCCACCAACGGGTTGAAGGCGGCCAGCGACAGGCACATCGCGATGCGGTGGTCGTCGTAGGTGTGGATCGATGCGGCCTGCCAGACCGCAGGCGGCGTCACCTCGATGAAATCGTCGCCCTCGGTGACTGTGGCGCCCAGCTTGCGCAGCTCGACGGCCATTGCCGTGAGGCGGTCGGTCTCCTTGACGCGCCAACTGGCGATGTTGGTGAGCCGGGTGCAGCCGTCGGCGTACAGCGCCATCACCGCCAGCGTCATCGCCGCGTCGGGGATGTGGTTGCAGTCCAGCGTGATGGCGCGCAGCGGCCAGGCGCCGCGCCGCACCGTCAGCCGGCCGGGCGCGCCGGTGATGTCAGCACCCATCAGGCGAGCCGCCTCGACAAAGTGGATGTCGCCCTGGATCGAGTCCAGACCCAGGCCGTTGATCACCAGCGGCGCGTCACCGGCGGCCTGGCCGGCGGCGATGGCGCCCAGCGCAATGAAGTACGAGGCCGACGAGGCATCGGCCTCGACATGGATCACGCCCGGGCTTTGGTAACGGCTGCCGGCCGGGATGCTGAAGCGGGCGTAGCCGTCGCGCCCGACGTTGATGCCAAAGCGCGCCAGCAGGTTCAGCGTGATGTCGACATAGGGCTTGCTGATGAGTTCGCCGTCCACAACGATGACCACTGGCGCGCCTGTCGGATCGACTGCGGCCAGTGGCAGCGCCAGCAGCAGCGCGGTCAGGAACTGGCTGGAGACGTCGCCCCGCACCCGAATCTCGCGGGCGGTTTGCAGCACACCGCCTGCCATGCCGTGCAGCCGCAGCGGCGGAAAGCCGGGCATGCCCAGTTCGTCAACGCCGCAACCCAGCTGACGCAGCGCGGCCACCAGGTCACCGATCGGCCGCTCGTGCATCCGGGGCACGCCGCTCAGCTCGAACTGCCCGCCTTGCAGCGTCGCCAACACCGCCAGCGCAGCGGTCAGCGGCCGCATCGCCGTGCCCGCATTGCCCAGAAACAGGGCAGCCTGATGCACCTGCAGCCGGCCGCCCAGCCCGGTAACCGCCAGTGCGCCGTCGGGCTGGTACGCCAGGCCGCAACCCAGTGCCCGCAGCGCGTCCAGCATGACGCGGGTATCGTCGCTGTCCAGCAGATCGCGCACCAGCGTGGTGCCTTCACTCAGGCCAGCCAGCAGCAGCACCCGGTTGGAGATGCTTTTTGAGCCGGGCAGTTGGACCGTGCCGGCGGCGCCGCGCAACGGCGGCAGGTCCAGGTGGGGCAGCTTGTACATGGCGGGAATAGGGCCGGATGCGGCCCGCTCGAAGCGGGCGGAATGGTAGGTTGGGGACAGTCGGGGTGCGCGCAGAGACGGACTTTGGGACGAGGGGCGGGCAGTGCCGCCGCCTGCCAGCGCTATGGGCCGATGCCGCCGCCACCGCCACCGCCACCGCCGCCACCGCCGCCACCGCCGCCGCCACCGCCGCCGCGCCCAGGGCCGCCAATTTGCCAGGCGCTGCGGGCTGTCGCGGCATTGCGGATCAGGTCCTCAAGTGCCTGGCCGTTGCCGGCCGTCATCACGTGTTCAAGTGCGTCCAGCGCAAAGCGGAAGCGCTGGCTTTGCTTCAGGACCTCTTCGCGGTTGGCCAGCAGGATGTCACGCCAGACCGCCGGGTCACTGGCGGCAATGCGGGTGAAGTCGCGAAACCCCGGGCCGGCCAGCGACAGGTAGTCGCGCCCGGCCGGCTGGTTGGCAATCGCCGAGAAGCAGGCAAAGGCCAGCAAATGCGGCAAGTGGCTGACGGCGGCAAAGGCGGCGTCGTGGTTTTCGGGCGTCATGCGCAGCACCTGCGCGCCGATGGCGGTCCAGACGTCGGTGGCTTTCTGGACCAGCTCCGGCTGGGTCTGCGGCAGCGGCGTCAGCACCACCTGGCGGTTGAGGTACAGCGCGGCGTCAGCGTGGTCGACACCGGACTTCTCACTGCCGGCGATCGGGTGCGCCGGCACGAAGCTGCCGATGTGCTCACGCAGCACGCGGCGTGCGGTGTCCACCACGTCGCGCTTGGTCGAGCCCACGTCCATCAGCAGCATGCCTGCCTTGATGCAGGGTCGGACAGCGTTGAAGGTGGCCTCGGTGGCTGAAACCGGCACCGCGATCAACACGATGTCCGACCCCGACACGGCTTGCAGCGCCGATTCGGCTTCGACATCGATCACGCCCAGGCGGCGGGCCAGGTCGGTGGTGGACGGCGACTTGCTGTAGCCCACCACCCGCTTGACCAGCCCGGCACGCTTGAGCGCCAGCGCAAACGAGCCGCCCATCAGGCCACAGCCGATGACACCGAGTTGGTTGAACATGCTGGCGCCGTGCGGTGTCAATGGACGTCGATCGGGTAGGTGCCCAGCACCTTGAAGAAGGCACAGGCCTCGCGCAACTCGCGCAGTGCTGTGCCTACCCGTGGCTCGTCCGGGTGGCCCTCGATGTCGATGTAGAAGTAGTACTCCCACTGGCCCGAGCGCGCCGGGCGCGACTCGAAACGGGTCATCGACACGCCGTGTTCCTTCAGGGGCATCAGCAGATCATGCACCGCGCCGGGCTGGTTGGCGACGCTGACGATCAGGCTGGTGCAGTCGTGGCCGGACGGGCGCGGCGCCGGATGCCGGTCGGGGTGGGTGACGATGGCAAAGCGGGTGCGGTTGTGGGCGTCGTCCTGGATCGCCGGCGCCACCACGTGCAGACCGTATTCGGCCGCGGCCCGGGTGCCGGCAATCGCCGCCAGGCTCGGGTCCAGCCCGGCCAGGCGTGCGCCCTCGGCATTGCTGGCGACAGGCCGGCGCTCGACGTCCGGCAGGTTCAGGCTGAGCCAGCCGTGGCATTGGGCCAGCGCCTGCGGGTGCGCGCACACTGCGCTGATGCCCTGCAAAGCGTTGTGCTTGCGCAGCAGGTTGTGCCGCACCATCAGGCTGGTCTCGCCGATGATGAACAACGGCATCGTCAGGAACAGGTCGAGCGAGCGGGTGACCACGCCCTCGGTGTTGTTCTCGACCGGCACCACGCCAAAATCGGCAGCGCCGGCAGTGGTGCTGCGGATCACCTCATCGAAGCTGGCGCAGGGCACCCGCACGATAGAGCTGCCAAAAAAGCCCAGCGCTGCCTCTTCGCTGAAGGTGCCGGCCGGGCCGAGAAAGGCCACCCGGGTGGGCGTCTCCAGCGCGCGGCTGGCCGACATGATCTCGCGCCAGATCGGCGCCACGCTCACGCTCTTCAGCGGCCCGGGGTTGGCCGCCTTCAGGCCGTCGATCACCTGCGCCTCGCGCTCGGGGCGGAACACCGGCGAGCCGTCGCGCTTTTTCAGCTCGCCCACCTCGACGGCCAACTGCATGCGGCGGTTCAGCAGCGCCAGCAGCTCGCGGTCGAGTGTGTCGATGCGGTCACGCAGCACGCCCAACTCGGGGGCGATGCCCGCGGCAGTGGCAGGCGCAGCAGCGGCAAACTCGGGCTTGGGAGTGTCAGCCATGGCGCTGCGCAAAGTCCTTGAGGTAATCTACCAGCGCCTGCACACCGGCCAACGGCATTGCGTTGTAGATCGACGCGCGCATGCCGCCCACGCTCTTGTGGCCGCGCAACTGCAGCAGGTGCCGCGCTTGCGCACCGGCCAGGAAGGCGGCATTGAGGCTTTCGTCGAGCAGGAAGAAGGGCACGTTCATGCGCGACCTGCCCTCGCGCGCCACCCGGTTGGCATAAAAGCCCGAGCCGTCGAGGTAGCCGTACAGCAACTCGGCCTTGGCCCTGTTTTGCGCTTCCATCGCCGGCACGCCGCCCTGGGCTTTGAGCCACTGGAACACCAGGCCGGCGATGTAGATCGCGTAGGTCGGCGGGGTGTTGTACATCGAGTTGTTGTCCGCCACGGTCTTGTAGTCGAAGGCCGACGGGCAGACCGCCAACGCATGGCCCAGCAAGTCCTCACGCACGATCACCAGCGTCAAGCCGGCCGGGCCGATGTTTTTCTGGGCGCCGGCAAAGGCCAGCCCGACCCGGGACCAGTCCACGGTGCGCGACAGGATGTGCGACGAGCAATCGACCACCAGCGGCGCGGTGCTGCCCAGCGCAGCCAGGTCGGGTAGCGTGGCGTATTCGATACCGTGGATGGTCTCGTTGCTGCAGAGGTGCACGTAGCTGGCGCCCGCCCTCAGGCGCCAGGTGGACGGGTCGGGCAGCGAGGTGTGGCCGTCGGCCTCATTGCTGGCTGCGATCGCCACGTCGGCGTAACGGCGCGCCTCTTGCGCCGACTTCTTTGACCAGGCGCCGCTGACCACCACATCCACCTGGCCGGCCGGCGCCAGCTGGCACAGGTTCAGCGGCACGATGGCGTTTTCAGCCAGGCCGCCACCCTGCATGAACAGCACCCGAAAGTGGCCCGGCACCGCCAGCATCTCGCGCAGATCACGCTCTGCGGCCTCGGCGATGGACATGAACTCGCGGCCGCGGTGGCTCATCTCCATCACGCCCATGCCCGAGCCGTGCCAGTCGAGCATCTCGGCCGCAGCTTGCTGCAACACCGCCTCGGGCAAGGCGGCCGGTCCGGCAGAGAAGTTGTAAGGGCGCGGCACCAGGCTCATCGTCAGGCGCTCACTTCTTGGCGCCTGACGCTGCCGCTTTGGGTGCGCCGGAGGCGGCGGGCTTGGCACCCGCTGCGGGGGTTGCCGGGCCGGCTGCAGGTGCGGTGGCGCCAGCGCCGGCAGCGCTGAACTTCTTGGTCACGCTCTGTTCCAGCGCCTTCAGCTTGGGCTCGACCTGGGTCTGGGTGTCGG
Source organism: Burkholderiales bacterium (assembly GCA_038316145.1). Taxonomy (GTDB): domain Bacteria; phylum Pseudomonadota; class Gammaproteobacteria; order Burkholderiales; family Burkholderiaceae_C; genus Pseudaquabacterium. Next base: position 5,884 of record JBBQAH010000124.1, read on the forward strand.
CCACCAGCTTCTGGCCCAACGCACGTTGCAGCTCGGGTGTCAGCTGCATGTATTTACGAAAACCCGGCGATTCGAGGGCCGCAATCACCTGCTTGAGCTCGTCTTCGCTGAGTTTTTCTTCCAGCACCGGGCCGACCACGCCGGGCGCCAGCTTGAGCACCCGGTCGCGCAGCAAGGGGCCGACATCGTCACCGTATTTGACAAACTCGGCCTGGACGTCCTTGGCCAGCGCTTCACGCTGCTCGGGCGCCACCCGGCTTTGCAACACGGCGCCGGCTTGCTGGGCCAGTTGTGCGATCGATTGCTCGGCCAGGCTACGCGCCAGACCTTCAAAGCCGGACTGCTGCAGCGTCAGCAGCTTCTGCACCAATTCCTTCTTGGCGGGGGATGCAGAGGTCGCAGGGGCGGCTGCGGTTGTGGCTGTTTGCGCACAGGCCAGGCTGGCTGCGCCGGCCAGCGTGGTGATCAGCGCGGCTCGCGCCATCCAGGTAACAACGGTCATGGGGTATCCAGGTTGGGAGGGGTATCGCTCGCATCCGGCGGGCTGTCGCCGTCGCCGGGTGTTTGCGGGTCAATGTCGGTTGCAGCGCCGTCCGGGCCTTCGCCCGCATCGCCACCGTCGCCAGCGGCATCGGCGATGGCGTCGTTCTCGACAATGCGCTGCAGGCCAGAGAGCTTGCTGCCGTCGTCCAGCGCCATCAGGGTCACGCCTTGGGTCGCGCGGCCAAGCTCACGGATCTCGGCGACACGGGTGCGTACCAGCACACCCCGGTCGGTGATCAGCATGATCTCGTCGGCTGGCCGCACCAGGGTGGCGGCGACCACCTTGCCGTTGCGCTCGGTCTGCTGGATCGCGATCATGCCTTTGGTGCCCCGGCCGTGGCGGGTGTACTCGATGATGCTGGTGCGCTTGCCGTAGCCGTTTTCGGTGGCCGTCAGCACGCTCTGGGTTTCGTCCTCGGCCACCAGCATGGCGATGACGTTCTGGCCCTCGTCCAGGTTCATGCCGCGCACACCGCGGGCCTGGCGGCCGTGCGCGGTGACTTCTTCTTCATCAAAACGCACCGCCTTGCCGCCGTCGGAGAACAGCATCACGTCATGCCGGCCGTCGGTCAATGCCGCGCCGATCAGCACGTCGCCGTCATCCAGCGTGACCGCGATGATGCCGGCCTTGCGCGGGTTGCTGAAGTCGTCCAGCGGCGTCTTCTTGACGGTGCCCAGCTTGGTGCCCATGAAGATGAAGTGGTCGGCCGGGAAGCTGCGGAACTCACCCGTCAGCGGCAGCACCACGGTGATCTTCTCGCCTGCCTGCAACGGGAACATGTTGACGATCGGCCGGCCGCGAGAATTGCGCGATCCCTGCGGCACCTCCCAGACCTTGAGCCAATACACCCGGCCACGGTCACTGAAACACAAGATCCAGTCATGCGTGTTGGCGATGAAGAGCTGGTCGATCCAGTCGTCGTCCTTGGTCTGCGTCGCCTGCTTGCCACGCCCGCCGCGCTTTTGCGCCCGGTACTCCGCCAGGGGCTGGCTCTTGATGTAACCGGTGTGGCTCAGGGTGACCACCATGTCGGTGGGCGTGATCAGGTCCTCGGTGCCCAACTCTTGCACGTTGTGCATGATCACGCTGCGGCGTGCGCCGAGCTTGGTCTGGCCAAACTCCAGCTTCACCGCCAGCAACTCTTCCGAGATGATGAAGGTCACACGCTCGGGCTTGGACAGGATGTCGAGCAGGTCGGCGATCTCGCCCATCACCTCCTTGTACTCGCCGATGATCTTGTCCTGCTCCAGCCCGGTCAGGCGCTGCAGGCGCATCTGCAGGATCTCGCCGGCCTGGTCTTCGCTCAGCCGGTACAGGCCGTCGGCCTGCAAGCCGATATTGGCGGGCAGGCCTTCTGGCCGATAAGCCTGGCTGCCGCCCATGGTGCCGCCCTCGGTGCGCAGCAACATCTCGCGCACCATCGACGAGTCCCAGCTCTTGGCCATCAGCGCGGCCTTGGCCACCGGCGGCGTCGGGCTGGTCTTGATGGTCTCGATGAACTCGTCGATATTGGCCAGCGCCACCGCCAGGCCTTCCAGCACATGGCCGCGTTCACGCGCCTTGCGCAGCAAGTACACCGTGCGCCGGGTCACCACCTCGCGCCGGTGCTCCAGGAAGATCGCCAGCAGCATCTTCAGGTTGCACAGCTTGGGCTGGCCGTCGATCAACGCCACCATGTTGATGCCGAAGGTGTCCTGCAGCTGGGTCTGCTTGTACAGGTTGTTCAGCACCACCTCGGGCACTTCACCACGCTTCAGGTCGATCACCACCCGCATGCCGGACTTGTCGCTCTCGTCCTGGATGTGGCTGATGCCCTCGATCTTCTTCTCGTGCACCAGCTCGGCGATTCGCTCGAGCAGCGTCTTCTTGTTGACCTGGTAGGGCAACTCGTCAACGATGATGGTCTGGCGGGTGCCGCGGTCGATGTCCTCAAAATGGCATTTGGCCCGCATCACCACCTTGCCACGCCCGGTGCGGTAGCCCTCGCGCACGCCGGTGATGCCATAGATGATGCCGGCGGTCGGGAAGTCGGGCGCCGGCACGATCTCCATCAACTCGTCGATCGTCGCCTCGGGAAACTTCAGCAAGTGCAGGCAGGCGTCGACGATTTCGTTCAGGTTGTGCGGCGGGATGTTGGTGGCCATGCCCACCGCGATGCCCGACGAGCCGTTGACCAGCAAGTTGGGCAGCCGCGCCGGCATCACCGTGGGCTCTTTTTCGGAGCCGTCGTAGTTGGGCGCGAAGTCGACCGTCTCCTTGTCGATGTCGGCCAACATCTCGTGGGCGATCTTGGACAGCCGGATTTCGGTGTAGCGCATCGCCGCCGCGCTGTCGCCGTCGACCGAGCCGAAGTTGCCCTGGCCGTCCACCAGCATGTGGCGCAGCGAAAAATCCTGCGCCATGCGTACGATGGTGTCGTAGACCGCCGTATCGCCGTGCGGGTGGTACTTGCCGATCACGTCGCCGACGATGCGCGCACTCTTCTTGTAAGCGCGGTTCCAGTCGTTGTTGAGCTCATGCATCGCAAACAACACCCGCCGGTGCACCGGTTTGAGGCCGTCGCGCGCATCCGGCAGGGCCCGGCCCACGATCACGCTCATCGCGTAATCCAGGTACGAGCGCCGCATCTCCTCTTCGAGGCTGATGGGCAGTGTTTCCTTGGCGAAGGGCGTCATGCGGAGACCTGGCAAATTGGGCGTAGCGGCGCCATGGGCGGAAGTACTGGCGCAGACACTTTTGCGCGACAGCCGGCGATTCTAAGCGGCCCAGGTTGTCGCGCCCATGCAACAACACGGTGTGTCAAACGCATCTGGCGGCTGAAAAACCGGCCTGCCGAAGCCCCTATGGCACAATCACTCATCGGTGGTAAACGCTTGCCAAACCGGGTGTTTGCCGGCTTTTTTTGCTTCCGATTTGGACATTACGCAGAAATCTGCGGCTTTCCTCGAGAGGAGAATCATGAATAAACTGAACAAGGTGG